>JAKPTG010000004.1 GCA_029571005.1 Candidatus Fermentibacterota bacterium
CCCCCTGGTGAACTGCCTTCAGATTCTGACCAGGCAGCAGGAGAACGCGATTTTCAAGGACATCATCGCGAACATCACCAACGAGGTGGAGAAGGGGGGCACCCTGGCGGAATCCCTGGGCAAGCACCCCAAGGTGTTCAGCGAGCTGTACTGCAACATGGTGGCCGCTGGCGAGCAGGGGGGTATCCTGGACTCCATCCTGGCCAGGCTGGCGGACTATCTGGAGAGTACCACCGCCCTGCAGGCCAAGATAAAGAGCGCCATGATGTACCCGCTCGTAGTGCTGATCGTGGTTATCCTGGCCACCATGGCCATGCTCCTGTTCGTGATTCCGGTCTTCCAGCAGATGTTCGTGGACCTGGGCGGCGAACTCCCGGCAATGACCCGGGCCGTGGTGGCTATCTCCGAGTTCACCCAGAAGAACATCCTTCTCATAATAGCCGGCGCGGTGGGCATATGGGTGCTGTACAACGCCTTCGCCCGGACCTCCGGCGGCCGAAGGCTCATAGACAACGTGAAACTGTCGCTGCCGGTGTTCGGCATACTGAACCGGAAGATATCCATCGCCCGGTTCTCCCGCACCCTGGGGACCCTGATCTCCAGCGGCGTCTCCATCCTGGACGGCCTCGCCATCACCGCCAAGACCTCGGGAAACGTGGTGATAAGTGACGCCGTCATGAACGCCAGGGTGAGCATCTCCGGGGGGGAGAACATCTCGGGCCCCCTTGAGGCGTCGAAGGTCTTCCCCACCATGGTCACCCAGATGATAGCGGTGGGCGAGGAGACCGGCGGCCTGGACGAGATGCTCATAAAGGTGGCGGACTTCTACGACGAAGAGGTGAACACCGCGGTGGCCGGGCTGGCCAGCACCATCGAGCCCATCATGATAGTGTTCCTGGGCGGTTTCGTGGGTGCCCTGGTCATCGCCATGTACCTGCCCATCTTCGACATGATTCAGGTCGTTGGAAACGCTTGATGCGCTGAGGGAACACCCGAACGTAAGCCCCGGGCGCCGCACCTGGCTTCAGGTGGGGCGCCTGGCGGTTTTCGGCATCCTCTCGGTGACGGGGGCGTTCCTCCTGCGTCACGAAAACCTGACGCCGGTGTTCGTCTCCGTAGGCGCCGCCGCGGTTCTCACCACCCTCGTCACGACGCCCGTGATGAGAAAAAGGCCCCGGGTCCGGTGGCCCTACTACCTTCTCTGTATCTTCGACGCCCTGGCCTTAGGGGCGGTGGCGGCGGTGTCCCGGGGGGCCGAGAGCCCCTTCATTCCCCTCATGGTGGTGCACGCCTTCGTTTACGGTTTCTACCTCGGCATTCCCGGGGGGGTCACCGCCTCCCTGGCGTCAGCCGGAGTTCTGGCGGCCCTGGTGCCGGTCTCCGTGTCGGGGCCGTTCCCCACCGGGGCCGGGTCGGTCGGCGCCCTGGTCGCCGTCGGACAGGCCGGGCTCTCGATGGAGTACCTGATCGCCCGGGCCTCCCTCACCGCCACGCTTGTTTTCGCCGCGGCGACCGCGGGCGGGGTGCTGGGAATAACCCTGTACTCCAGTAGGGGCGGTTTCCAGCGGCTCATCGACAACCTGGCGGAACTCAGGACCCGGTCCGGAAGGGTTCTTGAAAACCTTCAGGACGGTGTGCTGGTGGTGGACGGCGGGGGCGGCATTCTCCAGGCCAACCCCGCGGCGGTTGACATGCTGGGGCTCTCCGGCAATCCGGGGGAGTCCCTGAAGGGAACCGCCCTGGGAAGCGCCGTAACCCGGCGTCTCGATGATGACTCCCCCCTGGAGACCATCGAACTCGCCATGGACGAGAGGATAATCCACTGCCGGTTCAGCCCCTCCGGCTCGGACGGCGGGCTCATAGTGGTGATGAGCGACATCACCGAGGCGGCCAACCTAAGGGCGGCCATGGAGGAGAAGAAGAGGCTCTACATAGTGGGCAGGCTCAGCGCCACCCTGGCCCACGAGGTGAGGAACCCCCTGGCGTCCATCAGCGGCGCGGCGGAGATGCTGGCCTCGGGCAGGCTCTCCCGGGACAAGGCGGAGAAGATGACGGAGATCATCGTCGGCCAGTCCCGGAGGGTGTCGGAACTCATCGAGGGCTACCTGGGGCTTACAAGGAACAGCGAGGACTTTCCCCAGGGCCCCCTGGACCTGTCGGCCTTCGCCGGGCAGGCGGTGGAGACGGCCTCCCACGGTTTCGCCGGTTCGAGTATAACCTTCTCCGGGGCGGAGAACGTCATGGTGGAGGGCAACGCCCTGCGGCTGGGGCAGGCCCTGGGCAACCTGATACGCAACGCCGTGGAGGCCCGGAGCGATCAGGGGCCCGGGGATGTCGCGGTCCGGTTGGCGGCGGATGAGCGGGAGGCCCGGCTGACCGTGTGCGACCGCGGGCCGGGCATTCCGCCGGAGAGGATGGACAAGGTTTTGGAACCTTTCTATACAACCAAGGCGGAGGGCACCGGGCTCGGGCTCTACCTGGCGGGCGTGATAGCCCGGGAGCACGGCGGCAGGCTGGAGCTGGAGAACGGGCCCGAAGGCGGCCTCGCGGCGTCCCTGGTGATGCCCCGGCTGAGGGAGGTGCATGGAGAGTAAGCCCACCGTACTCCTGGTGGACGACGAGAAGCCCATGCTGGAATGGCTGGGCCTTCTGCTGGAGGAGAACGGCTACGCCGTCACCTGCTTCGGGGACCCGTGGGAAGCCCTGCAGTGGGCCCGGGAGAACGGCCCCAAGGTGCTCGTGTCCGACATAAGGATGCCGGGGATGACCGGCCTGGAACTCTTCCGTGAGGTGAAGGAAGCGGTCCCCGGGGTCGCGGGCATCATGATAACCGCCTATTCCAGCGTCGAGACCGCGGTGAAGGCCATCCGGGAAGGGGCGGAGGACTACATCGTGAAGCCCTTCAAGGCGGATCACCTCCTTTCCGCCATAGAGAAGGCCCTGGGTCGGCGGCGCCCGGCGGCCGGGGGCTCGGGGCCCGGGGTCGAACCGAGGGGGGGCTTCGATTTCTCGAGCATCATCGGCTCCTCCGCGCCCATGATGGAACTCCTCGAGAACGTGGGGAGGGTGGCCGACCAGCCCAGCACCGTCCTCATCACCGGGGAGAGCGGTACGGGCAAGGAACTCATCGCCCGGGCCCTCCACTACAACAGCCGCCGGGCGGACAAGCCCTTCCTGGGGGTCAACTGCGGGAGCCTTTCCAGGAACCTGCTCGAGAGCGAACTCTTCGGCCACGTGAAGGGGAGCTTCACCGGGGCGCACCGGGACAAGGAGGGGCTGATGACCGCCGCCGGCGAGGGCACCTTCTTCCTGGACGAGGTCAGCGAGATGGACCGGGAACTCCAGGTGAAACTCCTCCGGGCCCTGCAGGAACGGCAGATACGCCCGGTGGGGGGCAACACCACCCTGCCCTTCCGGGCCAGGCTGGTGTGCGCCACAAACCGGGAACTCGAGCGGATGGTGTCCGCGGGGGAGTTCAGGGAAGACCTCTACTACAGGCTCAACGTCATTCCCCTGCGGGTGCCCCCCCTGCGGGAGCGCCGGGGGGACATCCGGCTCCTGGTGGATTATTTCGTGAAGCGGGGGGGCTTCAACAAGACCTTCAGCAAGGAGGCCCTGCAGCGCCTGGAGGAGAGGGGCTGGCCCGGGAACGTGAGGGAGCTGGAGAACCTTGTGGAGAGGCTGTGCGTGATGACGACCGAAACCGTCATCTGTCCCGAGCGCCACCCGGCCCACTTCCGGGACGCCCCGGCCCGGGGCGGCGGGGAGGGGGAAGCGGGGCGGGGGGAAGCCCCGGCCCTCCCGTCGAGCCTGGAGGAGATGGAGCGGGCCTGGGTTCTCTACACCCTGGAACACCGGGCCGGGGGCAACAAGACCAGAGCTGCGGAACTTTTGGGGATAAACCCCAGCACCCTCCACCGCAAGCTGGGGAGGTACGGCCTGCGTTAGGGCCCTTGCACAATGCAACACCCGGTGGGGTGAAAGGGGCGAAACACCGGTTATGATAAACAGTCAGGCGTATAAACACCACTTGACGCAATGGCAAGCGGTTTGCATATGCATAGGTATGAAAGTCCATCCGGACACAACACGATAGAGAGGAACCGAGTGATGAAAAGAAAAGGCTTCACCCTGATCGAACTTATGATCGTGGTGGTCATCATCGGCATTCTGGCCGCCATCGCGATCCCCAAGTTCAACGACGTCGCCGAGAGCAGCAAGAGGAACGCCTGCCGGTCCAACATGCGCACCATAGCCAGCCAGGAAGTGATCTACTTCGCCGGGAACAATGTGTATACCAATAGTTTGGACTCTCTGAACCTGTCCGGCGTCGTGTGCCCCGGAACGAAAGGGGCCCACACCATTAATATCGGCAACGTTGGCGGGGGTACGAGCAACAGTTTCACCATCACCTGCCCGAATACTCCTTCTCACGGCAACATAGACAACGGCATCACCTCCTGGACTGATCATACCTAATCCGGTAAACCGGTAAACCGGTAAGAAGGGGGGAGGAAACTCCCCCCTTCTTTTTTCGGCTTCCGACCGCTTTTCCGAGGGTGCCGGGGCCGGTGAAAGCCGCTGCAATGCAAAACCCCGGCATCAGCGCCCCTTCACAGGGCTCCGCCCCGCCGGCCGTCACCCCGCCCCCGTCACAGGCCCGGGGCCCCGGGGTTGAACTCGCAGAGCGGGTACCGTCCGGCCGCCATGATGACCGGTTCGAGCAGCTCCCCGATTCCCACGTGGTCGAGTATCACCACGCTCCCGGAGTGACCTTTCCGCCGCTTCCCCGAAGGCGGCCGTTTTTCGGGAGCCGCCGGGCCGGTGAGAGCGCCCGTTGAACCGGGCTCCGCCCCGCCGGCCGGAGCCCCTGCGCGGCGCATGGACGCGGCGCATTTCAACAGCTTTGTCTTCCGTCGGCGTACCTTCCCCGCACCGCCCTCCGAAAACTTGACGGGGAGGGGGCCGCGTGTTACAGTATGTGATACACGGGAGGTTGCCATGGCTTCGGTTCGTCTGCCCCTGAAAATCGAGCAAAAGCTGGAAATCATTTCTCAAAGAAAGAATAAAACAAAGTCTGATATCATCAGAGAAGCACTTGAGAATTATTTTGCAGCCAATGCAAATGAAAAGAGTGCTTATGAAATCGGTTGTGGGTATTTTGGAAAGTATGGGAGTGGTGACGGAACCTTGTCAACGACATATAAAAATAAGGTAAAGAATAAAATAAAAGAAAAACTCCATGATGAAAAGTATTCTGATTGATGCAGGGCCTATTATCGCCCTCTTTGACAGGGACGATAGGTACCATGTTCGGATGCTGGGCTTTATAAAGGGTAAAAATTACAGATTCGTGACTACTACTGCGGTTATTACTGAAGCAATGCACATGTTGGATTTTAATGTCAATGCACAAATAGATTTACTGAAATGGATAATCAATGGAGGTGTAACGCTGCACTGCATCACCTCCCCGGACATCGTTCGCGTAAGGGAACTCACGGAGAAGTACCGTGACAGGCCCATGGATTTCGCCGATGCGACCCTGGTGACGGCGGCGGAGCGAACCGGAATAAGGGAAATCGTGAGCGTTGATTCTGATTTCGATATCTACAGGCTGCCCGGTGAGGAACACATTCAGAATGTTTTCATGAGGTAAGACGGCTCCCGGGCCGGGCTTTCGGCATGTCGGGCGCTGCACGTATCCGGGCCGCCGGGGATGTGGTGAAAACCGCTGCAACGCAAAACCCCGGCGTCGGCGCCCCTTCACAGGGCCATCCGGCGCTTTGCACCCGCCCCCGTCACAGGCCCGGGGCCCCGGGGTTGAACTCGCAGAGCAGGTACCGTCCGTCTACCATGATGACCGGTTCGAGCAGCTCCCCGATTCCCACGTGGTCGAGTATGGCGAGCCTGTCCTCCTGTTCGAGGGGGGCCGGGTCCCCCCGGTAGAACCCCACGTGGGTCACGCCCAGGGCTCTGAGGATCGAAACCTCCTCCTCCAGCGGGTTGTCGAGGTAAAGCCCCTGCCCCATCGGGTGCCTCCATCCCACCACCACGACCCCGTTGAAGAAGTACCGCTTCTCCTCGTGGATGGAGAATATCACCGCGTCCGGGGGCAGCGCCGCGTTGGCCCACATCTGTGCCATCCCCTCCGGGGTGGAGAGCCACATCCCATAACCGCTCCGGGGTTTCCAGGCGCCCCTCAGAACCGACTCCGCGACGGTGGCCCGGTAGGAAAAGGGCCTCTGCTCCCCGGCGACGGCGTAAAAACCCGGCACGACGAATGAAATGAGCATCACCGCCCAGGCCGCCGCGAAGGCGGGCCTCCCGCCCCCATGCAGAAGCCGGGCCCCCAGGATGGCCGTGAAGGGGTACACGAGTATCGAGTACTTGGCCCCCCACCAGGGGGGCCAGAACACCGCTATGGCCAGCCCGCAGTACAGGAGCACCGGAAGGGCGAGCAGGAGGTCGGCCCATCGCCTCAGCGCCAGGGCGGCCGCCATCCCGGCCAGGAGCAGCAGGACGTTCCCTTCCATGTAGGCGAAGAAGATGCCTATGTGTTTGGCCATAGGGAAGTTCCTATGCTCGTACAGGTACGACGACCTGGTGTTCACGATGGTGTTCTCCGGGGGGTCGCAGAGTTCCCACCCCTCCCGGAGCATGGACGGTACGGGGTTGACGGGGTAAGTCGGGCTGCCGGTCTTCACCATGGTTCTCACGGCGTAAGCCCCGGGAACGGCGATGAACGCCGCCAGGGCCAGGGCCTTCCATTTCAGGCCGTACCTGACGAAGCTCCCGGCGGAGTACAGGAGGAAGGGGGCCGTCACCAGTACCGCCGTCTGTTTGGTGGCCAGCGCCAGCCCCATGTAAAGCCAGGACGAGAGGGGCGAGCCCACAAAGCCCTTCTCCCTCTGCCGTACCGCGGAAGCCAGGGCCATGGTGCAGAACAGGACGGCCATCGTGTCGGTTTTCGCCTTGGCGGGCCAGATGTACATCTGGGTGGTCAGGAACACTACGGCCGCCGCCGGAAACCACATCTTTTTCCCCGTCCTCATCACGGACAGGCCCCTGAAGACCGCGAGCACGAGCATGCTCATCTGGAAGACCTGCAGCACGCTGAGCTGGTTCATCCTGTCAACGGAGAGGGAGGCCGGCCATACGGCGGTCATCTCGTAGAGAAGCGGGAACCCGGAGAAGGCGGTCTCCTCCAGCCAGTAAACGCTCCCCCGGTTGAGCCATCTGTCGGGCTGCACCGCGTAGGTGATGAGGGGGTCGTCGAAGGCGAGGTTGGGCATCGAGGCGTTGGTGAAGTTCAGAAGAAGCACGAACAGGGTGAAGGCCCCGGCGAGGAGAACCGGGAGCCCGGGTTTCGGGAGGGGGAGGCGGCCTCTTACTTCACCGTAAACGAAGAGGGCGCCGGGGATGGAGGCGATGAGCAGTATCACCGGGCAGACCGTGCGGTTCATCACGTTCAGGAGCGAGAGGGGAACGGTGAGGGCCGCGAAGGCGAGCAGCCCTGTGATCTCGGGGGGAACCAGGGGGAAGGCCCTGTCCAGCCTCAGGGGTTCCCTGAGCATCCTGCCCACACCGTAGAAGGCCAGCCAGACCACCCCGGTCCGGGCCAGGGTCTGTATGAAAACCCATGGGCTGAGCCAGTCGAACACTACCTTCTCCTCTCCGGGAAGTCGAAATCGAAGTCCAGGTGCCACCAGTCTATGATGAAGGCGCCGGTTGCGGGGTCGCTCTCGTCCACGGAGAAGGTTCGGCCGGAGCCGTCTATGCCCACCACGTACCCAACTTCGCCGGGGAAGGGGATGCTCACCCCCCGCCAGAGTCGGAGGGGCGCCGCCGAAAGGTCAACGAACAGGGGCCCGCCGGTTACCGGGTGAACCTCTATCGCCGTGACCGTCTCCCCGTTCAGGGCGCTGATGACCCGGAGGGCCCCGGCGGCCCGCTCTCCGGGGTCGTCCAGAAAGTCGGCGACACCGATGGTGAAAAGGGTATCTCCTCCGCCCGGGTTTGCGAGGGGGACGGGCCTGGAGTGGTTGCCCTCCACGTCCACCGCGGTTATGGCGATGCTGTCGCAGTCCATCCAGAGGAAAAGGGTCTCGTCCGTCATCAGGGGGTTGGTTCCGATGACGCTTCCGGTCGGGAGGCCGTCATCCAGGATGTGTACGCCGGTGATGGGGACGGGGAGGGCGCTCCTGACGGGGAAGGGCCTGGAGCCGAGCACGACGTCGAAAACGCCTCCGAACTCCCTGTCCGCCCTCGAAATGGAGAGGGTGTCCCCCGCCGGGGACGGTGCGAACCCGACCCGGCGGTAGTTGCCCCTCGCATCCGTTTCCACGATGACCCGGTTGATGTACCTGCATGGAAACGTGAGAACCGCCTCTTCGCCGGGGGGGACCGGGTTCCCGAGCCCGGCGTCGGCCAGTGTCGCTGAACCTGCCGCAAGGTAGAAAACCGATGTGATGGAGGCATCGGTTATCCCGTTGCGGATCGTGACCTCCGTCGAGTCGGGGAAAAGCCGCAGGGGATTCATCGCCGCGAACACAATCAAAAGAATCATCTCTCCTCCGCCTTACCGAACACGAACACCCTGTAGAGAGGGAAGCAGGGGGATGGGATCGAGACCGCCGTCCTTTGCAGGAAACCATTCTTCCCCGCCGACTCGAGAATCGCGCCGATACCCGAGACGTGGTAGTCCCCCTTGCCCTTGAAGCCCGCCGCCATTCTTCCGGCTTTGTAAAGAAGGTTTTCCGTGGGCAGCGATATTATCAACCTTCCTTCCGGCGTAAGAATACGCCGGAATTCGCAGTAATATTCCTCCGGCGACTCGATGTGCTCCATCACCTCGGCGGCGATTACGGCGTCCACCGTTCCGTCCGGGATGTCCCGGGTTTTCCCGGGGAAGCGGGCGGGAATGCGCATCCGGTCGCACAGTTCCCGGGCGTATTGGGGGTAGAGGTCCAGGGCGAGTATTCTGCAGTTTCCGGCGTGGAGTTCCGGAAGGAAAAAGCCCGGTCCGCAGCCGAACTCGAGCACCGTTTCCCCCGCCTTGAAGCCGCCCAGCCTGGATATGACCTCGTAGCGCATCCATACGAGTTTTCTGATCAGCGGGTTTTTGTGCAGGAAAGAGGGTATGGCCATGGAGTCCCGGATTTCCGGGGTGATCTCCGGGAAAACCACCGAAGTGACATCCCGCATGATCCGGATGTGGGGTTTCAGAATCGCCACCGGTACTCCGTTCGGCTCGACGGCCTATCATACCCGCCCCGGCCCGGCCGGGACAGACCCGGGGAGCCCGTGCGGCCCCGGTGATTGAGGCCGGGCTCTTCTTCGCACCGCAGGCGGGGGGAGCGCCGCCGTTACGAAGGCCTTTTTGCGGTTACCATTCCACGTAGTGTTCCGTTATCTCCCACAGGAAACCGTCGGCCTCCACGGGGCAGTTGTACGCCGCCAGGGTCCTGCCCCTCGCGTCAACCGCGATCATGTCGAAAAGCCCCTGATCCACCCATAGGATGAACTCCTCACCGGAGGGTATCCCGTGGGCTTCCAGGAGGTTTTTGCCCGGGAAGTCCTGTCCGGTAATGTAAATCCACAGGGAGTCAACGGTTACGTCCAGGGAGTTCAGGATGGTGACCGGGTGCCCGGCGGCACCGGCCGGCGCGTCCCGGTGCTCCAGGTCCATCTGCTCCAGGGTGACCTCCCAGGTGAAGCCCTCTTCGGTGATTTCCACGTCCATGAGGGTGTAGGTGTCGCCGTCGCTGTCGGTGATACGGATGCCGGCGGAGCCGGGCGGGACGTTGAAGACCCTGGAGGCCCCCGGACGGATGATTTCCGTGGGGCCGAGCATGTCGCCGCTCCAGCCCTTGACCCCCGGACGGGAGAACTGGACGTAATGGATGCTCCAGCCGCCCAGGCCGTTCCGGATGGTAACCGGGGCCGTGGCCCTTACGGTGATCTCGCAACCGGCCAGGGCCAGGCAGAGCAGAAAGGCGGCGGTTTTTTTCAGAGTTTTCCCCCCGTGTGAAGGTGTACAGGTAATTTTTATATATACACAAATAGTCTTTAAGTCAGCCCAGTAAACTAACAGAATCAAAAGTAAATACTGCTAAAACCTTGCGGACAAGGGTCGTACAATCAAATACGGGTGGTCTTTAGTCAGCCTGGTAAACTAACGAAATCAAAAGTAAAATACCACTAAAACCTTGCGGGCAAGGGCCGTACAATCAAATATTGTCATATCATTCTGCCCTGTCAGTCATCACTATACCGTACGGGAATCATACTCGTCTTCCGTGATTTTCGGCCACCCGTATCCGCCGTTCTTTGCATCACCGTGGATGCCCGTACGAAACCTCACGCACACATGCTCCGGTTACACGCAGTTCAGGCGGCGGAGGCTTCGGCGGGCCCGGGGGCGACGGCGCGGCGGTGGTCGTCGAAGCGACGGGTTTCGTGGGAACCCGCACGAGTGCGGGTTTCGTGGGCGTGGAGACTCCGCCGGGCACCGACGGAGGCCCCCGGCGGAGGTTTCGGTAGGCCCGGGGCCTGCCGCACCGGCGACCCGCGTGAAAGCCTTCGGATGGTACGACGGGGGCGGGAAACCGCCCCCGCTGACCCGGGCGACTCACTTCTTTCGTGCCGGGGGTGCTATGAAGGTCAGTCGAACCGTCGGTCAGTCGAACCTGATCTCCATCCTGTTTCCGGAGAGGCCCGTCACGGTGAACCCCCCCTCCAGTTCCGCCAGCCGGTCAATGACCTCGACCGAGGGGATTTCCGAGATCACCTCCAGGGAGGCGGTGGAGCCGCTGAAGTCACGGATGGCCACCTGGTGGACTCCCCTTACCCGGGCCTCGATCAGGTCCACGAGTTCCTGCAGCTTCGTGAAGTTCGTGTTATAGACCATCACCACGGTGGAGTTCTCCCTCGTGGTCCAGCCCTGAAGAATTCCCGTTATCAGCCGGTCCGCTGTTTCCTCGGAGGCTCTCTGCCTTGCCTGGGATTCGCTGAAGGGAACCTCCGTGGTGCCCGCCCAGGCGGCAAGGACCTCGCCTGTCCGGGCGTTCACCGCCCGGCAGTTCACCTCGAACACGTGCACCGTTCTCGGGGAGCCGGCGATGATCCTGTCGTCCCTCCCGGCCAGGGCGGTTCCCGAAACGACTATCTCGGCCCCCGCATCCGTGCCCGCCAGGGCCGCGGCGGTATCGTCGCCCTGCAGGATGAGGAGGAGCCGGTTCCTGTCCAGGACGGAGGAGGCGGTTTCCCGGTCCACCACCGGGAAGCCGGTGCTTCTGAAGTGTTCCAGCAACTGGGTCTCGAACATGGAGCCCAGGCTCTCCAGCCCCTCCCGGGAAATCGAGGAGGGGCTGCCCGCCTCCCTTACCACCACCATGACCCTTGGACGGCCCTGATCCGCCATGAGGATCCCCGCCGCCTCCAGATCCTCCCGGATGCCGTCGGTGTTCACCACCGCCCGGAGCACCACCCGGTAAAGGTCGTTCTCCCTCTCCTCGTGTATGATCCTGTACGACGAGACGAATCCCCTGGCCCGGCTGTAGATCCTGTCGGCTATCAGCTGGAAGTTCTCCACCCGGGTTTCCGAATCCACCCAGGTTCCCACTCCCTGCTCCACGGCATTTCTCAGGGCGTCCGACACGGCTCTGTCCCGGGCGGTCTCCCAGGAGCCGGAAAAGGCCGCCACCCCTTCCGCCAGCACCTCGGGGGCTCCGGGGGCCGGGGAAACGGGAGCGGTGGTCACGGGGGGGGCCACCCGCGGGGTTTCCGTGACCGCCGCCATCCCGGTTCCGCAGCCGCCGGCCGCCGTCAGCAGAGCCGTCAATGCGGCTATGATCCCGGCGGTTCTCACAGGATTACCCTCAGAAGGAACCTGCCGGCGCTCAGAAGGTACGGCAGGGCCTGCTTCAGAAGCCCTCCGCCGATGTCTTCGGCGGACACCACTATGTCGCTGCCGAACGAGCCCGCCGCCTGTACCGCCCGGAGCACCAGGGGTGCGCCGGCGCCCTGGTAATCCTGGAGAATCCCCTCCAGGTCAGAGATGAAACGGAGGATCATCCCGGTTTCGGAACCCAGGTACTGCGCGTACTTCCCGGTGTCCAGCAGGAGGTTGCCCTCCTGATCGAATATCTTGGGGAACATGGAGGGGGTGAGGCCCGTGGAGCCGCCGTCTATCACCAGCCCCGAATACTGCTGAAGGAAGTCCCGGACCTGGGGGGAGAGGCTGTCGCGGAAGGTTTCCGGGCCCGTCATGGCGGGAACCAGGGCTCCGGAGAGACCTCCGGCCCCGTAGATCTCCATGGAGAGTTCCACTTCCACCGTCCCCGCCTCGGAGTCGTAACGGGCGGGGCCTGTCTGCCGGGCGTTCCTCACCATTCCCTGCACCCTGGTGTAGATCACGTCGTAGTCGGTCATGAAGTTCTCGACCCTGGTCTCCGAGTCAACCCTCACCCCCTGGATGATTTCCAGCAGGTTCCGCCGGGCGACGGTCACCGCGGCCCTTTCCGCCATGAGCCTGGCCTGGGCGGTGTTGGGGTTGGACGGGTCCACAACTCCTGTACCTGAAGCTCTCACCACGTTGGACGACCAGTCAACGCTCCCTCCGGATCGGTCCTCCGTGACGGAGCCCTCCAGGGGTGCCCAGGGAGGGGGCCCCGGGAAGGCGACCTCCTCTATGGGGGCCTCGAAGCTCTCCGGCGCGACGGAGCGCTCCGGAATGACGCTTCGGGAGGTGGTGGACGAAGAGGTTGAGGTTGATGAGAAGGTGCCGCAGGAAACCAGCAGAAGGACTGCGGCAGCCGTAAGCGCCTGTTTCTTCATGAGGGTTACCTTCATCTGTTGATGCCCCAGAGGGCCGTTTCCATAGCGGACCTCAGGGCGCCTTCCGCACCGTTGAAGTCCGATCCCTGACCCACAGCCGAGTAGAGTACCTCCGATGTCTCCACGGATATGATCTTGACGTAAAGCTCAGCTTCGCGCTGCTCAGGCATGTCCGACCAGAAATCGTCATGGGTGATCCCCGCCACGGTGATCATCATCACCGCTTCTGCTCCCAGAAGCCTGCCCAGGGACACCGCCGTGGCCTGGTCAACTACCCCCGAATAGGAGAACTCCTGCTCCCTGAGGATCTGGTCCACGGCGGTCCGGTCCACCACGCTGAAACGCCCTGTGCGGAGCAGTGCCATGCCGGCGTAGTCCGAAAGATTCGCGGCCTGGCCGATGCTGGTGGTTCTTCCGGTTGCGGGAAGAACGGCCAGTCTCCATACCGGTTTGAGGTCGAAGGCCGGAGACTTGGCGTAGTTGGATGGTATCAGCATTTCGGGGATTCCCAGCTTGGTGGCTGCGGAACAGCCGGCCGCGAGCGCGGCTGACAGTACAATGAACAGCTTGAGGACGTTCTTCAACTCCGGTCTCCTTCCCGATGCTTCCGCCTTCTCTGGCCCAGGGGACTATAAGGCTCAGGCGGGGCCTTTGTTCCCTTTCCGGCTGTCGGGCGTGAAGCCGATTGGCCTGAATTCGGGTCGTAAGTGCAACCGTGGGCCTGCAGGGTGGCTGTGGCAGGATGCACCGGTGATCGCCAAAACCCAATGAGGGGGGTTCCGATGCCGTCCCGCACACAGCCACGAAAGGAACAATACCAGATTTGCGCCCTCCGGCAAGCCGTCCGCAATCGGCGGGAGACAGCCGCACCCGCAAGACGAACTCGGGGCTCTTTGCGGGGTACCGCAACGGGGCGACGGAAACGCCGGTATTCGATGCCCGATCGGGCATGGGGCGGGAGTGCTCCGTTCTCACAGGAACGACTCGATTGCCGCCCGTAGCCGCCTGGGGGCACAACGGCTATGCCAAGTGCCCCGTTCCCGCGGGAACGACTCGATTGCCGCGGTTTATGGGAGTGAGGTAAAAAAAGGGGGGGGGCTTTCGCCCCCCCTTGCGGGAGAAAAATCAGTCCATCTGATCCAGGGTGACCCGCCATGTGTAACCGCTCTGGGGGACATTGACGTCCCAGAGGGTGTAGGTGTCGTCGTCCTCGTCAATGCAGCGCATGTCGTAGGTGCCGGGAGCCACGTAGAAGGTAGTCTCTTCGCCGGCGTACAGTATGCTGGCGCCGAGCCTGTCCGCTCCCCACGACGGATCGCTGCTGGGGTCGCAGTAAACGTACCAGATGTTCCAGCTGCCCAGGTCGTTTACGATGGTCACCGGAGCGGTGCCCTCCGGCTGACTCAAGTAGTCAAGCTGATCCAGGGTGAGGGTCCACTCGTAGGGGGTCCGGGTTATCTCCACGCCGTAGCGGGTGTAGGTGTCGCCGTCGTTGTCCACGATCTGGATGTCGTAGGTGCCGGGCTCGATGAGGACATTCAGGGTTTCGCCGTTATAGACGATGACGCTGTGGCAGTACTCGTCCGCATCCCAGTAAAGGTCGCCGCCGGCCTCCACCACGTTCACCCAGTAAATCGAGTAGCCGCTCAGGTCGTTGGTGATCGAGATGAGGCCGTCGCCGGAGCCGCTCCAGTACTCGCCGTCCGTTACGGCCACGGTCTCATCGAACCCGAGGCAGTTTCTGAACTCTACCTTGACGGTGGCCGCCTCGGAGGCGACGGTGAAGGGAGTGGAGTAGTCGTTGTCCTCTTCGTCGGTGGCCTTCAGGGTGTAGTCGCCCGGGGCCAGGGAGAGG
>JAKPTG010000005.1 GCA_029571005.1 Candidatus Fermentibacterota bacterium
GGACCCCGGGGCGAATCTCGGACCGTCAGCCCTCTTTCCCGATATTCGGTGAAGCACCGCCTCGAAGGTCTCCCCGTCCCTCCGGAAGGTTCCCTTTACCAGCCAGTACTCGGTGCTCTTGAAAGAACGGATTCTGGCTTCCAGGTCCGTTATCAGTTTCAGGGCGGCGGTCTGCACCCTTCCGGCGCTTAGCCCCTTGCCAAGGGTCCTCCAGAGGAAGGGGCTTATGCGGTAGCCCACCAGCCTGTCCATGACCCGGCGGGCCTGCTGGGCGTTCACCAGGTCCATGTCTATGGAGGAAGGGGCGGCGGCGGCCCGGGTCACCGCGTCCTGGGTGACGGCGTTGAACCGGAGGCGCCTGAAAACCCTGTTCCCACCGGACAGCAGCTCCGAGAGGTGCCAGCAGATGGCCTCCCCCTCCCGGTCGGGGTCGGCGGCAAGGTAGATGGTGTCGAAGCCTTCCGCTTCCTTCCTGAGCCTCGCCACCGTCTTTCTCTTATCGGGGAGGATGGTGTAGGTCGGCTGGTAGTCGGAATCCCGCACACCGATCCGGTGCAGGGGCAGGTCCCTGACGTGCCCCATGGAGGCGGTGATCGTCCAGCCCCTTCCAAGGTAGGCCTTCAGGGCTTTAGCCTTGGCGGGGGACTCGATTATCAACAGTTTTTTCTTGGAATCCATTCAAACCCCGGTCGAAATGCGCCGCCCCTTCAGGACGCCGCGGCTACACCCCGCATATCCATTCCGTGACAGGCCCGGTCAGGCTGGCCCAGACTGCATCGTGGGTGCCGGCCAGATCCTGGAACTTCCCGGGGCTGAAGGCTTCCGCGAGTTCCGGATAGGAGATGCTGGTGTAGCTGAAAAACTGGGGTTGGTGGAATCTGGTTTCCCTGTATATCAGTACCAGTTGGTCTATTCCGCCGGGAATAAGCCATTCTCCGACGGAGGCCAGCAGGGCGAACCTGTTTTCGTTGTTCTCAGGGTGGTTCACCGCCAGAACCAGGACCGACAGATGGTCCGTCTTCCCGGGATCGCCGTACACCAGCAGGGCCGCCCGGTCCACGACGATTCCGCTGTGGTGCGCCAGGGCCTCCAACTGGGGAAGAACGGCCCGGAGTTCCTCCGCCGCGCCGGAAGCACCTACATTGGGGGGCACCCTGGTATAGGCCTCTATGACGGGGAAGGGGGAAGCGGCGAAAAGGGAGTCCGGAAGGGACAGGGCCGCGACGCCGATCGGATCGGACCCGGCCTGGGAAGGCGCAGGCCCGGCCGTATCCGGCCGGATCGCGGTGTCGTTGTCGGGAACCGGAGGAGCCGCCGTTCCGGCATCGGAGATACCGTCTTCCCGGGGCGGTTCCGTTCCGGAAAAGAGCCCCGGCAGGAACACGATACCCAAAACCACCAGAAGCGCCGCCGCTATAACCACCGGAAGGGCCTTTCCCGGCCGCGTACGTTTCCCGCCGGCCTCCCGGGCCTCCCGGGGGGGCGGGGATTCCGACGACCCCTGCCGGGCGATTATCCGGGGCT
>JAKPTG010000065.1 GCA_029571005.1 Candidatus Fermentibacterota bacterium
TTTCGGGGTCTCTGTCCCCATCCTGGCGGAGGGGCGGGTCCGCTACAAGGGGGAGCCGGTCCTTCTCCTGGCGGGTCCCGACGAGACGGAACTGGAGGAGCTGGCGGAGAAGGTGGCGATCACCTGCCGGGAGGAGGAGCCTTTCCTGAACTTCACCGATCCGGCGGAGGAGCAGATCGCCTGCAGCCGCACCGTCAACCGGGGAAAGGTGGACGAGGCCATGGCCGGGGCCGCCAGGCGGGTGACGGGGGAATACGCCACCGGAACGCAGGAGCACTACACTCCGGAAACCCAGGCGGTCTACGCCCGCTGGAACCGGGACAGGACCCGTCTGACCCTGCTGAGCCCCAGCTCCTGGCCCTTCCACGTCCACGAGACTCTGGCGAACTGTCTCCGGCTCCCCCGGAAAGCCCTGGCGGTGGAAAGCGCCCCCGCCCCGGAGACCTGTCTGGACGGGAAGCTCTGGTACTCCTCCCTGGTGGCGGCTCACGCGGGGCTGGCGGCGGCGGCCCTGGGGAAAAACATCAAGATCCGGTACAGCCGGGAGGAGGATTTCTTTTTCTCCCCCAAGCGCTCCCCGGCGCATCTGCGCTACACCGCCGGCCTGGACGCGACGGGCCGGCTCCAGGCGATGGACGTCCAGATCCTCGTCAACACCGGCGCATACCCGGTCTTCGCCCGGGAGACTCTGGATCGGGCGGCGGCGGCGGCCCTGGGAGGCTACCACTGTCCGGCGGTTCGGGTGCGGGCCTCGGCGGTGACCACCAATCTTCCGCCCCTGGGGCCCTTTGCAGGCATGGGATCCGCCATGAGCCTCTTCGCCATGGAACTCTTCGCCGACAAGCTCCGGAAGGAGACGGACCGGGACCCGGTGTCCTGGAAGAAGGAAAACCTGGCGTCACCCAGGCGGCGGCTCATCATCGGGGAGACCCCCCGGAGTTCCCTTCCCGACCCGGCCCTTCTGGACCTGGCCCACCGGATGTCCGACTTCAACCGGAAACACGCGGCCTTCGAGCTGGCCCGGAAACGGGGGGCGGAAAAGGACGAGGCCCCGGAGTCCCTCCGGGGGATCGGCCTCGCCCTGGGGAGCCAGGTCTCGGGCTTCTTCGGAGCCGGGGAAGCCTCCCTGGGGACCACGGTGCGGGTTTCCCTGGACATGGACGGGAAGGCCCGGATATGCTCCTCCGCGGTTCCGGGCAGCCATGCCCTGCACCGGATCTGGCGCCGCCTGGCCGGCGAATCCCTGGGGATTCCCCCGGAGGAGATCGAGATCGCCGGGGCCGACACCTCCACGGGGCCCGACACGGGGCCGGCGGTTTTTTCCCGGAACATCACCATCGTGACGCGGACCATGCAGGATGCCTGCGAACTGATAAAAAAGAAGCGCTTCCGCAGCCCCCTTCCGCTGACGGCGGCCAAGAGGTACCGCCTCCCCCGCTCCGCAGGCTGGAACGACCAGGAGTTCACCGGAGGCGGCTGCGCCGCCACGGCCTGGGCCGCGGCGGTGGTGGAAGTCCGGGTGGACCCCTTGACCTTTCTTCCGGAGATCGCCGGGGTCTGGCTGGCCGTGGACGCGGGAACCGTCCTGGACGAAAAGGAGGCGCGGCGGGCCATGGAGACGGGGATCAGCCAGGCCTTCGGCTGGGCCCTCTTCGAACGCATGACCTTCCGCCGGGGACGGGTCCCCCGGGACCAGTTCCTGGGCTACCGTCTGCCCCCCGCCCGGGACCTTCCCAACCCGGAGATAGCCTTTCTGGAAGCCGGAGGGAAGAGGCCGGTGAAGGGCATCGGCGAGCTGGCCATGAACAGCCTTCCCGCCGCCTTCGTGGGCGCCCTGAGCCAGGCCGTAGGGGTGGACATCCGGAACATTCCGGTATCGCTGCGGGAAGAGGACCTGACTCCGGAGGCGGCGCGATGAGGATCCCCTTCACCCTGAACGGCCGGCAGGTCCTGGTGGAAAGCGGCCCCGACCGGCGGCTTCTGCATCTGCTGCGGGAAGAGTTCGGCCTGTTGGGGGCCAAGGAGGGCTGCCTCCAGGGCTACTGCGGTTTCTGCCTGGTGATCCTGAACGATGAACTGGTGCCCTCCTGCATGGTCCCGGTCTTTTCGGTCTTCCAGGGGAGGGTCGTCACCATCGAGGGCTTCCGGGAGACCTCCGATTTCCGGGACATCGAGCACGCCTTTCTGGCGGAGGAGGTCGCGCCCTGCCCCTCCTGCGGCCCCGCCAAGGTCCTGACCACCCATATGCTGCTGAAGAGATTCCCCAACCCCACGGAAAAACAGATCCGCCGGGCCCTGTCCCGGGTTTCGTGCCGCTGCACCGACGTCACGACCCTGGTGGCGGGGGTCAAGGCCGCGGGGGCCAACAGGAGGCTGCGCAGCCATGTCCGATAGTTCAGCCCCGGTCCAGGTGCACCACCCGCCGTCGATGATGGAGCTATTGATCCTCTGCCGGCAGAGACCCGAGGCGGCGCTGTTCTCCGGGGGAACCTGGATTCTCCGGAGCCAGCGGAGCCGCCGGTTCCGGCTCCCCGAGGCCCTGGTGTCCCTCCGGGGCATCGACGAACTGCGCCGCATCGGCCGCACCGAGAGCCGCAT
>JAKPTG010000090.1 GCA_029571005.1 Candidatus Fermentibacterota bacterium
TCTCGCAGGATACCGTGATCTGCCCTGCAGATCACCTTGGAGCCGGTATCAGCACCTCTCCGGCGGCATGTGAAGCCCTCAGGGAGGCAGCCGCCGCGTCGGTGAGGGAGTTCATTCGGGCCGGACACGACGCGCCCGGCGATCTGGAGGATATCTACACCGCCACCGGAGGCGAGATGGGCGTTCGCGGCGGCTGGAGATGCCCGGGCAACGGGTATTCCTACTACAACCTGAGCGGCGACAGCGTGGTCTGCACGCATCACGGCGCCTCGACACCGGTGTACCCGTGACTTCCCCGCAACCTCCGCTGATAGACACCCCCCGGGGCTTGGCGGACCTGGTGGAGAGGTGCCGCAGGGAAGAAGCGGTGGCCATTGACACCGAATTCCACGGTGAGAAGCGCTACTGGCCCGACCTCTACCTCGTGCAGGTGGCCGGCGCCGGGGTGAGCCCGGCGGCGGTGGACCCCCTGGCGGTAGCCGACCTTTCGCCCCTGGGCGAACTGCTGGAGGACCCGGGGGTGGTGAAGGTCATCCACTCCGCCAGGAACGATATCGGGGTTCTGCTGCACCACATACCGGGGGTGGCGATAAGGAACGTGTTCGACACCCAGATCGCCGCGGCGTTCCTTGGTTACGGCGAACAGATGAGCCTGGCCAACCTGGTGAAGTCCGTGTGCAAGGTGAAGCCCCCGAAGCAGTACTCCATGAGTGACTGGTCCGCGAGGCCGCTGTCTCCGGACCAGGTCCTCTACGCCCTGGACGATGTCCGCTACCTGCCGGAGATGTACGCCAAGCTGAGAACACAACTGGAGCACAAGGGCAGGATGCAGTGGTTCCTTGACGAATCCCTCTCCCTGACCGATCCCGAAACCTACCGGGTGTCCCTCCGGGACCTCTTTATGAGAACCCGCTCCGCGGACAAGGTGAAATCCCAGCACCACCCGCTTCTCTGGATGCTGGTTCGATGGCGGGAGGAACTCGCCAGGACCATGAACAGACCCCGTCAATTCATCGCCCAGGATTCGCTGCTCTGCCGCATCGCCATCCTGTCCCCTTCCACGGTGGAGGAACTGACGGTACTCCGGGGGCTTCCCGGCGGATTCGTGGACAAGTACGGTGCCGATGTGGTCCGGATGAGCCTGGAAAGCAAGTCCAACCCCCCGGCCGACACACCGGTGGTGGAGCCTCCGGGCCAGGATTGGGGGCGGTCCGCCCGGAAGGACATCTTCAGGATATTCCTGAAGAAAAAGAGCGCCGAACTCAAGATATCCCCCACAGTGCTTCTTCCGAAGGAAACCTTCGATCTGCTTTTGGACGATCCTCCCCGCTCGCTGGAGGATCTGCTGGGCCGCCCGGGCATTCCGAGCTGGCGGAAGGAGGCCCTGGGCGGGGAACTGGTGGACCTGTTCAACGGCCGTCTGGGCCTCATGCTCAGCAGGAACCGCGGCATCAGACTGGTAAGAATAAGGTGAGAACGCCCCGGGAAATAGTCCGGATCATGGCCCGCCACCTGGGGGACATCGGGGTTCCGGCCCCGGTATCCTCCGGCGACGACCCGTTTCGGATTCTGGTGGGGACCATGATCAGCCTCAGAACCCGTGACGCGGTGACCCGGGTGGTGGCGGACCGGGTTCTCCGGCGGGCGCCGACCCCGGCGGATATGGCCCTGATGCGAGAGGAGGAGCTCGCGGAGCTTCTGAGGCCTGCGGGTTTTTACCGGGTGAAGGCCGGGCAATTGTCCCGGATCGCCGCGATACTCGTGGAGAAATACGGGGGAAAGGTTCCCGGGAACCGTCGGGAGCTGACCGCCCTGCCCGGGGTCGGCCCCAAAACCGCCGCATTCGTGCTGGGGCACGCCTTCGGAATCCCGGCGGTGTGTGTGGATGTGCATGTGCATCGGATAGCCAACAGAATCGGCATGGTGAATACCAAAACCCCGGAATCCACCGAGATCGCGCTGCGCGGTTTGTTTCCCAGGCGGGAATGGACGGGGCTGAATCACGTATTCGTCCGGTTCGGCCAGAAGGTGTGCCTTCCGGTGCGACCCCGGTGTCGGGAATGTCCGTTGAGAGAGGATTGTGGCTATTCTTCCGGAGAACCATGAGTTCATTGACATAACAAAGCCCCTGTCGGACCGGACCGAGTCGTGGCCCGGCGATATCCGTTTCCAGAGGACCGAGACGAAAAGCGGCGGCTGGATCGTTTCGAGACTGGTGATGAGCACCCACTCGGGTACCCACATGGACGCCCCCCGGCACAGGGTCGAAGGTGGAACGACAGTGGACAGGATACCGCCGGAAAAGCTCATCATGCCGGCATTGGTCTGTTCGGAGGCGCCCGATGACTTTCGCGGCAGGGCGGTTCTCCTGCCGGACGGAGTCACCGGAGCCGAGGCCGCCCGGCTGGTTTCGGGAGGGGCGGTGCTGGTGGGGACCTCCGCCATGTCCATAGATTTCGGCGACTGCGACGAAGCCCACCGGATCCTGCTCGGGGCGGGCATCCCCGTAGTGGAGAACCTGAAGCTCGAGGGCATCGAGCCCGGGCTCTATACCCTGATCTGCCTCCCCCTGAGGATCGAGGGCGGCGACGGCTCACCGGTGAGGGCCTTTCTCGTAAGATCCCGGCGTTCCTGAGTTTCTCCGTCGGGCTTTCCGGAAACCCCGGGGCGCTGACTACGGCCCGGCCCGGTGCGGGTCCGGCTCTTACTGTGAAATCTCCAGCAGATAAACCCGGGGCCAGTCTCCCGACATCTGGTCCATGGCGGTGAAGCCCCACCGGTTCATGGTGACCGTCAAGTCCCTGGGGGTTTCCGGATTCTCCAGGGCGGCAGTGTAAAGGTATTCGCCGGTGGAGGCGTCGTAAACCCTGAAAACCGGATGGTTGTACGTGCCCAGCCCCACCCAGAGGGTTCCGTCCGGAGCGATTGCCAGGGATGTGATGGCGTACCGGTACCGGGAAGGCTCGTAGGAATCCACCATGAAATCCGGCGCGCCCCCCTGGCGCATCCTGTCCTGGACGAACCGACGCTCGGTTTCCATTTCCTCCCGGTTCTTCCCAACCCTTTCGAAGGGTTCGGACACCGTGAAGAGGGGTGTTCCGTCGGGATTCCAGGCGGAAAACCCGTACTTCTCCGTGGAGAAGACCGTGGTGTAAACCCGCCCGTCGGGGGAGGCGGCGAAAATCACCATGTCGTCTGTCATCGTTGACATGTCGGTCGGGTCCCGCAGGAGGGTCAGGTTCCGGAGGTAGATCACTTCCGGTTCCGGGCCGGTGGTGTTCCATCTGGCCACCCTGTATCCCATGAACATGCCCTGGTCATTCTGCTCGAAGTCCGGTTTCATGCCCACGAAGGCCGTATCGCCGATGGGCACGGTTATCACGGGAGGAGAGGGGAAGAAGCCGCCCATGCTTCCCGAATAGGTGAGTGTCGAGTCGAAGAGGTCGAGCTGGCCCGCCATGGCGTCGGAAACCATCAGCCCCCCCGACTCGGTTACGGAAAGCCAGGAGGGAAGCAGAAACTCACCCGGACCGCTGCCCTGACGTCCCACCGAGGTGATGAAACCGCCGTCCCGGGAGAAGATGGATGCCCGGCACTTCTGCATGTCCATCACCGCGATACGTTCCCCGGGCATCCAGGCCGCCGTCGCAGGCATACCGAAGACCAGATTGCTGTCGCCCAGTTCCAGCCCGATGGAATCGGTGATGGAGAGCCAGACGTCCACCTCCGGAAGATCGGCGCCGATCACGGTCTCCCCGGGTTCCGCCGAGGGGTTTCCAGGACCGCAGGCCGCCAGAATGACCGCCAGCGCCGGAAGGAGCACGACTTTCTTTTTCATTTCCCTTCCCCCGTCTTTCACAAGGAAAAGTACAACATGTGTTCCATCGGGTGGGGGTTGCCGCTGAACAGCCCCAGCTCGGCCCGCTTTACCTCGATCACGTTGTCTATCAGGTCGGGTTCGAAAACCCCGTTTTCCTCCAGGAACCGCCTGTCGTCTTCCAGGGCGTCCAGGGCCTGGCCGAGGTTCTCGGGAAGCCTGTGAAGACCGGAAGTGTCGTAGCCCGGGGCGAACACGTTGTCGTCCAGCGGCCCGAATCCCATCTCCTCGGGGATCATGCCCTGCCTGATTCCGTCCAGGGCCGCCATCAGTATGGCCGCGGTGCAGAGGTACGGATTGGAGGTTCCGTCGGGAACCCTGTATTCGTACCTCATTTTCTGGGGGGTTCGGGCGTAGGTCGGAACCCTGATGGCGCTGCTCCTGTTGGCGCCGCTGAAGAACCGGTAGACCGGGGCCTCCTGGGCCGGTACCAGCCTGTGGTAGCTGTTGACGCTGGGATTGGTGAAGACGCACAGGGCCGGAGCATGGTGAAGAATGCCGGCTATGGCGCTTCTGGCGGTGGAGCTGAGACAGCAGTAGCCGTCCCGGTCGAAGAAGGTCTTCTTGCCGTTCTTCTCGAAGTACATGTGGCAGTGCATTCCGCTGCCGGGCTGTCCCGGGATCGGCTTCGCCATGAAGGTGGAGGCCATGTCGGCCCTCATGGCCGTGTTACGCACTATGTACTTCGTGATCATCACCGTGTCCGCGGCGCTGACCATGGGCATGAACCTGGTTTCGATCTCGCACTGCCCGAACCGCCCCGCCTCGTGGTGGTGGCACTTCACCGGGATTCCCGCGGCTGTCATGTGTGCGGTTATTTCCGCCCTTAGATCGTGCATGCTGTCCAAGGGGGGCATCATGTGGTAGGCGGAGCGGGTTCCATGCACCAGCCCCAGGTTCTGGGAGTGCTCCGCGGAGGAAGGCATCTCCATGTGTTCGAAGGAATACCCGGCGGAATCCTCCCGGAACCAGAAAGAAGCCTTGTCGAAAAGGTAGAACTCGAACTCCAGCGCCCAGTAGGTCTCCGTGGCCGTTCCCTCAAAGCTGGCGAGTTCCGCCGCCTTTCTGGCCACGTTCCTTGGGTCTCTGGAAAAGGGTTTTCCCGAATCCGGATGGATGATGTTTCCTATCAAGGCCGCGGTGGGTTTTTTCATGAAGGGGTCGAAGAAGACCCTCCTTGGATCCGGCACCAGGCAGAGATCGCCCGCCTCGATGGCGGTCATGCCCTCCAGGGTGGAGCCGTCGAAGCCGACCCCCCGCTTGAACAGATCGGCGTCACACCGGGAGGCGGGCAGGGTGACATGTCTCCAGAAACCAAGCAGGTCGCAGAAACGGATGTCAACCTCTTCTATGTTCCGATCCGCAATTTTCTTCCTGACGGCCTCGATGGCGTTCTCATTCACAGTTTCCTCCCGGCGCTTCAAACCGCGCGATTTCCCCCATGAGGGTTTCCAGTGCGTCTTCCGGCCTCACTTCTCCCCGGGACTCCCCCTTCAGCCACAGGAGGATTCCGGTAGGAGTCCCTATCAGGGCTATGTCCGCTTCCCTCGCTTCCCCCGGGCCGTTTACCTCGCAGCCCATAACCGCCACGGTTATGGGACGGTCGCAACTTCTGAGAGCGATATCCACCTTTTCCGCCAGGGCGGCAACGTCCAGACGGGTCCGGGCGCAGGTGGGGCAACTGACGACCCTGGCCCGCCTCAGCAAGCCAAGGGAAGATAATATCTCCAGCCCCATGGGGGGTTCTGCAAGGGGTGAGCCGGAGGCGGACACCCTCAGGGTGTCGCCAATGCCCCGGTGAAGCAGCAGGGCCATGGCTACGGCGCTCCGGATTCCGGCGGTGGAGAGGGGGCCCGCCTCGGTGACCCCAAGGTGTATCGGGTGGTCGCACAGGGACGAGGCCTTTAGGTTGGCCTCCACGGTGAGCATGGGGTCCGAGGCTTTTATCGAGACCACCACCTGATTGAAGCCCGTCTCTCTGAGAAGGTCGAGATGCCTCTCGGCCGCCGCCCAGAGGGCGTCGGCCCCGGTGCCGTACCGCTCCCGGATGTCGCCCGGTATGCTGCCGGAGTTGACGCCGACCCTTATGGGAACCCCAAGGCTTCCCGCCTTCTCGGCTATCCTCGACACGTCCCTCCTTCTGCGGATGTTTCCCGGGTTCAGACGGAGCTTGTGAACCCCGGCCTCCAGAGAGAGAAGGGCGAGTTCCGGCTGAAAATGAATGTCCGCCGCCAGAGGCACCGGAGTTTCGTCCAGGAGCGCCGGCAGGGCATCGGCGGACGCCCTGTCCGGGACCGATACCCGAACCAGGGCCGCCCCGGCGGCGGCCAGGGCGCGTATCTGTTTCCTGGTGGCTTCGACGTCGGCGGTGGGGGTGTTGGTCATGGACTGGACCGAGACCGGAGCACCTCCCCCTATGGGAAGGCTGCCGACCGTCACCTGCATCCGGCTGGCCATGGCCGCCCCCTTCTCCTGGCGGCGACCACTCTGGGTCTGCCGCAAAGATCTTCGAACACCGAGACATCCTTCCAATCCGAAAGGAAACCTCTGACCGCCTTTTCCTGGTCCGGCCCGATCTCAAGGGCAAGGAGCCCCCCGGGGCACAGAATCGAACCGACGGTGTCAACGAGACCAGCGATAAGGTTCGTTCCTCCGGCCCCCCCGTCAAGGGCCTGCACCGGGTCGAAGCCCACCTCCGGCGGCAGGCCGGGGAGGTCCCCGGTGGGTATGTACGGGAGGTTGGCCGCCACCGCGTGGTGTTCACCGGAAAGGCCCAGGACCAGGTCGGCCGCCACCACCCGGAAGTTCCGGGCTTTGTGCAGGGCCCCGTTCTCCCGGGCCAGGGCGGCGGCTTCGGGGGATATGTCGGTGCCGATCACCGAACTGCCCGGGAGCGAAAGGGCAAGGGTGATTCCAACCACCCCGGAGCCGGTTCCAACGTCCACGATCCATGGGTTGTCCGGCAGATCGGAGCGCAGCACCACGTCAACCAGGGTTTCCGTCTCGGGACGGGGAACCAGGGCCCGGCGGTCGCAGATGAACCTGCGTCCGTAGAACCAGGCTTCACCCAGGATGTGCTGAAGGGGTTCGCCCAGGGTTCTCCGGGCCGCCGCCGCCCTGACCCGGTCCACCTGTTCCGGCCCGGCCTCCTCCCGGTAGCTCCGGTAGAGGTTCGACATGTCGCCGCCGAACAGGTGTGCGGCCAGCAGACGGGCCTCCAGCCCGGGCGATTCGATGCCGGACAGAGCCGACGCGGTCTCCCGCACCAGTTGCTGGAAGGTCATACCGCCGGCCGGTCGGAAATCATCTTTTCCCGGTCTGCGGCCGCCAGGGCGTCTATCAGGGGGTCCAGGTCACCCTGCAGTATCCCCTGCAGGTTGTGGAGGGTCAGGTGGATCCGGTGATCCGTCACCCTCCCCTGGGGGAAGTTGTAGGTCCGGATCTTGGCGCTCCGGTCCCCGGAGCCCACCATGCTCCTCCTGGCTTCGGACCTCTTCGCCTCCTCCTCCTCCTGCCTGGCCGCCAGCAGCCGCGAGCGCAGCACCTTCATGGCCTGGGCCCTGTTTTTGTGCTGGCTCTTCTCGTCCTGACAGCTCACCACCATGCCGGAGGGGATGTGGGTGATCCGAACGGCGCTGTCGGTGGTGTTCACGCTCTGGCCTCCGGGCCCGGAGGACCGGTAAACGTCGATCCGAAGGTCCTCGGGGTCTATCTCCACGTCCACTTCCTCGGCTTCCGGCAGCACCGCCACGGTGCAGGCCGAGGTGTGGATCCTTCCGGAACTCTCGGTTTCCGGCACCCGCTGCACTCTGTGGACCCCGGCCTCGTACTTCATCCTGCCGAACACGTTGTCGCCGGAGAGAGCGAAGATGATCTCCTTGAAGCCGCCCCTCTCACCCTCCCTGGAACTGACCGGTTCCAGCCTCCATCCCCGGGCCAGGGCGTAGGCCGTGTACATGCCGTACACGCTCCCCGCGAACAGGGCGGCCTCGTCTCCGCCGGTTCCCGCCCGGATTTCCATGACCACGTTCCGGGAGTCGTTGGGGTCCGGCGGTATCAGGAGAATTCTGAGTTTCGCCCTCAGGGACCGCAACCTCTCCTCCGCCCCGGGAACCTCGTTACCGGCCAGCTCCCGCAGTTCCTCGTCGCTCCCTTCCATCGCCTCTTTCAGCTCCTCCAGGAAACGTTCCGCCTCCTCTATGGACTGAAGGGTGTCATGAACCTTGGACAGCCCCGACCTTTCCGTGTTCAATTCCCGGATGAGCCTCGGGTTCCGCAGCGTCTCGGGATCGCAGAGCATGGAGTCTATCCGGGAAAGCCGCTCCCGCACCTCCCCGATGCCGTTCAGCATTCCACCACCTCCACATCGGACCCCGCCGGAGACTCCCCGTTCAGGGCGAGCCCCGCCGCCACCGCCGCCACCTCCAGCATGGACGGATCCGCGGGTCTTGTGGTGAGCCTCTGAAGCATCATTCCCGGGGCCGATAAGAGCCGGGCCGCGGCGGAGGTCTCGATGCGGCGGTCGGCGGCCTTCAGCACTTCGTAGGACAGCCCCATGACCAGGGGGACGAGGGGCAGATGGTAGAGCACCCGGACCAGGGGGCCGGGAGATATCCGGAGAAAGGCCACCACCGCGGAATCCACCACGGTGTAGAAAAGGATGGTGATGACCATGACATAGAGGAGGAAGCTGGTGCCGCACCGGGGATGGACGGGGCTCTTGGCCGCCCCTCCCCGGGCCAGGTCCGACTCGCCGTCTTCCCATGCGTGGATGACCTGGTGCTCGGCTCCGTGGTAGGCGAAAAGTCTTCGCACGTCCGGCAGCAGCGATATTCCGACGATGTAGAGGAAGAAAAACAGCATTCTGAGAAGACCCGCCGCCAGGTGAACCAGAAACTGACCGCCGGACCCGGCCCCGGGGAACACCCACTGGGAAAGCCTCAGGGGGAGCCAGGAGAAGATCGCCACCGCCAGGAGCATGGCGATGAGCGTTGAAACCGTCCCTCCGCCGGACTTCTTCCCGTCCGCGGTTTCCGCCGACCAATTGAGGGCCGCAAGGCCGAGCCTCAGAGAGTCTATGAGGGCGGCGGCGCCGCGGAAGACGGGTTTTTCCCAGATGGAGCCGCTGGAGGCGAGAAGGGGAATGGAGAGCCGTCTGGCCCGGATCTTGCCGTCGGGGAGCCTGACCGCCGCCGCGGCTCCGGAAGGGGAGCGCATGAAGACCCCTTCAACCAGGGCCTGGCCGCCAAGGGAACCGGAAGATGGCAATTCGACCTCCCGTTCATGAGCGAAGCGGGGGGCGATCACGCCCCCCGCTTCGCTCGTCACAACGCCGTTAGTTCCCGCCGCCGGCTTCTTCCCTGTTCTTTCCGTACTTGCGGAGGTACTTGTCCACCATGCCGGCGGAGTCCACCAGTTTCTGCTTGCCGGTGTAGAACGGATGGCAGGCCGAGCAGATGTCATACTTCAGGTCGCCCGCCGTGGAGCGGGTGTGCACCGTATTGCCGCAGGCGCACGAAAAAACAGCGGCATCGTATGCGGGATGAATACCTTTTTTCATTGTCGAGTCCTTCCGAAAAATCGCCGGAAATTTATTCCGAAGTCACGAGATTGTCAAGGAAACGCTTGTTGGAATTGTGCTTGGACAGTTGCTGCTTCAGGGTTTCCATGGCCTCCACCGGGTTCATCTCCACCAGTACCTTTCGGATCACCCAGACCTTGCTGAGGGACTCCTCCCCCAGGAGCAGGTCCTCCCGGCGGGTGCCGCTGCGGGTGATGTCTATGGCGGGGAAAATACGCCGGTCCGCCAGGCGCCGGTCCAGAACTATCTCGCAGTTGCCGGTGCCCTTGAACTCCTCGAATATGACCTCGTCCATCCTGCTGCCCGTATCCACCAGGGCTGTGCCCACGATGGTCAGGCTTCCGCCCTCCACTATGTTTCTCGCGGCCCCGAAGAACCTTTTCGGTCTCTGAAGGGCGTTGGAGTCAACTCCTCCCGAGAGGATCTTGCCGGAGTGGGGCACAACCTGGTTGTTGGCTCTGGCCAGCCTGGTTATGCTGTCAAGCAGAATCACCACGTCCCGTCCGCATTCCACCATCCGCTTCGCCTTCTCCAGCACCAGGTCGGCGATGTGCACGTGCCGTTTGGGAGCCTCGTCGAAGGTGGAACTGATGACCTCGCCCTTCACGTTCCTCTTCATGTCGGTGACCTCTTCGGGCCTCTCATCAATGAGGAGGATGATGAGGTGGGAATCGGGACTGTTGGCGGTGATGGCGTTGGCGATGTGCTGGAGCAGGATGGTTTTGCCGGCCCTGGGCGGAGAGACGATGAGGGCCCTCTGCCCCTTCCCTATCGGAGACAGCAGGTCCATGATCCGCCCGGAGTACTCGTCGGGAGAGGTCTCCAGGGAGAACTTCTCCTCGGGGTAGAAGGGGGTGAGGTCGTCGAACCTCCTGCGGTCCCTTCCGGCGTCGGGGCTGAGGCCGTTGATGTTTTCCACCCTCACCAGGGCGAAGTATTTCTCGCCCTCCCTCGGCCTTCTTGCCTGACCGGTGATGGTGTCTCCGGTGAGCAGCGAAAATCTCTTGATCTGGGACGGGGAGACGTACACATCCTCGACTCCGGGCAGGTAGTTGCATTCCGGTGACCTGAGGAAGCCGTAACCCTCTCCCAGTACCTCCAGCACCCCCCGGGTGTATTCGAAGCCGCTCTTTTCCGCCGAGGCCTCCAGAATGCTGTGAATCAGGTCGCTCTTTCTGATCCCGGATACCCTCTTGATGCCGCTCGCCCTGGCCATGGCCTGGAGTTCGACGATGGTTTTGCTTTCCAGGTCGCCGGATGTGGGGCCGGTGAAGGGGGGATGCCCTCTCCTGGGCTTGGGCTGGGGATCGGACTCACGGTTCTCTCTCGGTTCCCACTGATCCCTGGGGGCAGTGGAATCCCTCTTCTTCTGCTGTCGGCTGTTTCTGTACAACTACGTAATTCTACCGCGACACGGGCGGAAACAGGTTTACGAACTCGGGTTGATACCGGACGCCTGAGGGAGGGCTTGAAGCGTGAACGGTCTGCGTCGGACAAGCAGAGGAATAATCTATTGCGGCCCGCGTCGCGTCAAGCCCTCCACCGGGCCGGTGTTTTTTCGTTACATTCACCGTTATGGACATCATGCTCAGTATTCTGTCCTACGCCGTCTTTGCACTGCTGGCCGCCGGTCTTCCCCGGTCGGGTTCGACCGCCGCCGTTGCCCTTGGGGTGCTGCTGGCGGCGGCCCTGACGGCCCTGGCGGCCTTCCTTCTGATCAGGGACAGTACACCCCGGAAAGGGGTCGTCCTCATGACCGCCGCCGGAGTGTGCACCGCGGTCAGACTGATGGGAGGGTCCTTCACCCCGGCGGTGGTGGTGTACCCTCTGCTGTTCGTCTGGATGAAGGCCCCCTCGATTTCCGGGCCGCTGTACCATGCCGGGCTTCTCATCGCGGTGGCGGACCTTCTTGGGTGCATGGCCCCCGGATGGGGAAACCCGGTGGCGGCCCTGGATCTGCTGCCGGAGAGCCTTGCAGCCTTTCTGGCGCCCTTTGTCGGAATGTTCGGGGCGGATTTTCTTTCCGAGCGTCGGCGCCGTTCATCCCCCCCGGAGGAGATGGTACCGGAGAAAGTCGGCCCCGGGGCCTTTCCCGAGGATGTGGCCCGCAGCATGCTTCCCCTGCTCCACAGATCCACCGGCGCCAACGGCGCGTTTCTGGTGGTGAGGGACGGAGACGGAAGGCTGAGACTGGTGGACGGCCTGGTGTCCGCAGGGGCCGTGGCCGCCTACTTTTCACCCGCTGCGGACGATCCCTTCGTCGAGGCCGCGATGGCTGCGGAGGGGGTGGTCGCCCTGGACATCACTCAGGACAGAAGGCTTCCCTGGTACAGTGACGACCCCGGAACCGCGGCGGCGGTCATGGTTCCCCTGTTGTCCGACGGCGAAGCCGTCGCGTTTTACCTTTGCGATTTTCATGGCAGACCGGCGCCGGCGGAGGCGGGGGAGATTCTTCTGGACGCCGCCGGGGCTGTGGCCGCAGCGAGGCTTGACATCACCGGTCCTTCCGGGGGGATGCTGGCGGATATCTGTATGGAGCTGGGGTCCGCCGATACCCTGAAAGCCGCGATCCATACCCTGGTGGCGGGGCTTTCCAGGCACCTTCCCGGAGCCGCCTTCACCGTGGCGGTGCTCACCGGGGACAGGAAGAAATTGCAGGTTTACGAGACCCTGGGCATTCCCGGTTCCGCCAGGCGGGGGAGGCTTTTCTCGGCTGAAAAGGGCGTGGCGGGCTGGGCCGTCTCCCACAGGGAAACGGTGTTCCGCCGGGAAGTTGACCGGAGGAACGCCGGCATAAAGCCTTTCCTGCCGGAGGACGAGCCCGGGCGGCGTATCGGTTCCTGCTGCGCCGTTCCCCTGTTTTCCGAAAGGTCCGTATTCGGTGTGCTCGTGGCGGAGAGTCCCCATGAATCGGGAATCACCAGAAAGCATACCCGGCAGCTGGAAGCCGCCGGGGCGGTTTTCGGCCTTTGCTCCGCCCGGATGGTGATGCAGGAAAGGCTCGGCTCCCTCTCGCACACGGATTCCCTGACGGGCCTTCCCAGTTACGCCCTGTTCCGCGATGAACTTCAAGGCCTGGTGGGAGACGTGAGAAAAGGGCTCTCGGCGGCGGTGCTCGTGGTGGATATTCTGGGGTTCGGAAAGCTCAACCGGGAGTACGGTGTGAGGGTCTGCGACCTGTTTCTCAGAGAAGCCGTCCGGCGGATAGCCCGGGTGTCCGGCGGCGCCTCGGTCATGACCAGGATCGCCCCGGGCCGGTTTTTCGTGGTACTGCCCGGAGCCGACAGGGCCTCGGCCCAGGCCTATGCCGGCAGGATCATGGAGGCCTTCAGCCTTGAGCCCTTCCGGGCCGGGGAGCGGGATGTGATGATTTCGACCGCGGTGGGCGGTGCCGCCTCCAGGGTTGACCGTATGGTGACCAGGCTGCCGGATTTTGCCCTGGAAGCCCTGGATTCGGTACGCCGACATGGCCCGGGGCCGCTGGTTCTGTCGGTGGACCAGTTCGGAAAAACCCAGTGACGGTTCTCAGGCGCGTCTTTCTGACGGCGGTGGCCCTGGCTGTTGCGTGGCTCAGCCATCAGCCTTCCCTGGAGCCGCCCTTCCGGTTGTTCCCCCATCAGGACAAAGTGTTTCATTTTTTGGAGTTTGCCGGTCTGGGGCTGGCCTTGCACGTCAACCGGGACCTGAAGCCGTTTTTCAGAGTCGGTTCCAGGTTTCTGGCCGGGTTCGGATGGGCGGTGCTGGACGAGATTCATCAGCACTTTGTTCCCGGAAGGTTCTGTGATCCGGCGGACCTGCTGGCGGACGCCGCCGGGTTGTTGGCGTCCCTCTTCTTTTGCAGCCGTTTATGTACTCATGCCAGGGTTAGAAAAGGGCATTCCCGGGCCGGGCGAAGCGATGCTTGACAGAGGTTTTTTCCGGCTTTAGGGTAATGAGGCCAAGGGCTTTCTGTTTCTCGAAAAAAGGGTTGAACCCACAAAGGAATTTGTGGAAGAAGTATATTCACACCAACGAAATTCGGAAGGAGGTACAGGAGTGGTCAGGGCCCGCATCGTTTGTATCGGGATCCTTGCCGTTTCCTTGCTGCTTGTCGCCTGCGGCCCGAGCCAGGAGCAGATCCGCGCCCGGGACAACGCCCGCGCCGCGGCTCTCGCCGCCGAGGCGAGGGTTGTCAGCCTGCAGAACGAGTACGAGCAGTTGAACGAGGAGATTCCCAGGCTCGAGCAGCAGATTCCGCAGCTGGAGCTGGAAAAGGCAGAACTTCAGGCCGAGTACGAGAGTCTCGGCGGAACCGGCCGCTAGGAAGGGAGAGGAAGATGCGCAAGCTTTTCATGTTCGCTCTGATCCTCGTGGCCGCCGTGGGTTTTGCCCGCACATGGACCGCCGAGGAACTGTCCCGGCTCACCCAGGAAGAGGTGGAATCCTGGGGCAACAAGAACATCCAGCAGCAGATCGCCTACTGGGAGTGGCGCAAGGCCGAGGCCGACGCCCAGGCTGCGGAATGGGAGGCCAGGGTTCTTCCTCTGCGCGCCCAGAGGGATGAACTCCAGGCCACCGTCAACCAGCTGAACCAGGACATCGCCCGGCTCCGGGGCGAGATCACCCGCCTCCGGGATTCCGGCGTTCCCCACAGGATAGCGGAGGGCGAGTGTCTGTGGCAGATCGCCGGCTACCACTACTATTTCAACGACGCAGGCCAGTGGCCCAGGATCTATGATCGTAACCGCGACAAGATCAACAACCCGAACCTCATCTACGCCGGTGACACCATCGTGGTTCCAGTGCCCTACGCCTCCACCTATACCGTCGTTGACGGTGATTTCCTGGGCAAGATCGCCGGGTACGGCATCGTTTACGGTGACTGCGGCCAGTGGCCCCAGCTCTACGAGGCCAACCGCGACAAGATCAGGGACCCCAACCTGATCTTCCCGGGCCAGGTTCTCACCGTTCCCCGCAGCACCGTCCGCGGTTCGTCCCGCTGACAGGCGGTAGTGGATTCTGAAACAGGCTCCCTGTCCGTGATGGATGGGGGGCCTGTTCCCTTCATGGAATGAAACGGAACTCCGGAAGACGAATCCCCCTGGCCCCGGAAGATGCCCGGCTGATACTGGGTTCCGGGGATTCCCACCTGCGGGAAATCTGCCGGGTACTGGGGGTCAGCGCGGTTTACAGGGACTCGACGCTGTTGTTCAGCGGCACGCCCAGGGCCCTTGACAAAGCCCAGGCGGCGGTTGAGAGGCTTCTTGCCGAGGTCAGGTCCTGCGGTGCCGTCAGCGCTTCGGCGGTGACAAAGGCCCTGGAGTTTCCGGAGATGAAACCCGGGGCGGTGCTCCTGGAGGTGCCCGGCAGGGCCGGAAGGATAGTCCCCAGAACTCCGGGACAGGAACATTACATCAAGGCCATGCTCAGCCACGAGCTGGTGTTCAGCATCGGGCCGGCGGGCACGGGGAAGACTTTTCTGGCGGTGGCGGCCGCGGTGAGCGCGCTCCGGGACGGCAGGGCGGAACGTATCATTCTTACCCGTCCGGCGGTGGAGGCCGGGGAGAACCTGGGCTTTCTTCCCGGAGACCTCCAGCAGAAGATAGACCCTTATCTGAGGCCGATATACGATGCCCTGGACGACACTCTGACCCCGGCGGGAGTGGCCCGGAACATGGAGGCCGGGATAATCGAGGTGGCGCCCCTGGCTTACATGCGGGGCCGCACCCTTAACAATTCTTTCGTGATCCTTGACGAGGCCCAGAACACAACCCTGACCCAGTTGAAGATGTTTCTCACGAGAATGGGGTACGGCTCGCGACTGGTGGTGACCGGAGACGTCACCCAGATTGACCTGAAGCCCGCCGCCGACTCCGGTCTCGTCAGGATTCAGAGGATCCTCGGAAAACTTGGCGAGGTGGCCTTCGTCTATCTCGACAAGGAGGATGTGGTCAGACACCCCCTGGTCCAGAAGATCATCGGGGCCTTCGGGAGTGCGGAGGAAGATGACGGGTAATTGGGGAACACGGACGGCGGCCCTTTTGGCCGCCGGCGGAATCCTGGTGCTATGGATGTCCTTTTTCGGCGGTAAGGCGGTGTTGTCCGACCTGAGCCCGGTGCCGGGCGAACCCGTGTCCACGGATGTGATCGCCCCGGTCGGCTTTGAACTCCCCCACAGGAAGAGCACGTTGGACTCCCTCCGGCAGGCCGTCCGGGAATCCGTTCCGTCCTTCGTGATGGAGGACCCGGAAAGCCGAAGGGTCTCCTGCGACAACATCCGCCGCGCTCTCGAGGGCTCGGGAGCCGACCCTACATTCATTGCCGGCATACTCCGAAACGACTACTACGGCACCGGCATTCTGGACGAAGACCTGCTCAGGTCCGGCAGCACCAGCGACTCCGTGTTTCGCGTTTCCGAGGAAACGGGGAGGACTCCCGGAACCTACCAGAGCTTCAGTATGCTCCAAGAGGCCAGAGGGCTCCTCAAGAGGGACCTCATGGCGGTGCTTTCCCCGGCGGAGGCGGAAAGCATTTCCTCGCTGCTGCTTCCGGACCTGCTTCCCGCCGAGGCCCACCGGGACAGCGCCATAGATGTCGCTGTCGGCATGGTTTCCACGGTGGAGCGCAGATTCCAGCCGGGAGACACCCTGCTTCCCGCCGGAGGGATTCCGGACCGCGAGTTTTTCCGGATATACGACGCCATGAACAGCTCCATCTCCTTCCCCGGTCCTTTGAGGGCCGTGGCCAGACTGGTGCCCGCGGCTCTCCTGATACTCTTTGCGGTAGCCTACGGGGCCCTGGCGATGGGAAAGGTGCTGACCTCCCCCGCCAAGGTGATGCTGCTGGGTTGCATCTGGATGTTGTCCCTGCTCTGCACCTGGCTCCTCTGGCAGGCGGGATCGGCCAGACTCCAGATTATCTCCTTCAGCGTCTTTGGGGCGTGTCTCACCGCCGTTTTCTTCGATTCCGGGGGCTGTCACGCATGGTTTTTCTCCCTTGTGTTCAGCGCTCTGGCGGGATTGGGCAGCGGAAGCCCCTTCACCGCCTTCCTGGTCTCCGCCCTGCCGGCGGCCTTCGCTTCCGAGGTGTTCAGGCGGCTCGGCGAGAAGGATATATCGCTTTCTCTTCTGATATCCGTAGTTGGGAGCGTGGCGGTCTATTGGGCGTTGCACGTTGCGTGGATCGGACCCGGCTACGACCTCGACACCCCGGTGATTCTCTTTCTGACCCTGGTGCCCCTGGGCTCCGTGGCCACAGCCAGGATTCTCATACACCCCGTGGAAGTACTCTTCGGCGTAACGACCAGGCTTACCTACGCCCGACTGCTCAACGATGAACACCCTCTCAGGGTGAGGCTGAGGGAGGAGGCCCGGGGAACCTACACCCACTCGCTTCAGGTGGCGGAACTCGCCGCCGCCGCCGCCGCCAGGCTGGGGGTTGATCAGGAACTGGCCAGGATGGGCGGCTTCTACCACGACATCGGAAAGCTGAAGCAGCCCGGAATGTTCGTAGAGAACATGACGGACCAGTCTTACTACAACCCCCACGACTACATGAACCCCTGGGAG
>JAKPTG010000044.1 GCA_029571005.1 Candidatus Fermentibacterota bacterium
GTCAGAGTGAAGTTTTCCGTGATGTTCAGGCTGAGGCTGATGTCCGCCAGGCGGATGCTGTTCGAGCTGTTGCTGTACAGATCCAGGTTCATCTTGCCGCTCACGAAGCTGTTCAGCCTGGGAAGCCAGTTCACGCTGGCGAATGCCCGCATGTTGTTGTCGGGGTCGGAGCCCTCAATGCCGTACTTGTCCCAGCGGAATGTACTGTAACCGGAGAACTTGAGCAGTTCGGCGGCTCCGGTGCCGAACTCACCGCCCGCAAATACCGCGACGCTCAGAATCAGCGTCAGTGCAAGCGCCTTCCACATACAACTCTCCTTTAAAATCGGGTTGGTGCCGGTTCCCTTTGGTGTGAACCGGCCGTAACGGTTCGTACAATAATCAATCCGGCAGCAAAGAGAAATCGTACAGAACCGCTTCCTCCACCGCCGGGTCGGCCTGGGAGAGAGGGCCGGTGAAAAGACCGAGGCTCCGCATATGATCGAGAACGGTGTGCATGTTGCCCATGAAACGGTCGTCCAGGCTCACATTGTACACACTGCTCGCCATGGACTCGAGGGTGACCTCCAGGGGAACGCCGCACCATTCCGAAACCGCTGCGGCGGCGGAGTCCCTATGGGTGTTGATGTAGTCGGTGGCGTAGCTGAAAAGCTCCAGTACCGCCGCCGTACCGTCGGGATTTTCGGCCAGAATTCCGGGAGTCGCCGCCAGAACACAGCAGGGGTGATCTCCGAAGATTCCAGGGGGCAGATCAGAAAGGCTGCACACCACCCTGCCTATGCCATTGTGCTCCGCCAGGGCCGGGTGGGGATTGTTGGACACGTATGCCTGAACGATGCCCTCGGTGAGGGCCGGATTCAGGTTCGCCTCGCCCTGGGCGTTGTAGAGGATTACCCGGGAACCCGGCTGCGGATTGGACTGGTAGCTGTATGGAACCTCGGAATGCTGCAGGGCGCCTTCAAGAAGGATTACCGCCACCGCCGAAGGGCTCTTGAACCCCACGGTCACCGGGACCGGGCTTTCCATCGCCCACTGCACGAAACTGTCCCAGTCGTTTACCTGCACGTTGTCCGAGGCCACCACAAGCATGTCGCCGTTGAAGTGAAGGGGCGAGATTATCCTGATGCCGGTACCCATGTCGGCGCTGGCCGCAAAGGCGGTCACTCCACCGAACCCTATGTCGAAGAGCCCGGCGTTCATGTTGTTGGGAACTTCCATGGCCCCCTGAGACTGGACGGCCTGTATCTCCGCCACCTTGACGCCGTCCTTCACCAGGGCGTAGTAGTCGCCGCCCAGGGGCGCGAGATAAACCGGGTAGAGCCCGCTCATGACGTCCCCCAGAAGCGCCGCCACGAACATGGCGGAGTGATGGTCCTGTTTGACGTAGCCGACCCTGATCACGGGCGTCTCGGCGGTCAGGTCCACCGGGGCGTTCCCCTGCACATCGGAAGCCGGAGGCGCCGGTTCCCCGCACCCCGCCGCGAAAAGAACGATGGCCGCCGTCATTGAAAGGATTCGGTTCCTCGACATAACTCCCCCTTTGGTTACCGGTTTCCCGGTGTTTCCAGCGGGTGGCGCCGAGGGTCGTTCTACGGTCGGGAGACACCCATGCGGAACCCGCCGGATTGTCCGGGGCTCCCACGGAGCCCCCGATTTCGGTCTCAGGTTCTTCCGATCGGTTCCGTTCGTTTTATCTCCACCTGTCTCCTCCTCTGCGGACGGGATTCGGGTCAATTTTACTGCTGCTCCGGCAGAGGAGTCAATCCCGCAGAAAAACGTAATATTCCGTGATGCGTCAGGTTTTGTTTACGCAAACGCCCGCCGGGGTGGCAATGCGTTTACGCGCCCTATTGGAGGGTCTTTCATGGCTGAAACCCGCTTCTGGATATTCGACGCCGATGACACCCTGTGGGAAAGCGCAGGGTTCTTCCAGGCGGCGGAGGACTCCTTCGTCGAGCTGATGGAAAGGCTCGGGGCCGACCCGGAGTACGTCCGTCAGGAGGTTCACCGCAGGGACATGGAAAGACTCTCCGTTACCGGGTACGGAGCTGAGCCCTACCTCGACACCCTGAGAACCATAATGACCGACCTGGCTCCCGAAGCGTCCGACGAGGCGGAAAGGGCCTTCAAACAGTTGTGCGACAACCTCATGAACCACCCGGTCATCCCCTACGAAGGGGTTGCGGCCACCCTGTCGGGGCTCTCCGACCGGGGGCACAGGCTCTTCCTCTACACCCAGGGCCGGCGGGGCCACCAGATTGACAAGATTGCCAGATCCGGGCTGGCGTCCCACTTCGAGACCTGGGTGGTGGTGGACAGGAAGACGCCGGAAAACCTGGAAAGGCTCCTGAACCGATTCGGGCTTGCCCGGGAGAAAGTCTGCGTGGTGGGCAACAGCCCCCGGTCCGACATAGCCCCGGCGATCGAGATCGGCGTTAACGCAATCCAGGTGGAGCACGGGGGCACCTGGGCCGCGGAGCAAATGAGCCTGCCGGAATCGAGCCTTGTCGCCAAGGTGGCCCGGATCTCGGATATCCTCCGGCTGCTCCCCCCCGCCGGGGAACCGGCGAACCGGGATTCTTAGGAAGCGGGGCCTTCGGCGGGATCGCCCCCCGTTGTTAACTCAGATCGGCCTACTCCGGCTTGCTCAGGGGTCCGGTCACTTCCTGCACCGCGTCCAGCACCTCATTGCTCCGGATGACCTCCACCATCCTGTTATGGTCCGGGTAGAGGGGCCTGTCCTCCCCCAGGTGCTCCACGTGTTTCCGAACGGCCCCATGGGCGGCGTTAACGCCGTCGCCGAACCGGTGCCGCCGAAAATCGAGCGCCTGGGCCGCGGCGATCAGCTCGATGCCAAGAACTCCCCGGGCGTTTTCCAGTATGGCGCAGTTCTTCAGGCTGGTGTTCATTCCCATGCTGACGAAGTCCTCCTGGTCAGCCGCCGCCGGGATCGAGGCCGTCGCCGCCGGGGACGAGAGTATTCTCTGCTCCGCGATGAGCATTCCCGCGGTGTACTGGCTGAGCATGTGGCCGCTGTAGAGCCCGGGCTTCTCCGCCAGAAAAGGGGGAAGCCCCACCGACAGGGCGGGGTTCAGCAACCTGTTGAGACGTCGCTCGCTGAGTACGGAGACCATGGTGATGGCGGTTCCGGCCATCTCCATCGGCAGGGACACCGGGGAGCCCTGGAAGTTGGCCCCGGTAAGCACCGTGTCCTGCTCGTAGAGAAATATCGGGTTGTCCCCCACCCCGTTGAGTTCTATCCGTACCTGGCTTTCCGCATAGCCCAGGGCGTCGTGGGCGGCCCCTATCACCTGGGGGGTGTCCTCATGGAGTAGGCGTCCTGAACCTTCCGGGGAACCTTTCCGGTGGCCAGATCGCTCCCCCGAAGACACTTCATTATCGCCGCCGCACTCCTGGAAGCCCCCGCGAAGCCCCGTTCGGAATGAACCCGGGGATCGTAGGGCCTCAGGTTGGCGTACAGGGCTTCCAGGCTCATGGCGGCGGCTATCTCCGCGGTCATCAGCCAGTTGTTCATGTCGTGGACGTTGAGGGCCGCTATCGCGGTGAGCAGGTTGGAGCCGTTTATGAGGGCGAGCCCGTCTCTGGCGTGGAGGGTCGTGGGCGCCAGCCCCGCCCGGGCCAGAGCCTGGGAACCGGGCAGCCTCTCGCCCCGGTACCAGGCCTCTCCCTCCCCCATCACCACCAGGGCTACCATGCTCATCGGCGCCAGGTCTCCGCAGGCCCCCACCGAACCCTTTTCGCAGACCACCGGAGTAACGCCCCGGTTCAGCATCTCCAGGAGCATCATGGTGATTTCCGGGCGCACCGCACTCCGGCCTTTGGCATGGACGTTGGCCCGGCCCAGCATAGCCGCCCTGACGTGCTCCTCCGGAGCCGGTCTGCCGATACCCGCGGAGTGATTGTATATGAGGTACTTCTGAAAGGAGAGGACTTCCTCGTCCGACAGCCTGGTCTCGGAAAACTCTCCGATGCCGGTGTTTATACCGTACATGACTTCGCCCTGCCGGATCTTCCTCTCCACCATCCGGCGGCAGGCCGTCATCCGTTCCAGTGCCTCCGGCGCCAACTCCACCCTGTCGCCGTTGCGGGCCACCCCCACAACCTGTTCAATGGTAAGGCTTTTCCCGTCAAGCACCACGGTCATGTCCGGCCTCCCGATTCGGGTTGAAAACTCAGAAGAAGACTGGTTTTCCGGAATCTAACCATGGACCGGGCAGTCCGAAAGCTTGCGCCGGGACGCGGCGCTCCGTATTCTCCCGGATGGTAAAACCATCGGGATGGAGGGCGGCGGAATGCGGGAATTCGAAAAACTCGGGGTGTTCTACCTGGGAAAGTCTTACAATCCGGATTCTGGGAAAGCGTCGGAGGAGCTTCTTCTCTACGATTCAAGGGACCTCACCACCCACGCGGTGTGCGTGGGCATGACCGGCAGCGGAAAAACCGGCCTGTGCGTCGTCCTGCTGGAGGAGGCGGCAATGGACGGCATCCCCGTCATAGCCATAGACCCCAAGGGCGACCTCTCCAACCTCATGCTGACCTTTCCGGGGCTTTCCGGAGAGGAGTTCCTGCCCTGGGTGGACGCCGATGAAGCGGCCCGCCGGGGCATATCCCCGGAGGCCTTCGCCGATGAGACCGCCGAGACCTGGAAAAACGGCCTGGCCCGGTGGGGACAGGACGGAGAGCGGATAAGGGAACTCCGGGAAAGGGCACAGTTCAGGCTCTACACCCCCGGCGGCACATCGGGCATTCCCCTGTCGCTTATCCATTCCCTGGACGCCTTGCCTCGGGAAACGGCGGAGGACCCGGAGGCCCTTGCGGCCAGGGTGGAGACGACGGTATCCGGCCTTCTCACCCTGACGGGCGAAAAAGACATAGACATCCACAGCCGTGAGCATGTGCTTCTGTCGGGCATCCTTGCCCACACCTGGAGCCAGGGCGGCGGCTTGACCACCGCCGATCTGATCAGGGCCGTACAGACCCCCCCCATGAACCGGCTGGGAGTGCTGGACATAGAGGCGTTCTTCCCGGCCCAGGAACGGCTGAAGCTGGCTACGAGGCTCAACGCCCTCGTGGCTTCTCCGGGCTTTTCCCGCTGGGCCGTGGGTGAGCCCTTGGACATCGGATCGCTTCTGTACTCCCCCGAGGGAAAACCCAGGGTGTCCATCCTTTCCATTTCCCACCTGTCCGACGCGGAGCGGATGTTCTTCGTCTCCCTGCTCCTGGAGGAGGTGGTGGCGTGGATGCGGACGCTTCCGGGCACCGGAAGCCTCCGGGCCGTTCTGTACATGGACGAGATCTTCGGCTTCTTCCCTCCCGGAGCCGCCCCGCCCTCTAAGAAGCCGATGCTTACCCTGCTGAAACAGGCCAGGGCCTACGGGCTCGGGGTGGTGCTGGCCACCCAGAACCCCGTGGATCTCGACTACCGTGGGCTTTCAAACACCGGAACCTGGTTCGTGGGCAGGCTCCAGACCGAGCGGGACAAACTGAGGCTCATGGACGGTCTGGAAAGCGCTTCCGCGTCGTTCATGGACCGTGCGACCATGAACAGGATCATCTCCGGCCTCGACAAACGGGTATTCCTCCTGCACGACGTCCACCGGGGGGAACCGGAACTCTTCCAGACCAGGTGGGCCATGTCGTACCTCAGGGGGCCCCTCACCCCGGTCCAACTCAAGAATCTCAGCCAGGACGGTGATTCCACCGCCGCCACCGCCGCCACCGAGGCGACGCCCCCCCGGACTACCGTGGTTCCTGCGGCGGTCGCCGCGCCCCCACCGGCGGAGGCGCTCCGAGCCAGACCCGTCATCCCCTCCGAGGCGGAGGAGTTCTTCGCCCCCCTGCCGCCGGAAATCCCCGGGGGCCGTGGCATCCTCTACATGCCTTCCCTTTACGTGTCGGCGAAGCTGCACTTCGTGTCCGCCCGGGACCGGCTTGACCTCTGGGAGGACTGTGACCTCTCGCTGCCCGTCAGCGACGGAGTGACCATCGCCTGGGACCGGGCGGTCTGCCGCCGTGGAGTACCGACGGTTCCGAAGGGCGCACCGGCGGAGAACGCCCGGTTCGGAGAGGTGGCCATGAAACTCCTGAACCCGGCCGGCATGAAGCACCTGAGAAGCAGGGCCGCCGCCTGGCTGTACCAGGAACAGACCCTCGCCCTCTGGACCGGCGGCAGCCCGAAGGTCTCGTCGCAACCGGGGGAAGACCGGGCCGCCTTTCTGGAGAGGCTTGCCCACGCCGGCAGGGAAGCTCGGGACGCCCGGGTGGACAAACTCAGGAAGACCTACCAGAAACGGCTGACAACCCTCCAGGACCGGGTGCGACGGGCACAGCAGCGGCTCGACAGGGAGAAGGAACAGTACTCCCACCAGAAGGCCCAGACCGCGGTCTCCGTGGGAGCCACCATCATGGGCGCGCTCCTGGGCGGGGGGAGGATAGGCACGGGCAGCGTCGGCAGGGCCACCACCGCCGTGCGGGGGGCCACAAGAGCTTCCCGGGAAAAGCAGGACATCGCCGCCGCGGAGAAGGAGCTGCAAGTACAGCAGGAAAGGCTCAGGGAACTGGAGGAGGAGTTCCGGGAGGAACTGGACGGGATGGAGGAGCCGCTTCGCCCCGAGGACATTCCGCTGGAGCAAAGGGTGATCCGCCCCAGGAAGTCCGATATCCACATCACCACCGCGGGGCTTCTGTGGGTGCCGTGGCTGACGGGCCCCGACGGTTTCATTGAGCCGATACCAAGCCGCGCCAGCCTCCCCTGACCTCCGGTGAACGAACCACGGGGTTCCACCGTACTCGTCCCCGGGCCGGGGCGGTATCCGCCGATCCACGGCCCGAACGGAATTCCCGAGCCTCCGGTTTTTCGGGAGCGCAGAATTCCGGTCGTAGGCTTCCCCGTTCAGGGGACATTTGCAGAGTGAGACTTCCCAACCCGGAAAGTCAAGATGAAGCGTTCCAGGTTTACGGAAGAGCAGATCGTGTCGATCCCCTCAGTCTAACCGCACACCCCTGAGGAGGTCTTCTCCCTGCGGTCCAGATACCTGGCACACTGAGCAAGCCGACCGTAGCCCAGCATGATCCCCAGGATGAAGTCCTCCTCAGGGGTGTACTGATTGAGCGGTTTTTCGCCGAAGGATGCTATCACATTCACGCAATGCTCCTCGCCGAAAAAGATGTTGACCTTTCCCGGATTGACAGGGCGAACCACATAGCTGATACCGTCCCTCTGGAGACGTTCAGTTGCCCAGTGAAGCAGCCACATGGGAATTGTATGGAGCACCAGATTCCTCAGGCCTTTCCTGAACTCGTAGATATGGTGATTCAGTATCTTAAGGTCGCCGTCGCATCCGGGAACCGTCATATCAGTCCACCGCCCATGTGCTCTTGATGCCTGCCCAGGTGTTGGCCGACAAAGCATGGCCCTCATAGGTCAGGACAAGTTCAGGGCTGTTTACGGTCTCGCTGGAGTAGAACTTGGTTGCCGGATAGATGGTTACTACCCGGAGAACCAGTCCGTTGTTGTCGATCTCACCGTTTACCCATCTCTGAACAAGATCGGTAACATCAATATCATGCCAGCCGAGTCCCTGGAAGAAGTAGGTTCCGGAACCGGCAGTTTCATGAGCATGATGGCTCCCGCTCCAGCTCTCGTCCCATTCCTCAGTGATAGCGTAGATGTTACATGAAGTGCCTGTACCTGAACCGCACTGGAAATAGGCATCCAGTTTCATCACTGCAGAGGTGATATCTACACCGGTATACTCCGACAGATCCCACATTATACTGACACGCGTGTCAGGCTGCCCGCAGGAAGGCTTGTTGACCAGTATCAGATTTGTCTTGTTTCCGTGATACCCTGGAACATCCTGGGTGTAGGTGTCGTTGATAGGTTCCAGTGTAACCGTTTCTGCCATAGCAACAACGGTAATGAGCAGTACAGAGAGCAGAATCCTCATTTCTCTTATCCCCTTTTAGATTTCTGTACCCATGCGGACCACGAGAACAGAGGAGTCTTCAGGCTGATCATCAGGGGTACCTGCAGGACCTCTCCAGCCGATAGTGATCCATGAATCGGTTTCTACATTGACCTGTACGCCGGCTTCCAGCCAGCTGAACCGCCAGTCTCCCTCATCGGCGTTCGACCAGCGGTCCCAGATCTGATATCCAGCGTATGGCCTTACACCGGTCACCCAGGTGAGATCAGGATCTATTGTATATCCAGCCTGGAAAAGCAGTCCGGTGTTCTCGATGTCCGCGCAGCCTGATTCAATACCGAAGATCTTCGAAGCTATTGGGATACCGGTCATTGATATGTACTCTGCTCTTGCTTCAAGGGCGCCGTTACTCATGTCGACACCTACACCGAAACGCTCGGCTTCTTCGTATCCCTCAACCTCAGGATCCATCTCGATATGCAGTTTCTCGTAGAAACCACCAAGGGAAAGACCTTCTACAGGAGTGTGATACTGCAGCCAGCCGACAAAGTCCCAGTCTGCCTCAACAGTTGATGAGGATCCATTGAAGTAACCAAGCTGAGAAGAGAAGGATCCGGCGGATCCCAACCCGACCTCAAACTCAGTTATACTACCAAGGGCATGACAGGAAGGAGCGAGGGTTTTGGCCCATCTGGGCTTCTCGAGAAGGAGCATTGCGCCACATTCCTCAAGCATGGAGAAACCCCTGGCCGCGTGAAGCTGCCCGATGCCTATCCTGAAGGGAAGATCCAGCGGATCAACGAATATACCCGCATCCTTGACGGAAATGTTTGATCCACCACCGCATGAAGCGATTCCCGCTTCACCGAAATAGGAGATATAGTCCCCGGCTCTTCCTTCAATATGGATAGCGACCTTACGGATCCTGTACCTGTTCTGATCAGCGGTGTAGTATCCCTGATCAGAGTAGGTGGAATCCCCGCTGAAGTGAAGGTACTCCATAATGATGTCAGCACCGATTTCAGGGGTCTCGAATTCAATGGCCGAGGCAGCGGTCGCTGCCAGGGCCAGGGTAACGATCATGGTGTGTTTCATTAGATACCTACCTCAAGTCCGATTGTGAACATTCCGGGGGTAGCCGGTCCGTAAACGTATCCGGCATCCCCCTCCGGATCACCGGTTACCTCATCTGTGATCTTTCCGCTGACGGTGCCGGCACCACCGCCGAGATCATCAGGAGAGAGAGAGAATGGTCGGTTTCATCGTGTTTCCTTTCATGGGTTCCTGCAGTGCGTTTTGCAGGTGTCATTTTTTTGTATCCAAGCATTTTTTTAGGCTCCCCTAAATATAGGGCGCGCTCGGTAACCGTCAACAAGAAGGCCGCCCCCTTCGGAGCGGCCTTCTTGGTGCGCTTTCAATCCGCCGCAGAAAAAGTGTGCTAATAGCGTGCACGAATCGGATGACGGGGGGGATGGAGGCAACTCCATCTCCCCTTCAGACAATTACTTAGAGCATTTTATAATAGTGGAGGCGGCGGGATTCGAAGCTGCTTGGATACCAACAGTATACAATCGACAGAACCAATGCGGTTCCATAGCAGAAACCAAACAATCCTGCTCAGTTCCATGCAATCCGGGTAATCAGCCGACAGGCTCCAAGACGATCACACGGGTGTCGGTGCAGACGACGGTGCGGAGGGTTTCGTTCTCGTCGTCGAGAAAGACATGGTGAAGCAGACGCAAGCGCTCGCCTTCCCGGAGAAACCCGGAGGTGTGAAACTCTGAAACGGAGGTGATTGTTACGTCTTCCCGAATCCAGGATTCAGTCCTTTGAGAAAGCTCTTCAAGGGCGGGAGCGGTATGAGAAACAAACGTCAGAAAAACAGTGAGAGGAACCGTCTCATCCTCCCGGGTTCAACCGCTTCGTCTGAGGGCAAAGGCTTCATCGTCCGTCACACGGGTGCTTGGACGGCTTCACAAACATGTTCGAGAGTCGCGAAGCCCCCTGTTTATGACCCATATTTCTCGAGCAGCCTTTGATAGGCGGCCTCTCTGAAGTTCTCATAAATCTCTTCAATGACTTCTTCCTCGAGAATGCACCTGCCCTCATGCAATACGTAGAGAGTTCCAAATGACGGAACTTCACTTACAATTGCTACGTTAAGGTAATATGTATATCCTGCGTTATTAAACTCATAGTGATGGTTTCCACATGTCCCATCATGAACGCAATATCCATTCGTTAGTATGATATTCGGTTCGCTGCCCTGATTCCGGTCAGAATCCCACGCTGCGTAGCGGTAACGGGAATGCCCAAGGTCATCAATCCGAATGATGTAGTTGGCTGTTCTCCATTGAAGAACAGGAATGTGAATATCACAGAGTTCACCCCAGAGCCTCTGCCCGGTGGCAGGGCATGTACCCGCCATACCCACCCCCGTGAAGATTGTCAAAAAAGCGATACTCAGGAAACACTTGGTGAAGCCGGCCCTCCTGTGTTCCATGCGCACTTTCCTTTCCGCTGCAATACGCTGATATGCTCCTTTGTTGACGGTCAAGCCCCGGCCGAGTTCGTAGGTTTCCCGGTTTAGAGGACATTTGTTGGAGTGAGACTTCCTGTCAACCCGGGAGGCGGGACGAAGCCTTCCGGTTTTCGATGCGGCGTCTTTCGCGCCGGGCCGGGAGAGGGTTCCGCCCCGGTGCCGGCTCAGAAAACGGCGTATATGAACGGTGCCAGGGCGGAGCCCTGGGCCGCCACCAGTATCAGCCCCAGGAGAATGAGAACGATGATTATAGGGGCCAGCCAATACTTGCGCCGGGCCCTCAAGAAGCCGAAGATTTCCGTGAGCTTACCCATTCAGACCCTTTCGGTGTGACGGTGCGAACCGGCTCCCGTCAGTACGGCTTGCCGGGCCTGCTCCAGGGGCCGTCATCCTCGACGGAAACCCAGTATGTGGAGCACCTGTCCGGACGCAGCCTCAACGGATCCCTGCGGAACAGCCTCATCAGCAGCCCGGCGGGGGTGATCACCAGGAAGAAGAATACCGTGAGTATCACATTGGTCATCACGAAACCGAGAACCGCCGCGAATTTCATCCAGAACCGCTCCACCGGTTCGAGGACCCCGGGGAAGGCGATCCCCGACAGGGCGAACGCCCCGGACAGGGCGGCGGCCGCGGGCCACCAGCTCCGGCCCCGGAAAAGCCCGAGAACCCCGATGACCGCGAACGCCCCGGCCATCACCAGGCCGAAGTTCCGCAGACGCCTCTCAGTCGAGTTCATAGAGGCTTCTCCAATCAACCGCTTCGTCAAGGGGAGGCTGCTCCTCCTTCAGGAGGAGACAGTTCTCCAGCGCCAGCACATCCATCCCGGTGCGCATGAAACACAGGTAGGCGTCCTGGGGGGTGCATACGATGGGTTCTCCCCTGACGTTGAAACTGGTGTTGATGATCACCCCGCAACCGGTCTTCTCCATGAATCTGTCAATCAGGGCCCGGTACCTGGGGTTGTCCTCCCGGGAGACGGTCTGAATCCTGGCCGAGCCGTTGACATGGGTGATCGCCGGAAGGTCCGACCGGGGAACCCTGAGCTTGTCCAGCCCTTCCAGGCGCTTCTCCTCCTCGGACAGTTCCGTGAGCCTGTCCTCCCTCACCTGGACCGTGAGCAGCATGTAGGGGCTGGCGCCGTTGAATTCGAAGTAGTCCCGGACCTCATCAAGGAGGACCGACGGGGCGAAGGGCCGGAACCCTTCCCGGTACTTGATCTTCATGTTCATGTCGCGCTGCATGGAGGGGGACCGGGCGTCCCCCAGGATGGAGCGGTTGCCCAGGGCCCTGGGGCCGAACTCCATTCTGCCGTCGAACCAGCCCACCACCTTCTGTCCGGCGATGGCATCCGCCACCCTGTCGAAGAGTTCATCGTCCTCGAGGCGGGTGTAGGGGTAGCCGCTCTCCTTCAGCCATGATTCCACGGCGTCCGTTGACCAGGACGGCCCGAGCAGGCTCGCCTTCTGGGAGTCGTGCACCCCGTCGGCGGTCCTTGGGTTCCCCTGCACCTGATACCATGCGAACAGAGCCGCCCCCAGGGCGCCGCCGGCGTCACCGGCGGCGGGCTGTATCCAGATGTCGTCGAAGACCCCTTCCCTAAGGATCCTCCCGTTGGCCACACAGTTCAGGGCGACACCGCCGGCCAGGCACAGCTTGGCGAGCCCGGTCTCCTTCCTCACGTGTCCGGCCATTTTGAGGACGATCTCCTCGGTAACCGCCTGAATGGATGCGGCGATGTCCATGTCGAGCCTTCTCACCGGGGTCTCGGGTTTTCTGGGCGGCGCGCCGAAAAGTTTGTGGAACCGGCCCGACGTCATGGTCAGCCCCTGGCAATAGTTGAAATAGGCCATGTTCATCCGGAAGCTGCCGTCTTCCTTGAGGTCCAGCAGCTTTTCCAGTATCAGATCCCTGTAAACGGGCTGTCCGTAGGGGGCCAGGCCCATGAGCTTGTACTCGCCGGAATTGACACGGAAACCGGTGTAGTAGGTGAAGGCGCTGTACAGGAGGCCGAGGCTGTGGGGAAACCGCAGCTCGCCCTTCAGCTCGATCCTGTTGTCCCGGCCCGATCCCCAGGTTCCCGTGGCCCATTCCCCCACCCCGTCCAGGGTTAGAACGGCGGCTTCCCGGAAGGGCGAAGGGAAAAAGGCGGCGGCGGCGTGGGACTGGTGATGCTCCGGAAAGATCACCTCACCGCTCCAGCCCAGGTTCTTCCTGATCTCGTCGCCCATCCAGAGCTTCTTCTTCAGCCAGACCGGCATAGCCTTCAGGAACGAGGGCAGGCCGGAGGGGGCGAAAGACAGGTAGGTTTCCAGCAGCCTTTCGAAGGTGATGAAGGGCTTGTCGTAGAACGCCACGGCGCCCAGGCCCCCCGGGTCCACTCCCCCTGCGGACAGGCAGTAGTTGACCGCGTTGTGCGGGAAACCGCTGTCGTGTTTCTTTCTGGTGAAGCGTTCCTCCTGGGCGGCGGCGACGATTTCACCGTCCCGGACCAGGCACGCCGCGGAATCGTGATAGAATGCGGAGATCCCCAGAATGTCCAATCAGCGCCTCCGACCCTTCACCACGACGGCGATGCCGCCCATTCCTGCCTGTGGTACGGGCTATCGGTATGCCATTCCCCCCGGGGGTCCCGGCCCAGCCGGGAACAGCGGAAGAACAGTTCGGGCAGCCCGCTCTCCCGGTACATCGCCTCCAACGCCCTGATATCGTAGGTGAAATCCACGATGTCCACCTCCGTCTCGGCGCCGTTTTCGACATCAACTATCGCGAAGGTGCCGCCGCCGGGCCTGGTTCCGCCCCCGACGCTCCCCGGGTTCACCAGAACCCCTCCCGGCCTCCTCACCACCATGGGCCTGTGGGTGTGCCCGCAGGCGAACAAGCTGCACCCGTTCCTGCTCAGCAGAAGGTCGTACACCTCGTGGGCGGTGGCTCCGGGAAGCCCGTCGGTGGGTCTGCCGGGAAGGCCGTGCACAAACAGGGCGGGCATCCGGTCCAGCTCGAAACGCAGTTCGTCCGGCAGGTTCCTGAGAACGGTCGTCTCATCCCGGGAGAGGTTGTCAACGGTCCACTCCATGTACTCCCGGGCGAGTCTCCTCCAGTGGGGGTTCTCGAAAGAGTCGCCGCAATCGCGCCGTTGCCGCCCTGCGGCCCGGTCGCAATTCCCCTGAACGGTCTCTATTCCGTGGGAGCGGATGAACGATACGACAGGCCCCGGCGAAGGCCCGTACTGCACCAGATCCCCGAGGCAGACCGTAATGTCGGGGGCGTACTCCGCCATGGCCCTCCAGGCCGATTCCAGGCCGGGAAGGTTTCCATGCACATCACTCAGAAGACCGATTCTCAAGGCGAACCCCCGCAAGTCGTTAACTATTTAATATAGTGGTTTTCGTTCAGTTCCGGAACCTGTCCGGGGCCCGGACAAGGGCTCCAACCAGGCTCCGGTACCTGTCCAGAGGTGTGACGGACAGCTCCGCAAGGGCCCTGGAGTCATGGGAATCCACCGCCTCCCTGACATGGGCTCCCCCGGCAAGGATGTCTATGGGCATCTTTTCGTACTCGTACTCGTAGGGCGGGGGTTTCCATCGGGTCTCTCCGGATCTGAAACAGACCTCCAGAATGCCGAGGCCCGCAAGGAAGGGGCGGAACACCCCGGGATCGCTCACATGAATCTGGGCTCCGCCGCACTTCACTCCCGCATGTTTATGAAAGGTGGGGATAAAGAAAACGGGCCTCAGCCCGGCGCCCCGGAAGAACCCGGAATCCTCGAGGGCTTCCACCGTCCGCCAGGGATCCAGCCACGGCGCCCCGAACAGCTCGAAGGGACGGGTGGTCCCCCGGCCCTCGGACAGGTTGGTGGCTTCCAGAAGGCAGGCGCCCGGATACACCCGCGCAGTGTCCAGGGTGGGCATGTTGGGGCTGGGCATCACCCAGGGGCTATCCCACGGCTCGATCAGCTCCGGTTCCGGAAGGCCGTCCAGGGCGGCGAACACCCGGGCCAGCTCCCCCAGGGAGAGGGCGTGCCTCACGGGAAGCGGGTACATCCCGACGAAGCTGCTGAAGGCAGGGTCCAGGATGGGGCCCTCCACCAGTTCATGGCCCAGGGGGTTGGGCCGATCCACCACGTAGAACGGAATGCCCATTTCGGCGCATCGCCTCATGGTCAGGGCCATGGTGTAGATATAGGTGTAGTACCGTGAACCCACGTCCGCCAGGTCGGCCAGAACCGCATCCGCCCCCCGGAGCATGGCTTCGGAAGGCTTCCTCAGCTCCCCGTACAGGCTGTGCAGCGGAACCCCCAGGGCCGGGTGCGGAAAACCCTCCCATTCTATCATGTTGTCCTGGGTTTCCGCCCAGTAGCCGTGCTGGGGGCCCAGCACCGAGTGGAGAAGACCAGCCCGCCTCAGGACTTCCGCGGTGGTCTTCAGGTCACCGTCCACCGCGGCGCAGTGGGAAAGAAGGCAGACCCGCCTCCCCGACAGGGGCTCGAGACGGCCCGCACTCAAGGGGCACAACCTCCGGATCCGTCCTTCGGGGCCGGAAGGTTCAGGCGACCCGCGCTCAAAGGACGAACCCGTCTCCGTTTGCCGGTATGCGGAAGTCCGCTCCCAGCTCCGCCACGGTCTCATCCCGAAGCCTCCTCTTCAGGTGAAAGGCAAAACGGGCTACGTCCGGCCTGCCCAGCAGGGCCATCTGTTCCCTGGCAAGGCTGGGGCAGAGGTGGTCGCTGACCATCGCCAGGTCCCTCAGCCTGTCGGGAAAAGAGCACTCCACCCAGGCCATGGTCAGTTCCGGCATCTCCCCGGCTCTGCGCCAGATCTCCTCGGTCGGCCCCGTATCGCCGCTGTACACCATGGCCGCACCGCCGGACCTGAAGATGAACCCCCTGGCCCCGGCGGAATGGTTCACGGGAACCGCCATGGCTTCGATCCCGCCGGGAAGTCGGAACCACTCGAGGTCCGGCATTTCCACGTACCGAAGCATCGGGCCGGCGGCGGTGGTTATTCTGCTGAAATCGGGCCACAACCGGCCGTTCATGTAGTGCTCCCGGACTATGGAGATGCAGGCCCTGCTGCCCATCACCGTGAGGGGGCCGCTCCTGAAGCCGGACGTGTTGTCCAGCAGGAAACCCAGTTCCAGGACGTGATCCAGGTGGGCATGGGTCAGGAGAACCGTGTCGAGGCCGTCCTGGATTTCCGGCGGGACACAGCCGGCGCTCCCGGCGTCAAGCATGACCCGGCTGCCCAGAAGCATCGAAACCGGCCTGCTGTCCTCCAGTCGGGAGCCTTCGCAGCCTATCACACGGAAGTTCATGCCGGGCAAACTTTTATCTTTCTCGGGAGCAGGGGGGAAACCCCGGTCACGATCTCGTAGTTTATTGTGCCGCACCAGGAAGCCATGAGTTCGGCGGACACCGTCTCGTCTCCGGAACGCCCCAGCAGCACCACCTCGTCCTCCAGGCGGACTTCCGGAACGTCGGTCACATCCACCATCG
>JAKPTG010000011.1 GCA_029571005.1 Candidatus Fermentibacterota bacterium
TGGAAAAAACCTCCGGATCATTCTGTTCCCCCTTCCGGGCCGCAGGCCCGATAGTCTTGTCCCTCGGAAGCTGATACGACAGGGCGGGGGGAATGATTCCCTCCGGGCCTCCCCGCCCTGCCCGAACCCCGGAGCAATATCTGACGTGAAGCCCGTGGTGTCCAAAGGGGCCGCCGGGGTTGATACCCGAGTTCTCCGGAGCGATATATCAAGGCATGAAAGCGTGGCGCTTGTTCAATCGACTTCAAAAGACCCTTCCTTTGTTACCTGCCATTTATGCAAGGCAAAAGAGTACTGTAATATATGTATAGGAGATAATTATAACGCATCCAAAACTTTTTTACACCATCAGAAAAAAACTGCTCATGGGCATTATTTGCACGAAAGGTTTGGGATGAAATACTCGATTAATCCATGGATATCGCACCGTAAATATGTCTCTGAAGTCGTTATTATCAATGAACTTGATAAGACTTATAGATTTTTGAGAGGAACAGCCATGATAATCTGGAATCTAATAGTAGAAGCAAGACTATCAGACGATGAGGTTATTGAGACTCTCCAGATTCAGTATCCTTCTACCTCTCCTGAACAGATCAAGATTGATGTTTTTGGCTTTATAGCAAATCTTATTGATTCCCGTATTCTCGATCAGGAAATAGAATGAACTGTGAACTATCCGATGTAAGGCGTATAATTAAGCTTATACGTCCATATGTAAAACTTTACAGTATTATTTTTGTATTTCTGTGTATCTTATATGCCCTATCTTACATCCATCCGTATCTGTTTAAGATTCTCATTGATAGTGCAATTATTGAAGGTTCTCTTGATATGGTATGGAAAATAGTAGTAATAATGTTTATAGTGGCAGTTATCAGGCAAATAATGAATGTTATTGTCCATTATCTTTATGTCTATTTTGAAAGCAAATTCTTCTATGATTATCAACGTAAAGTATTTATACGACTTATGCAAGTAAATATTAAAGAGATTTCCAATAGAAAAACCGGTGACATCATTGCCAGATCTCATGATGATATTAAAGCAATTGAAGGTTTTGTATCGAATGACTTATCGAGTTTTCTGCAGGATATCCTTTTTGTTATGTTTGGAATAGGCTTTTTAATCTTTTTAGATTGGCGAATAGCTCTTATAACAGTCCCAGTTTTGGCACTGGTTCCTGTTTGCATTGATCTATTGAAAAAGAAAGTTCGCAAGACCGGCGCCGCCATCAGAGACCGTAATGGCCGGATACTATCTCTAATTGAACAAGTAATCTCCGGAGCGCCATTGATTAGAGCACATTCACTTCAACCATATTTCATGTGCAAATATGATATCATCGGTAAGGAATTGAAGTTCTATAGAAAAAAGATGGCGAAGTATCAAAATACAGGGGGGGCGATTGGTGAAATTCTTGTTTCAGTTGTCACTACCATTGTGGTTCTCGGCATTGGCGGTTCATTCGTCATCAGAGGGACATTTACGCTCGGCGGTATGATCGCCTTTCACACTTACGTCAGGATGATGCTGGGTCCCTCCGTCTCGCTGTTTAGAACGAACCTTAAGCTACAGCAGGTTATAAGTTCTATTATTAGAGTAGATGAATTACTTACCCTACCAGGACCGCAACAACTCGCTAATAATGCAGATGTAGTCGAAGTGAAAAAAATACGAGGTCTTGTTTCCGTATCAGATGTATCCTTCAGATATGACCCTGACCATCTTGCCCTGAACAAAGTGTCATGCGTGATTCCAGCCAAAACGAGAACCGCCGTTGTCGGTGCGAGTGGTTCCGGCAAAACTACACTTATTTCTCTTTTATGTGGCTTACTCAAGGGAGAATCTGGTACTATAAACATTGATGGGATCGACATTAAATATATAAAAAATCTATCCGATCTTGTCTCCGTCGTTCTGCAGGACTCCTTCCTTTTCGACGGTACAGTCCACGAGAATTTAGTGATGGGAGCGCCGGGAGGAGCCAATGGTCTTTCCGATGCTCTTCGCCTAAGCAAGGTGGACTTCATCAGGGGTATTTATGATCCTCTCGATTCCCGAGGCGCATCATTCTCATACGGAGAAAGGCAGAGACTCTGCCTCGCAAGAGCATTGCTCAGGAATACTCCGATCATTCTCCTGGACGAAGTCGGCGCCAACCTTGATCCCGAGTCCGAAGCATCCATCCAAGAGGCTATCAGATTACTCGCACGGGAGAAAACCATAATCCTTGCGACACATCGCCTTTTCTCTATCACTGATTACGATCAGATTATTTTTCTCGACGGAGGAAAAGTGGTAGAATCTGGAACACATGATCAGCTCATGGAGCTGGGTGGCGCTTATTCCCGTTTGTATTCGACGCAGATGAAGAACAAGCTCACCCCTGTTTGATACGGGAGGTGTAGGCTTCCCCGTTTAGAGGACATTTGCCGGAGCAAGACTTCCTGCCAACTCAGACAGCATCACGTTTTCTTCGCCGCTCTCCAGGCACACCACCTTGTAGAGGTCCACGGCGAACTGTGCGCCGCTCTCCCGGAGCGGCCGGATATCGGCCTCGGGCATCGGGTTGGGAGCGGAAACGCCGCAGGAGGCCAGGGTAAGCAACGCTGCGACTGGAAAAAACCTCCGGATCATTCTGTTCCCCCTTCCGGGCCGCAGGCCCGATAGTCTTGTCCCTCGGAAGCTGATACGACAGGGCGGGGGGAATGATTCCCTCCGGGCCTCCCCGCCCTCGGGTACCTGTTGCTGAACCTCTCCGTCACCGTCAGAAGGTCCGGTGTCAGCAGCTCCTCCACCTTTTCGCGGATCGTGTCCGGGACGCCGCCGTAAAAAGCCTCGGCTATCCCGCCGGCGATACATGCGAGGGTGTCGCTGTCGCCTCCGAGCGAAACCGCGTTTCGAACTGCGTCTTCGTATGAGTTTGATTCAAGGAATGCGATGATTGCCTCCGGGACGGACCCTTGGCACGACACGTCGAAGGAGTACGAAGGCCGGATGTCGTCCAGGGAACGATCCATGTCGTAACCGAACAGGTCTGCGATCCGGGATCGGATCGTATCCTTGGGGCTTCCGGTTCCGGCGAGGAATACGGCCAGGGCAGTAGCCTGCGCCCCCTTCACGCCCTCCGGGTGGTTGTGGGTGACCTCCGCCGAAGCCTTTGCCCGGTCGAGCACTTCTTCCTCCGTCGAGAACGCGAAGCCTACGGGACTCACCCGCATGGCGGAACCGTTGCCCCAACTGTTGTACGGCCCGGCGTCCGAAGAGAAGAGCCATTCGATGAACGTTCCGCCGTAACCCGCCCGGGGGTGGCGCCTGCCGATGCGCCTGAAGGACTCCGCGAACCCGGTTCCGCCGAGTATGGCGTCGGCGACGGCGACGGTCAGCACCGTGTCGTCGGTGAAGCGGCAACGGGGGTGAAAGAGTGGAAAGTCCTTTGTCTTTATCGGACGGTGTTCGTACACCGATCCGATGATGTCGCCGGCAATCGCTCCGATCATGGTTCGTCCTCCCCGGCCCGTGTCCGTCCGGCCTGCGTCGCCGCGATCCGTGCGGAGGGTGTGGAGCCCGGCAGGACACGGCGCCGGGCATGCGCCTTCCTCCAATGATTCAAGATGACGTCCATTCCGTTGCTTGTCAAGAACTACCGGCTGCGGGTGGGGCGTACGCATGTATAGTGTTTATTGTTGTAACCCCCGGTAAAACGATATACTGATCGGCGGGACGGGTCGCCGGAGGGGCGGGGGAAAACCGGTCCGCATGGAGTGTCCCGGTGCGGCCGGGGGGATGTATCCAGACCATGAAAACCGGGTCGCAGTCTGTTCCGCCGCCGGGGGCGGTTGTGTGCGGCGTTTTTTTTATGATCCCGGCCATGGGGAATGAACTCTGTTCTTACACGGGAGAGACGCCATGACCGTATTCGGTGATTTCGAGTATGTCCGGCCCGACCTGGAGACCTTCAGCCGGAGAATGGGGGAGCTGACCGCCGGGCTCCGCACCGGCGACATCCACAGGTCTCCGGCGGAGACCGTCGGAGAGATCAACAGGATTCGGGAGGCCTGGGAGTCCATGGCGGCGCTGGGTCGCATCCGGCACACCCTGAACACCGCCGACCCCTTCTACGACCGGGAGAACGACGCCCTGGACCGGCTCGATCCCATGTACGAAGGGCTGAGGAACGATTACTACAGAGCGCTGGTGTCGTCGCCTTTCCGCCGGGAGCTGGAGGGGGTCCTCGGGAAGCAGCTCTTCCGCCTGGCGGAGTTGAAGCTCGCCACCTTCTCGCCGGAGGTGCTGCATGACCTTCAGGAGGAGAACGCCCTGGCCAGCAGTTATGTAAAGCTGAAGGCGTCGGCCCGGATAGACTTCCAGGGGGAGGCAAGGAACCTCTCCCAGATGCAGCCCTTCACCCAGTCGCCCCGGCGGGAGGTGCGCCGGGAGGCCGTCGCCGCGGTGAGCGCCTTTTACAGGGCCAACATGGATAGTTTCGATACCATATACGACCGGCTCGTCAAAATCAGGCACATGATCGCCCGGAAACTCGGTTTCGAGAACTTCATACCCCTTGCCTACGCCCGGCTGGGGCGCAGCGACTACGATCAGGAAATGGTCGCCGGGTACCGGGATCAGATAATCCGGCACGTGGTTCCGGTGGCCACAGGTCTCCGGGCCCGGCAGGCCGGGCGACTGGGGCTGGAATCCCTGGAGTTCTGCGACGAGGGGCTGGAGTTCCCCGCCGGGAACCCGGTGCCTGGGGGCGGCCCCGCATGGATCGTCGCCGCCGCCGAAGCCATGTACTCCGAGATGTCACCGGAGACCGGCGAGTTTTTCCGGTTCATGATCGACCGGGACCTCATGGACCTGGAAACCAGGAAGGACAAGGCCGGCGGAGGCTACTGCGATTACATCGCCGGGCACCGCGCTCCGTTCATCTTCGCCAACTTCAACGGCACCAGCGGCGATGTTGACGTGCTGACCCACGAAGCGGGCCATGCCTTCCAGGTTTACCGCTCCCGGGGCTTCGACGTGCCGGAGTACCATTTCCCGACCCTGGAGGCCTGTGAAATCCACTCCATGAGCATGGAGTTCTTCGCGTGGCCGTGGATGGAGAGGTTCTTCGGCGACGGCCTCGGGAAGTACCGGTTCTCCCATCTGGCCGGCGCTCTCCTGTTCATTCCCTACGGAGCCGCGGTGGACGAGTTCCAGCACCTTGTTTACGGGAATCCCGGGGCGTCCCCCGCCGAGCGCCGGGCCCTGTGGCGTTCCGTGGAGAAAAAATACCTTCCCCACCGGCGGTACCCGGACGACGACTTCCTGGAGGGCGGCGGCTTCTGGTTCCGGCAGGGGCACATCTTTCAGGACCCCTTCTACTACGTGGACTACACCCTCGCCCAGGTGTGCGCCCTGGAGTTCTGGCATCGGAGCCGTCTCGACAGGGACCGGGCCTGGAGCGATTACATAGGGCTGTGCGACCTGGGCGGAAGCCTTCCCTTCACGGAACTCGTGAAGGCGGCGGGGCTGAGGAACCCCTTCGAGGAAGGCGCCGTCGAGGCGGTGACCGGCCCGGTGGCGGCCTGGCTGGACTCGGTGGACGACGGAAACCTCTGATATCCGCCGGAGAAGCCGTGCGGATGACGTCCCTTGGTTTCGGGGAAGAGGGAGGGCCGCAGGAGGGCGGGGCCTCCGGACCCGGGATGACGGGGGATGGGGCTTTCCCGGTTCAGCCTCCGGGGGGGTGCAGCGCCCTACAGGCGTTGTCCACTCGAAAACCAAGGGGATAGCTTTCCCGGTTCAGCCTCCGGGGGGGTGCAGCGCCTTCGCCACCCCGGCCCACCGTTTCCCGAAGGCCGCGAAGGAGATTTTCTCAATGGCGTTTTCCCGGGCCGCCCTCACCGTCTCCTCCCAGTAGCCGTCATCGGACAGAAGCCTCGCGGCGCACTCGAACACCTCTTCCGGGGATGCCCCGGCCCCCGGAAGGTGCGGGTAGGCCAGCCGGTCCACCATGCCGCCGCCCCCCAGGCAGGGCAGTCCCGCCAGGAGGGAGTCTCCGGCCACCTGCCCCGGAACGCCGCCTTCGTCCCTCTGGATCACCACCCTGTGGGCGGCCATGGTCCGCAGGTAATCCCCGTAGGCCATGGGCGGAATCGGCCTCACCCTGCCCCGGGTGGCCGCAAACGTCCGGACCGCCCCTGAAAACCCGTCCCGGTTCACCACGGTGACCGGAGTTTCCGGGAACCTTTCCGCCAGGCGCACCGCCAGCCCCACCGCCTCCCGGTGACGGCGGAAGGGGAGGCTCCACTCCCCGGTGCCGATGAAGACGCCCCGCCGGTCCGCCAGCGCCGCTGCCTCCGTCCACCCCGGCAGGTCCACCGGGTAGGGGGTGGGAAGGACTTCCCGCTCGGCGCCCGGCATCCTGGAAGCCAGCACCTCCGCGGCCCCCGGCGACGCCGCCACCCAGATGGAGGCCAGGGCCTGGATTCCGGCCATGGTTTTTCCGTAGCCGGGCCGCCGCCATGCCTTCTCCAGTTGCCTGGTTCCGCATTCCTTCCAGGTGACCAGCACCGGATGCCCCCTGGCCCGCAGCAGTTTTACCGCCGCCAGCGCCCGGGACGCCCGTGCTGGAATCAGAAGCAGCACCGGACGTCGGTCGTCGGCCACCCTTTCGGGGTCGTTGTGAAAGGCGCCCCCGGTGGCGGCGGCCATGGCGTGGAAACTCACCGGCGGATGGGGGCAGTCAGGGGGTATTCCCTCCCGGAAGTCCACCGGCAGGTCCCTTCCTCCGGGCACCAGAACGTCCAGGGGCGGAACCTGCCGGCCGGGAAGCCCGCCGGGTGTCGTACCGTCGCTCATAGGGGCAACATGGGGTATTCGTCCGGCGCCTTCAAGGCCCGGAGGCGTCGTCCGCTCCGGCGTGGACCGGCGGTTCGGGACGGCCTTCCCTGATGAACCTGCGGATGACGCCGTGGATCCTTGCCAACTCCCCGGCCCTCTGGGGGTAGGGCACGCCGGTGGAGCCTGCGGCCAGCGTCAGTCTGTCCATCCCGGGCCGGTACTCGAGCACCTCTTCCCCGATGCCGTTGCTGTCGAGGTAGCTCACCGCGAGGCCTCCGCCGGGCAGCTCCCTGGCTCCGGTCAGGAGCAGGGCGTGGGCGTCGAGCCCCGGGGTCTGGAACTTCACGTACATGATCCCCTGAAAGGCCAGCCCCCGGTGGATACCCGCCATGAGCTTCGCCAGGGAGGCCGGGGGCAGGCTCGAGGCGCCCGCCAGGCCGTTCACCCAGGCGAAACGGACGATTCCGTCGTGAAGCTGCCGCCTTTCGAGCATTCTCTGAATCACCTTCCGGTGGTCCCGGGAGTAGTCCGCCAGACACCGGTAGCCCGGAATCATGACCACCCTTGAGCCTTTCATGACGGAGCGGACGACGGCCTTCGCCTCCCCGGGCCCGGGCGGGGGTTTTTCCGGTTCGAAATAGACCAGGTACAGGGCGTTTCGGGTGAAACGGGAGTGCCACCAGCATACCCCCTTGCGGAGAAGCCCCCCGGAGTTCCTAAAACTCAGAAGGTTCGGATTGGGGCCTCCCCCGGGAGGGTTCGCCGCCAGGGCCCGGACGTACTCGGTTTTGCCGGCCGAAGCGATGTAATCATGCAGGGAAACCGCCGCGGGCCGCCATAGGGGCATCGGAGCCTCCGTCCGTGAGAGACCGGCCCGACGGATGCCGGGCGGTGAAAATAACCCTTACCGAATGGTGATATAAGGTCGCTTTTCCCCGGGGGCAACGGCCCCCGGGCAGGAGGGCGCCGCCCCGTTGAGCCGGGCAAAGTCATGATCGGCAGGGAGTCGAGACGCAACCGGGGATTACGGGGCTGTCGTCCCCGTCGGGCCCGTGCAGAGACCGTTGCCCGACGGGCCGGGAAGGCCCGGCCCCGATTCGGCAGTCCTTGGTGCCGGCCCGGACTTCTCACCGGAGAGTTGTTGACAACTTAGCGACACTTCTGTCTATATTCACCAAGGTTAAGGCAGTATGTGCAAAGAGATTTGGAGGGGCCCCACTCATGCGGATGAGGGAACACCGTGTAAGCGCGCTGATTGCCTGTACTGCACTGGTTCTTGCCTGCTCGAACGATAAATGGGAAGAGCCGTTCCCAAACAGACTCGGCATAATAGTGACGGATAGCATAGGAATCGAGGCGGGCGATCCCGATTACATATTGGGAGCTATCGCTGATGCAGCCCGGTCGGCGGATGGTTCAATTCTGATTCTTGACAGAAGCTTTCAGGTTATTCGTAAGTATCAGCATAATGGTATCTTTGACTCAATCCTTTCAAGCAATGGAAGAGGGCCTGGCGAGCTGTCCAATGCGCTCAAGATGTCAGTATTTGACAACGGCAACATGCTGATATGGGATATAGGAAAGCAGTGTATCTCCCTACTTAGTCCTAACGGAGAGAGCATTGATGAAATTGTATCCTCCGGCATGTTTCCCCCGTTGCAGCCCGTGGCGTTGTCGGACAACCGGTACGCCGCTTGCGACATGACCTTCGAGATGGATGGCAACGAGACAGTCCTTATTCTAACGCTCACTACAGCAAGTATTTATTCCGATGACCCACCGGTCGCTCTCTTCAGGGATACTATCCAGTTTAATATTTCAGAGGTCATGGCACATCCTTCAATGACCGGTCTTATGGGGAGAGTTCTAATGTGCTCTGATCTGGATGACCGAATTTTCTATACATTAATATCCAATAGTTCATATGCAGTAAATGCATTCAGCGGGAGCGGAGCATATCTGTTCCAAGCACATCTGCCTCTTCCTCCAGCACTTAAATCTCAAGAGGAGCTCCGCTTAGAAGAGGAATACTATACCACGCAACTCGGATTACGTAATTTACCAACTGGAGTTGAGGTTGACCCTACCTATGACATGATAGCGGGAATCGGCGTTGATGAGCAAGGGAACCTATGGGTGCAAAGGGGTACTGAGCCTTATCCTGTTTTTGATGTGTTTGATTCATCAGGAAACTGTATAGCAGCAGCTGAATTCCCATATGAGGGGCGTTACTGGCGTTTCAGCATATCTCCCTATGGAGCGCTTGCGTGGAATGACAATCCCTTGGATGGGGTTCAGAAAATATATCTTATTGAGTTACCATCCTTGCTTGATTAGGAGTAATTGATGAGGAGTCCATCCTCTTTTTTGCGTTAGGGTTCTAAGGGAATGGCGGCGCTCCCTCATTCCGGATTAACCAAGTGTTTGTCGCCGTCTTTTTATTACCAACCAGTGATCTCTCCATGGGAGTATATCAATGCGATACCTAATTCCCGCAGTATCGCCGCGGTCCTGACTTCAGCGGTGGGGCGGGCAACGACTGCCATTGGAAAAGTGATTGATTTGCGAAGAAAATAACAATTAAGGTATGCTTATGAATATCATGACGCTTTTAATATAGTTATCAGCAATCGAAAGCGAAAAATTAGTAATGAAGAGCGGCAAAGAACGCTTGATACGCAAAGAGATACTTAGGAATGCCTTTCGAATCGGCTGGATTCCCCTGCTAATACTCTATTGCAGCGTTCTCACGAGTTCTTTTCTTTCGGCTATCGCTCCCTTGGTCATGGGCGAGTCGATAAACAGCATATTGGGAACTGCGGGAGAAGTAGTTCTTACTTTCTCAAAACTGCGTCTTTTGCTTCTTATCGGTACCGGTGCTCTGTTGATACAGTTCGTAGGCAGTATTTTGCGAAAAGTGTTTTACAAATCTTTTCTACTTGAATGGATCCCGAGAATGTGCGAGAAGTTATACAAGATAGAACTCGGTCGTGTTGAAAAGTATGAGTCCGGCTACTTAAGCAGGAGATTATCCACAGAGCTTAAGTCTATTCCAGCGTACTTATCCAGCGACATTCCTGGGCTAATTGATTCCGCTATTGTACTACTTATTAGCCTATATATGCTAATATCCCTGTTCCCGAAGGTATCAATAGCACTTGTTATAGCTTCGGTTGTGCTGATTCCTATCGGAATTCCGATAGTAAGAAAACTGAAGAGCTACTACGCGGAGACTCTGGAACACTGGTCAAGACTTGAAGGAGTAACAACGTATTACTCTTCATCACAGTTGCAGTTGCGATCATTCAGAGCGTATGATAGAATAATTAATAAAATCAGGGATAGAGTTAGAGTAGCTGCATCTACGGATATGCTTAATACCCTAAAAGGGCATCTACTGATGTCTGGATTATACGTACTTGTCGTTGGAGGACTCATAGGTTTTCTGGTGTACGCTGAGAACACCCCGGAGATTGCAACAGCCAATGCCGGATCCATCGTGTCCTTCCTTGGCTATTTATTTCTCTTCGCCGGGAGAGCGAACGGGGTTACTTCAAGTATAGGTAAAATGCAGAACTCACGGGCAACCCTTGACAGAATGGTTGAGTTTCTATGTACACCTGACTACTCAATTGATTCAGACAAGCAATCAATATGCGGAATTGAGACAATTTCGGTAAGAAATTTAGCTGCCTCAATAGAGGGAGAGGTAATATTCTCTAATTGTAGCTTTGAGGTTGAGCATGGCGATATTGTCGCGATCAAGGGGAGAAGCGGCTGCGGTAAATCTACTCTCCTTAAGACTCTGTTCGGGGTACTGCCCCGAGCGGCCGGAGATATCATTGTAAACGGAAAGCCTGTGTCGGGGCTGGCGGCTTTGGGAAGTAAGGCGGTTCTTCTGCCTCAAGAGATCAAGTTCTTTTCGGGCTCCCTGAGAAACAACCTCGAAGTACTGTCCGGCGTTGATATTACTGATCGGATGATGGAGAAGCTGCTCACGGAAGTCCATCTGGAATCCAGAATTGACCCCGACACCGGTGATGATGAAAACTTGAATGAGGGGGGAGCGAATCTATCCGGAGGTGAAAAGCAGCGTCTCGCTCTTGGCGCCGCCCTGCTGAGAAGGCCTTTAATCGCCTTGCTTGATGAGCCGACATCTCAACTTGACGACTTCACGGAGGGCGTGATTCTCGAAATGGTCAAGAACCTTGCAAGCGATGGTGCCATTGTGTTCTGCGTTGCTCACAAACCATCGGTTTTCAGGTTGGCCGACAAAGTGATAGATATGGACGCTCTATAGTCATGCCCGTTATAGCGTGGGCTTTCCGGCGGGTTCGTTAAAAGCGTCAACGAAGCGGAACATGTCAACGAAAACGAGACACCTCCCGGAGCATTTAGCCCGGATTTCTCACCAGCGAGTTGCACAAGGCCGCTCTAAAGCGGCATAGGGGCATCGGAGCCTCCGTCCGTGAGAGACCGGCCCGACGGATGCCGGGCGGTGAAAATAACCCTTACCGAATGGTGATATAAGGTCGCTTTCCCCAGGGGCAACGGCCCCCGGGCATGAGGGCGCCGCCCCGTTGAGCCGGGCAAAGTCCATGATCGGCAGGGAGTTGAGACGCAACCGGGGATTACGGGGCTGTCGTCCCCGTCGGGCCCGTGCAGAGACCGTTGCCCGACGGGCCGGGAAGGCCCGGCCCGCCATTACGTGTTGGGAGAGCTGTGACAAGCTGTGACACCGACCTGTGCCAGTGCTGTCCAAGACAGGACGGGTTTTGCCTCGGGCCTGTGACGGGCCGATAACTCGGCTCTCCGGTGTTTCCATCCCTTCGAGATCAGGCTTTCTTTCCGGGGGTCTCCCTTTGCCCCCCGCCGCAAGCCGTCCGATACCGAATCCTGTTTTCGGGTCGGTAACGACATCGGCACTTGCAGTGCAGCGCAGGAGGCAAAGGGAGTTCGGATGTATCACCCTGCAAGGGCGCTGTTCGTCTTTCAGTCCGGAACCGCCGGGGCTTCGCTGCAAATGACCAGGTCGGAGTAGAGCACGTTCCTTGCGAAAGCGGGCAAGGCCCTGGCCTCCAGATCAAAGGCCTCCACCAGTATGGTGTCCCCCGGAGCCGGCATGACGGTCCGGTCCTCGGCGAGCCATCGCTGCACCGCCGCCACGCTGCCCAGGTGCGCTCCGTCGGAGTAAACCTCGAACTCCACCGCTTCGTAGCGGTCCTCGTACTCCACCCCGTCGTCGGCGACACCCCATTCGGCGTAGAAGACGGGGCAATGTCTCACCGCGGCCATGGTGAAATGTCCGGCTCCGGCTGCCGCTGCCAGGAGTAAGACCGTCGTGACGGTTGGATGGGTCATGTAGATCCTTTCAAATGGTGTTCCGGTCAGTACCGGTCCTTCAGGGCGCTCAGTCCTCCGGAGGTCCGTGGTTTACCGCCGTGGGCCTCCCGGAGGGCCAGGTTTTCCGGCACCTCCGCCAGGAAGTACTCCTCGCCCCGGGTGGGGGTGTTCAGCATGAAGAAGGCGCCCCGGCGCTCCATGGACCTGCTCAGGTGCAACTCGTCCATGGCCCTGGTCACGGCCACGTACAGAACCCGTCTTTCCTCCTCCTCGGCGTCCGGGTCTCCGAAGCTGCGGATGTGGGGGTAGGTTCCGGGCCCGGCCCCCGCCACAAAACAAATCCTGGCTTCGGTTCCCTTGGCGCTGTGAACCGTGATCAGGGTCACCGTGTCGTTTTCCTCAAGCTTGTGTATCTCGGTGTTCGTCATGGGTTCCAGGGTGAAGTCGTCTATGAAGTCCGACAGGCTGTCGTACCTCCCGGCGACGGAGACCAGGAGGTCGAGGTCCTGCCGGCGCCGGTCCCACCGATCGTAGTGTTCCGACAGGATTCCGGAGAGGGAAGCCGTCGCCGCGGAGACACAGGCCCTGGGGCGCCCCGCCAGGGGGAGCGCCCCGGCCAGGGCCGTCACCGCCGGATGCTCCGGCCCGAACCTTTCCGTGACGACCCGCATGAAGTCTCCGTCTTCGGCGGCCTGCATCACCTCCAGGAACTTTCCGGCCCTCACCTTCCCCACCCGCGGCCACAACTGGAGGTAGCGCATCCAGGCCAGGTCGTCCCGCCGGTTCCTCACCACCCGCAGCAACGACATCACATCCCTGACGTGGGCGCTCTCGGTTATCTTGGTACCGCCGATGTAGCGGTAGGGGATGGATCTCCTTATGAACTCCGCCTCGAAGGGTTTGGCGTCGAAGGAAGTCCTCACCAGCACCATCATGTCACTGTAGGGGATATCCGCACTCCGCCTTTCCTCTATGGCGTCGGCGACCCACTCCGCCTCCTCGGCGACGCCGTCGAAGTCGTGCAGAACCGGGAGAAGGCCGCACGCCCCCCGGGCCGCATGAAGTCCTTCGCCGTAATCGAAGGGGGAGCCGGCCAGAAGCCAGTTGCCGAGGTCCAGTATCTCCTGGTTGCTCCTGTAGTTTTCGGTCAGTCGGAGAACCGTGCTTTCCGGGAAGAGTTCACCGAACCGGTGTATGTACTGGAATTCGGCCCCCCGGAAACGGTATATGGACTGGGCCGGGTCTCCCACGCAGAAGAGCCTCACCCGCTCCGATGCGAAGTGCCGGAGTATCCTGAACTGAAGGGGGTTCGTGTCCTGCATCTCGTCCACCAGAACCTCGTCGAAGAGGCCGGTGAGGTCGCGACGGAGGTCGGGCTTCCGATCCAGGGCTTCGCTGAAGCACCACAGCAGGTCATCGTAGTCGAGGTAACCCCGTTCGGTCTTCAGTCTCCGGTACTCGTCGAAGATGCGGCAGCACAGGGTCGCCTGTTCCGGCTCCATGTCGGTGAATTCAGGGAGATAGGCCTCGGGGGTTTGGCAGGTGTTGCGGCTGTAGGAGTGGAACTTCAGCAGCTCCGCCGCCTTGGGCGTTTTCCGGGCCCTGCTTCCGTCCATGGAGTGAACCAGGTTGTTTCGCGCCACGGTCATGAGGGCCTTCTGGTCGTCTCCGTCTATCACGTTCAGCCCGGTAGCGTCAAAACTCTTCGGCAGCGTGGCGATTGCCTTCAGGCAGAAGGAGTGGAAGGTGCCGGCCTGTATCTTCCCGCTGAGGGGGCCGATTTCCCGCTTCAACCGGATTTTCATCTCCCGGGCGGCCCGGTTGGTGAAGGTCATGAGCAGAAGCCGGGAGACGTCCGCACCGGACCGGGCCAGGTGCACCGCCCGGGCGATCAGGGTCCGGGTCTTGCCGCAGCCGGCGCCGGCGGTTACGAGGATGTTACGGGCGTCACCCGAGTAGGCGGCCGCCGCTGTCTGCTGCGGGTTGAGTTCCATGCGCTCCGTTCGTTCCCGGAAACATAGCCGCAGGGGGAACGGATGAGTAGAAAACCGACCCGAGGGGGGCCGGCGCGCCCCGGAGCAGGGAATCGCCGGGGAGCCCAGGGGTAAGGACCCCTGCCGGGCGGCGTCGCTCCGCGGACGCCGGGAAGCGGCGTTGTTCCCCGGGAATGGGGAAAGTCGCTCCGGTCAGCCCGGTGAAGGCCGCGGGAATGGGCCCGGCCGGATCATTTTCCACGCCCGGTCCCGCGGTCGGCTTCGGCGGATGCGGCCCGCTCCGCTTCCCTGAATGCCCGCATGCCCCAGGCGGCGGCGAGTTCCGGGTCGTCCGGCAGTTCATCGGGAACCCGATGGAAAGACATGTTCACCCTTTTCCCTTTTCGTGCGTACTCGAAGGGGGGCAGCCCCCTGGACAGGAAGTCGTCCAGGTTCCCGGGGCCGGTTTTCAGGTAGATGGAGCCGTCCGACATGAGCCCGAACAACAGTCCCCGCCTGTAAACTCCGTAAACGCCGAACAGCCGGCGCACCGTCACGTCTCCAAGCCCCTCGAACAGCTCCTCCAGGTAGTCCTTTTCCATGTTCACGCCGTTCTCCGTCCGAATTACCGGGTAACGCTTCGGTTCAGCGGCGGCCGCAGGGCGGCCCCGTTGCAATCGCTTGCTATGCGCATATTACGCATTCGACTTCACTAATTGACGGATTTTTCTCCATAAACCGGCTCCAACCATTGAGTCCGCGAATTGGATTATTCGGCTGATTACTTTAAGGACGTCGGCATCACCGGCCCAGTGCCTCTGAACAATAGAGGGATCAACATTATTGATAATTCCATTAAGAACATAGGCAGCGAGTGCTATGTCATCCACATACCCGGCCGGGCCGACTATTGCCTCTGGAATTAGATCTAAAGGGGAAATAAAATAAGTAATAGTTGCAGTCAATTTTACCTTCTCACCTGCTGGTACATCAGCATCAATCATGAGTTTGCATAAGAGGTGAAATAGGTCCGGTGCGAACAGAAGATAGTCCACCCATTTGTTTGCTTTTCCCTCTTTTGTTCTTGACCATTCCCTGATGTTATTTCTTAACTTGGCATAAAAATCACTATTCTCGTTTGCCATCGTGTTGCCTCCCGATGCCGGATTCCAGCGGGCATGACTACCTGTAAACGGCGCCCCGGTGTATCAGCCATCCGCCGGGAGCGTTCCCCGACGGGTCATGGTGGGTCCAGTGTATGACACCGCCCTCGCGGTTCCACCGGTATTCCCCCCGGAACCGCACGGTGTCGCCTTCCGCCAGGGGCGCCACCGCCGGAGCCAGGTCCGTGTTGTGGGCCACCAGCAGGGTCTGTCCCGAATCCAGGCGCAGTACGAACCGCTGGTGCCTGATTCCCCGGTCGTCGTCGGAGAGTATCCTCTCCACAACCCCTACGCCCTCGATCCAGAACCCTTCGTCCCCGCTGCGGAAGGCTTCGGCGGGCTCCCGGTGCGAGCCGGCCCCGGAGCAGTCGAACCCGGCCCACGTAACGACCGCCGACAACAGCAGAAGGGCGGGAGAAACCCGCCTGATGCGGGCCGGTGAAAAGAAACCCGATACCCTCACTCCGCACCTCCGAAGAACCGCGGCTCGCGGCTTTGCCTGCCGGCCTTCCGCGGATGGGAACGGCGCCGGTATCCGCGCTTCGGTCTCCACCGCAAATATAAACAAACGTGGTCCCGGCTTTCTTCGGGGAAGCGGACACTCAGGCCCGGCGGAACGGGGAGGCCGATCGGGGCTGTTGATTTCCATGCGTACGGCCCCGGCGTCGTAGCCCGTGGAGTTTCATCACCGGGGCTTCGTCACCGGAGCCGGGCCGGGAGGGTGTCCGGGCACGACTGTGCAGTACGGCATGGCTTTCCCGCCCGCTTGACATGGAGGGGTGAAAAAGGTAAAAATCCTCCTGTCATTCGGAAGAAAGGCATCAAGGAATCACCATGGCAGCGGCGAAGCATCGTAATTGAGCGGGGTACGGCCGGCTCCGGGAGGGCCGGCGCAGAATGCCGCGGGTGACCGGCTGATGTCTTCTCCCTTCCCGGTCGCCCCGGCCGGGAAGGCGGTTTCATGGCTGAACGGTTGAATTCCAAGCAGCTCCACGACATGTGGACGGAACTGGGCATGGACGTGCAGCTCCATGACCGGTTAATGGAACACTCAGAGAATACCCATCGCAGAAACTTCCTGTGGCAGAGGAACCGTCCGGAGGCGATGGCGGCCTTCGACACCGCCCTCCACGACAGCCACGGGCAGAGGGTGGCGGAGGTAAGGGAGTTCAGGAAGAACGGGGGGAAATCCATCGGTTCCTTCTGTGTCTATCTGCCGGACGAGATCTCCGCGGCGGCGGGCGTCCTGAACATCCCTCTGTGCGGCGGAAGCGGATTCAGCGTGAACTACGCCGACAAAATCCTTCCCAGGGATATATGCCCGCTGGTGAGATCGACCTTCGGCATGGCCTTCAGCGGAACCTGCCCTTACAAGACGCTGAAGGACCGTGTGGTGGGGGAGACCACCTGCGATGCCAAGAAGAAGACCTGGGATCTCCTGGGCTTCCTGGTGCTGGAGGTTCCTCAGAAGAAGAACCCGATTGACAGGGAACTCTGGCTGTCGGAGGTGAAGAGCTTCGCCGGGCAGATGGAGGCTCTGTCCGGGGTGAGGATCACCGCCGAGGGGCTCAGGAGCGGTATCGTGAAGCAGAACCGTAAACGGCGTGTGCTGAACGATATAAGCGAGTTTCGGAAACTCGACGAACCGCCTATCAGCGGCCTCGACGCCCTTCTTGTCTCCCAGGTGGCCCTCAACATGGATACGGACGTCTTCATCGCAGCCGGCGAGCGGCTGCTGGCCGAGCTGGAGGACCGGGCCGCCCGGGGGGTGTCCGCCTACGACCGGCCCGGGGTCAGGGTGGTGATGGCCGGGACTCCGTCCCCCATGGGGTACGCGAAAATCCATGCCGCCGCCGAGATGTCCGGTCTGAGGGTGGTGATGGACGAATCCTGCACCGGTCTGCGGTACAGCCGCAACTACGTTCCTGAGGACCTCGAAACGACGGAGGAGATGATCGAGGCCGTTGCGGACAGGTACTTCCAGGTGGATTGCGCCTGCTTCTCCCCCAACTTCGAGCGCAGGGATAACCTGAAGGTCGTCGTGGAGGAGTACCGGGCGGAGGGAGTCCTGCACAACATCCTGCAGTATTGCCATGGGTTCAACGTCGAGGCCGGGGTGATGGACGGGATGCTCTCCGAGATGGGGGTTCCCACACTGAAGGTGGTCAGCGATTACTCCCAGGAGGACTTCGAGCAGATCAGAATCCGCATGGAGGCGTTCAAGGGAGTGATAGAGAACCGAAGGTCCATGAAGACGGGAGGCTGATGCGGCGGCACCGGCAGGAGCGCGGAATCCCGTGGCACTGACGGGGTGATGCCCCTTGCCGCCGCCCCCGGTGAAGAATTCAACGTTGCGCCCATGCGGTAATGGGGTGGGCGATGACGCTCCCCGGCCGTCGGCGATTCCTTCATGAGGCCTCCGCCTCACGAAGCCGAGGAGGCCACCGTCTGAGGCGGCAAAACCACCGGCCGATTCCTTGCCCAAGCCGTTCCCCCTTCGCATAATTGCCTTTCTTTGCATGATGGGACGGTTTGCGTGTTCGTCTATGTGCCGGAGGAGTGGGGGGATGTGGAGGCGCCTGCCGGGGCGGAGCTTCGGCGGGAGTCGTCTTTCCTTGCTTCCCTCGGTTCCGGGGATACGGGAGTGTACTGTCTGGAGGGGGTCGCTTCCTCTCCCGGCTGGATGGCGGTGTCGGATCACCTTTGCGTGTTCGGCTTAAATCCGCTGGTGGAGCACAATCTTTCCCTGGGCCGGGTGGAGTTCCCGAACCTGCGGGGGATGTACCTGACGCCTGCCGGGCCCTGGAAGACCGGAACCGTGCTTGGGGTGCCTTCCCTGGTGTTCTCCACCGGGGCGGAGCTGAGGGCTTTCCGGGCGGATGCGCTGGTGGATCTCTCCGAGTTCGCTCCGGTCCTCCGGGCCGGGGCTTCAGGAGTACGGTTGTGCGTGCTTGTCCGTTGCCGGGGTGTGGGCGGGGAAAGGGTTTCCTCTTCCATGCCGCTTTTCGAGGTGGTTTCCAGCGTCACCGGGGGAGGTGAGGAGCAGTGAATTACAAAGATACGATACGGTTACCACGAACCAACTTCTCCATGAAGGGGAACCTCATTCAGGCCGAACCGGAGATGCTCCTCCGGTGGGAGGAGATGGATATCGAGGGGCGGATCTCCGCTGCCCGGCGGTCATGCCCCCCCTTCGTCCTGCACGACGGGCCGCCCTACGCCAACGGCCACGTGCATCTGGGCACCGCCCTGAACAAAATTCTGAAGGACTTCATCGTGAAGTCCCACACCATGATGGGGTACTACTCGCCCTACGTGCCCGGCTGGGACTGCCACGGTATGCCCATAGAGCACAAGGTGGTCACCTCCATGGGGTCCGGGGAGGCCGCCCCGGACAGGCTCGAGGTGCGCCGCCGGTGCCGCGGGTACGCCTCGAAGTACGTGGGCGTGCAGAGGGAGGAGTTCAAGCGCCTGGGCGTGTTCGGCCGCTGGGACAAACCGTACCTCACCATGAGTTATTCCTACGAAGCCGGGGTTCTGCGGGCCTTCGAGGCCCTGGTCCGGGGGGGGTACGTGTACCGGGGGCTCCGGCCCATCCACTGGTGCACCTCGTGCTCCACGGCCCTGGCCGAAGCGGAGGTGGAGTACGCCGGGCACACCTCCCCTTCGATCTACGTGGCGTTCGTCCAGTCGGACCCCGCCGCGTGGGAGGCCAGGGGGGTCCCCGCGGGCGCCGAGGTGGTGATCTGGACCACCACCCCCTGGACCCTGCCGGCGAACATGGCCGTGGCGCTGAATCCCGAAGAGGACTACTGCCTGGTGGAGGACGCCGGGCGGCGGTTCCTGGTTGCGTCGCGGCTGGCGGACGTTTTCATCCGGGCGGCGGTTCCGTCGGGTCGGGTTCTTCCCGGGGTGGTGTTCACCGGGGCGTCCCTGGATAAGCTGGAGCTGGTGCATCCCCTGGATGCCTCCAGGAAATCCCTGGTGATAAACGCCCTGCACGTGACCATGGAGGACGGCACCGGCTGCGTGCATACCGCTCCGGGGCACGGCGCCGAGGACTTCGTAGCGGGCCGGGAGTACGGGCTGGAGGTGTTCTGCCCGGTGCTTCCCGACGGCCGGTTCAGCTCCGCCGCCGGACCCTACGCCGGGATGCACGTGTTCGGCGCCAACGACGGGATAGTCTCGGACCTCCGTTCCTCGGGGCGGCTGCTGGCGGTGGAGAAGGTGAGCCACAGCTACCCCCACTGCTGGAGGTGCAAGTCTCCCCTGATCTTCAGGGCCACCGAGCAGTTCTTCCTGGACCTGGGCCACGCCGGCCTGAAGGACAGGGTGCTGTCCATGGTGGACACCATCTCATGGCACCCGTCCTGGGGGTACGACAGAATGAGGAACATGATGGCGGCCCGCCCCGACTGGTGCCTCTCCCGGCAGAGGAACTGGGGCGTGGGTCTGCCGGTGTTCATCTGCAACGACTGCGATCACACGGTGATGGACCCGGAGATGATCTCCCACGTGGCGTCCCTGGTGGAGGAGCGGGGCTCCGACGTCTGGTTCGAGATGTCGGTGCCCGAGCTGTTCGCCCTGTGGGGCGGTTCGCCTGCGTGTCCGGGGTGCGGTTCATCCGCCCTCCGTAAGAACGAGGACATCCTGGACGTCTGGTTCGACAGCTCCGTGAGCCATTACAACGTGCTGGGGCCGGAGTTCGGCCTGGAGCGCCCCTGTTCGGTGTACCTGGAAGCCACCGACCAGCACCGGGGATGGTTCGGGGTGAGCCTGATAACCTCGGTGGGGCTCGGGCTGGGGGCGCCGGCGCTGAATGTGATAACCCACGGGCTGGTGCAGGACGCCCAGGGCAAGAAGATGAGCAAGTCCCTGGGGAACGCGGTGTCGCCCCTGGAGATAGTGAACACCATGGGGGCCGACATACTGCGGCTGTGGTTCGCGTCGGTGGACTACACCGCGGACTTCCGGGCGGAGAAGTCCCAGCTCGAAGACGCCAGGGAGGGCTACAGGAAGATCCGGAACACCATCCGGTTCATGCTGGGAAACCTGGAGGGGGTGACCGGGGTTCTTCCCCCGGGCGATTCTCTCACGGGGCTGGACCGGTACGTCTGGCTGCGGTTCCGGAAGCTGTTCGCCCAGTGCATCGCCGATTACAGGTCGTTCCAGTTTCACCGGGTGTACCGGGAGCTTCGCAACTTCATGGTGGTGGACCTGTCGGGGCTGTACCTGGACGTGAGGAAGGACCGGCTCTACTGTGATGCGGTCTCTTCCCCGCTTCGTTCCGCCACGGTGGAGCTGCTGGGCTGGATGTGCGCAAACCTGCTCCGCCTCCTAGCCCCGGTGATACCCTTCACCGCCGAGGAGGCCTGGGGCTTTCTGCCCCCGGAACTCCGGGACGGCGAAAGCGTCCATCTGTCCCTGTTCCCCCCCGCCGAAGAGCTTTCTCCGGCGGAGGAGGAGGAACTGAACTCCTGGAGGGGCTACCTGTCGGTGCGGGATACCGCTTTGAAGGTGCTGGAGGAGATGCGGGCCTCGGGCGGGATCGGGGGCGGGCTGGACGCCCGGGTGCTCCTGACTCTCCCCGGCCCCATGGCCGACTCCGCCCTTGGGGAGCCCTGGGCCGACTTCCTCATCGTCTCCGGGACGGACGTGGAACTCGGCGATACCCCGACGGCTTCGGCGGAACGGGCCTCGGGCGACAAGTGCCCCAGGTGCTGGAAGGTGCATTCCGGCTCGGGTCTCTGCACCCGGTGCTCATCCGTGGTGGAGAAAACCCATGGGGCGTGAGAGGCTCCGGGCGTTTTTGACCGCCCTGGCGGTGACGGCGGTGGATCAGGGTACGAAGGCCTGGGCCCTGGCCTCCCTCTCGGACCGTCCGGTGCCGGTCCTGGGGGATGTTGTCCGGTTCGTGCTCCGGTTCAACACCGGCGCCGCCTTCAGCGTGGCGTGGGGCGGCCCTTCGGTGCTCCTTGTCGTGAATATTGTCGCTTCGGTGTTGCTGTTCTGGTACATTTTCCGGGTCAGGTCCCGCCGGGTGCTGCCCATGCTGGGGCTCATCCTTGGAG
>JAKPTG010000019.1 GCA_029571005.1 Candidatus Fermentibacterota bacterium
ATGCCTACCTGGTGGAGGTGGCCATGATGACCGCCGACTACCGGGGAGCCGTTCCCGAGGGGCCCGTCACGGAAGAGTACGTCACCCTGGTGAAGCCGCCGATTCCGGTTCCGCCCGAAGCTTCGGCGGTGCACCACATCACCGACCGGATGCTGGCGGAGGCTCCCTCGGCGGAGGATGTGCTGGGCGCCGTCGAGGGTTTCGCCCGGGGGGCCGACTTCATCTGCGCCCACAACCTCCCCTTCGACCTGGCCGTTCTGCAAAGGGGATTCCCCGGAGTGTTCTCCCGGTTCGGTGAGGAACGGAGGATAGACACCCTCAGGCTTTCCCGGCACTGCTGGCCGGACATCCCCTCCCATTCTCTACAGGCCCTGAGGTACCGGCACGGCCTCGATGAGCTGGTTCCCCCGGGGGACGCTCACAGGGCGCTTTTCGACACACGTCTGGTGAAGGCTCTGCTGGACACTGTCCTGGCAAGGGAACTCACCGGTTCCGCCCGTCTTTCCGACGTGGTTTCCTTCATAGCCAACCCTCTGGAGGTAAAGGTGTTCGGTTTCGGAAAACACAAAGGCTCCCTGGTGGAAGACATCGCCGCCACCGACCCGGACTACATACGATGGCTTCTGAAACAAGAATGGCTCCCCGGCGAGTATCCCGACCTCTTTCACACCCTGCTCATGAAATCGGGACTGAGCGGCGGCCATGACTCCTGATACCTGGAAGGTCCGGGGAGGCCACCGCCTTCAGGGGACCCTTCCCCCTTCGGGCAGCAAGAACGCGGCCCTTCCGGAGCTGGCGGCCTGTCTCCTGGCCGACTCGGAATGCCGTCTCTCCAACGTTCCGGAAATCCGGGACGTGGTGGCGATGAGGGGTATTCTCGAAAGCATGGGCTGCCGGGTCACCGCCGATGCGGGAGTCGTGACGGTGGACCCCGGCGGCGCCTCGCCCGGGAAACAGGATCAGGGCCTGTGCCGGACCATCAGGGCTTCGATTCTCCTGGCGGGCCCGATGGCGGCCAGGTTCGGAACGGTGGAGTTGCCTCCCCCCGGCGGTGACGTCATCGGCAGGCGGCGGCTGGACACCCACTTCCTTGCCCTGGAGCAACTGGGCGCCCGGGTGGAGTACCGGCGGGAACTCATCAGGATCACGGCGCCGGACGGTCTCCGAGGGGCGAGAATCCACCTTGACGAACCTTCGGTCACCGCCACCGAGAACGCCATGATGGCCGCCTCCGTGGCCTCGGGATACACCGAGATTTACAACGCGGCCTGTGAACCCAACGTGCAGGACCTGGCGGCGATGCTCTCGGCGATGGGGGCCGACATCAAGGGGGCGGGCACGAACCTCCTGTGCATAAACGGCCGGGGCGGCCCGCTCCGGGGAGCCGAGCACCGGGTGTGCCCCGACCATATAGAGATCGGGAGCTTCATCGGCCTGGCGGCCTGCTGCCGCGGTGAAGTGCTTATACCCGGGGTTCCGGGGTCCATCCTGCAACCCATCATGACCGGCCTTGGAAAGCTCGGGGTGGAGATCCGCTACCGGAACGGCGACCTGACGATCCCGGCGGACCAGCCGCTGGAGGTGCGCCCGGACATGTCCGGCGACATACCCACCATCTACGACGGTCCGTGGCCCGGTTTCTCCCCGGACCTCACCAGCACCGCGGTGGTCACCGCAACCCAGGCCCGGGGCACCAGCCTGATCTTCGAGAAGATGTTCGAGAGCAGGCTGTTCTTCACCGACAAGCTGGCGGCGATGGGGGCTCGACTCATCCTCTGTGACCCGCACCGGGTGGTCGTGACGGGCCCGTGCCGGCTTCACGGAACCGAAGTTTCCAGCCCGGACATACGGGCGGGCATGGCCCTGCTCACCGCGGCGCTCTGCGCCGAGGGCGAAACGGTGATCCGGAATGTGCGCCAGATCGAAAGGGGATACGAGAACATCGTCGCAAAGCTCTCGGCTCTGGGAGCCGTTATCGAAGAAGCATGAGCGGGGAGGACGCTTGAAGAAGACGGCACTATGCACCGCGGCCCTGCTTGCCGCTGCCTGCGGGAATCCGCAGGAACCGGCGCCATGGCCCGACGGTGCCCGGTTGTGGCTGAGTTCCAACTACCCCGACACCGCCCTGGCCTGGTCTCCCTTCGGAAACGTGC
>JAKPTG010000042.1 GCA_029571005.1 Candidatus Fermentibacterota bacterium
CCGATTCCATGCTCGTGAAGGCGGGCTCCGGCGTGGCCACCCTGGGCATTCCCGGCAGTCCCGGGGTGCCCGAAGGGCTGGCGGAACTCACCATGACCCTCCCGTACAACGATCCCGGCAGCGTGATTGCCGCTTTTGCCAGGCACGGCACGGAAATCGCCGCCGTGATCGTGGAACCCGTGGCAGGCAACATGGGTGTCGTTCCTCCCCGGCCGGGGTTTCTCCGGCAGTTGCGGGAGCTGACTACCGCCGCAGGCAGCCTGCTGATTTTCGATGAGGTCATCACCGGCTTCCGCCTCGCCTGGGGGGGGTATCAGGGAATGATCGGAATCGCCCCGGATCTGACCTGCCTCGGCAAGCTCATCGGCGGCGGTCTCCCCGTGGGCGCCGTGGCGGGCAAGCGGGCCATTATGGAAAAACTCGCACCTTTGGGACCGGTTTACCAGGCCGGTACCCTCTCGGGAAATCCCCTGGCCATGGCCGCCGGTCTGGCCACCCTGCTGCTGCTCCGGGAGAGCATGGGGGCCTACGAGGTACTGGACAGAAACGCCTTCAGCCTCTGCGCGGAGATGAAACAGCTTTTCGACCGGCAGGGAATTCCCGTAACCATCAACCGGGTGGGCTCCATGTTCACCGTCTTCTTCACCCCCGGGCCCGTCCATGACTGGACCACGGCCGGCAGCGCCGATACGGAACGTTTCGGGCGTTTCTTCCAAGGGATGCTGCGGGAGGGGATCAATCCGCCTCCCTCGCAGTTCGAGGCCTGGTTCTTAAGCCTGGCCCACGGTCTCGAAGAAATGGAAAAGACCCTGGAGGCCTGCGCCCGGACCCTGGAGACATGGTAAACAACCCCTCAGACAACCAAAGGATAATTATGGCCACCATCAGAAGACCCAAGCTCAAACACTTCATCGACCGAAAGGAGGGCATCGCCGTGGTGGGCCTGGGCTATGTGGGTCTGCCTTTGGCCGTGGGTCTGGCCCGGCATTTCTCCGTAACCGGTTTCGATGTTCAGGAGTCCCGGATTCAGGAGCTCAAGCAGGGCATCGACCGGACCATGGAGGTGAGCTTGGAACAGCTCAAGGCGGCGGGGATCCGCTTCACGAGCGATGAGGCAATGCTGGCGTCATGCCGGATGATCATCGTGGCCGTGCCCACCCCCATCGATGTTTCCCGGCGTCCCGATCTCACCGCCCTGAAAAATGCCTCCACCCTGGTAGGCAGGCGTCTGTCCCGGGGCGCCTGCGTGGTCTATGAATCCACCGTCTACCCCGGCGTCACGGAGGAGGTCTGTCTGCCCATCCTGGAAGCGGAGTCGGGACTGCGTCTGGGGCGGGATTTCTCCCTCGGCTATTCCCCGGAGCGGATCAATCCCGGCGACAAGGTCCACACCCTGGAGAACGTCGTCAAGATCATCTCCGGCTCCGACGGAGACACGGTGGAACTCCTGGCGGGGATCTACGGGAAGGTGGTCCGGGCGGGAATCTACCGGGCCTCGTCCATACGGGTGGCGGAGGCGGCCAAGGTCATCGAAAACACCCAACGGGACATCAACATCGCCCTCATGAACGAGCTTTCCATCATC
>JAKPTG010000048.1 GCA_029571005.1 Candidatus Fermentibacterota bacterium
GCCCGGGAAAGGGGCCGGCGTCAGGGACTCCAGGGCCAGGGCCATGGGTTCCGGCAGACCCGGGGGCGGATCGGGGACGGCGTCTCCGGTGATCCGGCACCCTACGGCGGTGTAGAACCACCTGGTGTAGGGGTTCTTCAAAGGGCCCTTTCCAGTACCCGGGCTATGACGGAGGGGGGGTAGCCCCTCCGGGCAAGCCAGCCGGCGGCCCTCCTCAAAGCCTTCTCCCTGTCGCCCAGGGTTCCGTACTTCCTCCTGACGATTTTCGTCAGCTCTTCCACCCGCCCGGCGTCGTCGGCTTCCGCGGTCACCTCCGCCGCCGCCTCCTCGGCGACGCCGTTCTTCCTGAGCCTGGCCCTGAGCGCGGACCTTCCCAGGAGCCGCCCTGCGGCAAAGGCCCTGGCGTACCGGAGATCGTCCACCAGACCGTACTCCCGGGCCCATTCCAGGCAGCCCCGGACCACCTCGGGCATGTACCCCCTTTGCCGGAGCTTCGCCTCCAGCCGGCCGGTGCTTCGCTCCGCCATGGCAAGGTAGCGGTTCGCATACCTCCTGGCATCGGCGGCTTGAAGCCGGACGGCCTCCCGGTGCAGGGCCTCCCCGTCCACCAAAAAGCCGGGGCGGAGATTCATGGCCTCGGCAGCCTGCGAAGGCAGCAGCACCGAGCCGTCGCCGAGGGACACGAGCACCCAGCCCCGACGGACCTCCGACACCGAAAGGACTTCTTCGTCCATCACTGCCCGGCCTCGGGAGGCGTGGGCTGCCCGGGCAGCCCAAGAAGGGCACGGAGGTCGGCCTCGAGCTTGGCGGTGATTTCGGGGTTCTCCTCGAGGAAAATCCGGGAGTTGTCCCTTCCCTGGCCCAGCTGCATATCCCCCAGGGAATACCAGGTTCCACGCCTGCCGATGAGCTTCTTCTCGAGGCCCAGGTCAAGCAGTTCCCCTTCCCGGGAAATCCCCTCGCCGTGGAGAATGTCGAATTCACACTCCTTGAAGGGCGGCGCCATCTTGTTCTTCACCACCTTGACCCGGGTGCGGCTGCCGATCACTTCCTCACCGCTCTTTATGGAGGCCACCCGGCGCACGTCCAGCCGGACGCTGGCGTAGAACTTCAGGGCCCTGCCGCCGGAGGTGGTCTCGGGGTTGCCGAACATCACGCCTATCTTCATTCGTATCTGGTTGATGAAGATGACCGAGGTTCGAGACTTGCTCACGGCCCCGGTGAGCTTCCGCAGGGCCTGGGACATCAGCCTGGCCTGAAGGCCCATGTGGCTGTCCCCCATCTCCCCCTCGATTTCGGCCTTGGGCACCAGGGCGGCCACAGAGTCTATCACGATGGCGTCCATGGCGTTGGAACGCACCAGGGTCTCGGTTATGTCCAGAGCCTGCTCACCGGTTTCCGGCTGGGCCACCAGAAGGCTGTCAATGTCGAGGCCGAGGCGCTCCGCATAGGACGGATCGAGGGCGTGCTCGGCGTCGATGAAGGCCACCTCTCCGCCGGCCTTCTGGGCCTGGGCGAGCATGTGGAGGGCCAGGGTGGTCTTGCCGCTGCTTTCAGCGCCGAAGACCTCTATCGCCCTGCCCCGGGGGATCCCTCCGATACCCAGTGCTGCGTCCAGAGAGATGCTGCCGGTGGGAATCACTTCCACCTTCATGGCGGTGTTGTCTCCGAGGCGCATGATGGCGCCCTGCCCGAACTTCTTCTGAATCTGCTGGAAGGCCGCGTCCAGCGCCCGGGCCCTCTCCTGTGACGATTCTTCCGCTTTACCCATGACTGCACCTTTCTTTCTTCCCTCGGGGCGACCGTGCAACGGGCCCTTCTCCTGCCGTCGCCATAGAATAGTGAACATGTGTTCTCATGGCAACCCCCGGGTCAGAAAGGCGACCTGCCGGTACAAAGGGCCTCCGGGGGTGAGGGTGCTCTCCATGAGGGCCATTCCCGGAAAAACACCGGAAAGCCCCGGGGGGAGCGGGGGAGGAGAAAGGGGCGGTGCCCCGCGGGAAAGCCTGGCCACGGTCACATGGGGTTTGTGGTTCTTCTCCCCCAGGGCCGCTGCTAAAAGCCCGACTCCGGGCGAGAAGGAGCCTCCGGCCCAGAGCACCCGCCCGCTGAAGACCCCCGTCTCGGTCAGATCGAAACCGAGGGGTTCGCCGTCCCCGAGCCGCCATGCCCGCTCCAGCTCCCTCCGGGCCCTCTCCAAAGGGTATTCCCCGTAAAACTTCAGGGTCAGGTGAAGGTTCCCCCGGGGCACCAGCCGCACCCCGGGCCGCCCCTCCAGCCACCCCCGGCACCATCTCTCCAGGGTATCGGCGGTGTTTTCGGGGAGCGGAAGGGCGGCGAAAAGCCTCAAGCTCCCTCCCTGACCAGGTCCAGCAGGGTTCCCACGGCGTAGGAGGCCGCCGCCAGGCGCACCGACTCCCGACTCCCGGCGAACTTCCAGAGGGAGGAGGCGGCCACGGAACCGCATACGGCGGCGATCCATACGGTGCCCACGGGTTTTTCCGGCGAGCCTCCCCCGGGGCCGGCGATTCCGGTCACCGCCACGGCGCACTGCGCCCCTATAACATCGCACGCTCCCCGGGCCATGGCCTCGGCCACCTCACGGCTCACGGCCCCCCGGCTCAGGATGAGTTCCCGGGGCACGCCGAGCAGCCGGGTCTTCGCCCCGTCGGAGTAGGCCGTAACGCCCCCGGAAAACCATGTGGAAGCCCCTGGAATCCCGGTGAATCCTGCGGCTATCAAGCCTCCGGTGCACGACTCCGCCACCGCGGCGGTGAGCCCCCGGGCCCGGAGTTCCCCGGCGAGCACCTCTTCGAGGGTGGTGTCCCGGTCCAGGGCGTACACCCTGGAGCCCAGCTCGTTGACCGCCCTCCTCCTGAACTCGGCGGCATTCTCCCCCGTGAAATACAGGTCAACCCTTCCCGGGGAGGGAAGGTATGCGGGAGTGCGGCCGAAGGTATCGTGAAGAGGGGCCAGGATGCGGTAAAGCTCCATTTCCCTCATCCCCCAGGTTCGGACGTAGAAACCGCCCTCCTCACCCCGGGGGATCCCGGCGGCGGCCAGACAGGGCGGCAACAGGGCCCGGGCCTCCGATGGAACCCCCGGCAGACAGATCACCAGGGCACCGCCGGCCCGGACCACCACCCCGGGAGCCATGCCCGCCGGGTTTCTCACCGGAACCGCGCCCCGGGGTATAACCGCCTGCCGCAGGGCCGCCGGAGGCAGGGTCCGGCCCTGGGCGGACGCCCGCTCCTCGAGCATCCGCACCGCCTCGGA
>JAKPTG010000074.1 GCA_029571005.1 Candidatus Fermentibacterota bacterium
CACCACGAACTCGTGCATACAGGGACCGTTGTCGTAGGGAATGGGGTAATGCCCGGAAAGCCGGGATTTCAGGTAGTTGGCGTTCACCACGGCCCCCTCGGTGACCTCCCGGAGCCCGGCGGCGCCAAGGGTTCTGATGTAGGCGTAAGCCTTGTACATGACGCCGACATGACCGTGGAAAGCCAGCAATTTGCCTAAGGAGGAATTGCCGGGGCTCTTCAGGGAGTAACCCTCGCCGGTCTTGACCACCACCGGGGCCGGCAGGAAAGGCGCCAGTTCCCTGGTGCAGCACACCGGGCCGGAGCCCGGGCCGCCCCCGCCGTGGGGAGTGCTGAAGGTCTTGTGCAGGTTCAGATGGCAGACGTCGAAGCCCATGTCTCCGGGCCTCGCCACTCCCAGCAGGGCGTTCATGTTGGCCCCGTCCATGTAGTTCAGGCCCCCGGCCCGGTGCACCGTCTCGGTGAGTTCCAGTATGTCGCTCTCGAAAAGGCCAAGGGTGTTCGGGTTGGTCAGCATCAGAGCCGCGGTGTCGGGGCCCACCTTGGCCTTGATGTCCTCCACATCAACGGTTCCCCGGGAATTGGACTTCACCGGCACCACCTTCATGCCGGCCATGGTGCTGGTGGCGGGGTTGGTTCCGTGGGCGCTGTCCGGCATGAGCACCTTGTCCCTGTCGTTCTGTCCCGACGCTCTGAGAGCGTTCCGGATGAGCATCAGCCCGGTGAACTCCCCCTGGGCTCCGGCGGCGGGCTGAAGGGTCACGCCCTGAAAGCCCGTGATCTCGCAGAGGCAGGCCCCCAGGCTGTACATCAGTTCAAGAACGCCCTGCACCGTCGAGTCGGGGGAAAGGGGATGAAGCGACGCAAGCCCGGGAATCCGGGCCAGGGTCTCGTGAAGCCTGGGATTGTACTTCATGGTGCACGATCCCAGGGGGTAGATGCCCTTCTCGATGTTGTAGTTCAGAGTGGAAAGCCGGACGAAGTGCCTGAGCGCCTGGCCCTCCGATACCTGCGGAAGGCCTATGGCGCCCTCCCTGGCCAGGTCTTCCGGAATCCCGGTCTCGGGAACGTCGCAGGCTGGAAGGGAAACCCCTATCCTTCCCGGACAACTGATGCCGAAGATGGTTTTTTCCATCACTCCACCTCCCTGCAGGCTTCCCCGACCGCCCGGACGAAGTCGTCCATCTCTTCCCTGGTGCGCTTTTCCGTCACCGCGAAGAGCATGGCGCCCCGGCCGAGACCGGGGATCGGAAGCCCCGGCAGGAAGCCCCTTGCCAGAAGCCTGTCCTCGACGGCTTCCGCATCGGCGGGCAGCCTCAGGACGAACTCCCGGAAGAAGGGGGCGTCGAAGACCCGCTCCGCTCCGGCGGCCGCCAGGGCCGACTCGAGGTAGTGCGCCTTGTGCCAGCACTGGGCCCCGATCTCCCGAAAGCCCTCCTCACCGGCCAGGGAGAGGTAAACGGCGTTGGCCAGAGCCATCAGCGCCTGGTTGGAGCAGATGTTGCTGGTGGCCTTTTCCCGGCGGATGTGCTGCTCCCGGGTCTGAAGGGTCATCACATAGCCGATGTTCCCGGCCCGGTCCTCGGTGCGGCCTATGATCCGCCCGGGCATCCTGCGCAGGTACTCCGCCGAAGTGCCCATGAAACCGGCGTAGGGGCCTCCGAAACTCATGGGGATGCCCAGGGGCTGGCCGTCGCCCACCACTATGTCCGCTCCGAGGGAACCGGGGGCCTTCAGGATTCCAAGGCTCATCGGATCCACCACGGCGATGGTCAGAGCCCCGTTGGCCCTGGCGGTTTCCACCGCCGCGGGAAGCTGCTCGATCAGGCCGAAGTAGTTGGGGGTCTGCAGTACGATGGCTGCGGCCCCGCCCTGGAAAAGGGCTTCGGCGGCCTGAAGGTCCAGCCTTCCGTCGGGGCCGAAGGGCACCTCGTTCACCTGAAAGCCGCCGGGGCCCAGGTACGTGTCGAGCACCGCCCTGTAGGAGGGGTTCAGGCTCCCCGCCACCAGGACCCTGTTCCCGCCCTTGACGCGCATGGCCATCAGGGCCGCCTCCGCGGTGGCGCTGGCTCCGTCGTACATGCCTGCGTTGGCGGCGTCGGTGCCGCAGAGCCTGGCCATCATGGTCTGGTACTCGAAGATCGCCTGCAGGGTGCCCTGGCTCACCTCCGCCTGGTAGGGGGTGTAGGCGGTGAGGAATTCACTCCGGGTAAGAATGCTGTCCACCGCGGCGGGAATGAAGTGGTCGTAGGAGCCGGCCCCGCGGAAGCAGACGAGTTTGGCCGCGGTGTTTGCTTCCGCCAGGCGCTGATACTCCCGGACCAGTTCCATCTCGGACATGGCGGGAGGCAGGTCGAGTAGTTTCCCGAGCCTCACCCGTCCGGGAATGGGGGCGAAGAGTTCCTCCACCCCGCCGACGCCGATCCCGTCCAGCATCCGGTTCCTGGTGCTTTTGCAGTTGGGGATGAACCTGTTCATCTGGTATCGCTACTCACCGGCTATGCCCCGGTACTGGTCCGCTGTGAGCAGCTCGTCGTACTGCGAAGGGTCGTCGGCCCTGATGGCCACCAGCCAGCCGGCTCCGTACGGGTCCTCGTTCACCAGGGCGGGGTTGTCGTCGAGGGCCGTGTTCACCTCCACCACTTCGCCGTCCAGGGGGGAGTAGAAGTCCTCCGCCGTCTTGACCGCCTCCATGACCCCGAGGGCCTGCCCCCGGGCTACCTTGCCGGTCGCCGGAAGCTCCACCATGACGATCTCGCCCATTTCCTGCTGGGCGTAGTCGGTGATGCCGATGACGAATCTGTCGCCGTCCTTCTTCACCCACTCGTGGCTCTCGGTGTACCTGAGTTCTTCCACTATTTTGCTCATGTCTTCTTCTCCCGGTTCGGCTTCCGTCAGCTCTTGCGGCTGCCGGCGCTGTAGAATGGAACGCCAACCACTTTCACTGGAATCCTCTTGCCCCGAACTTCCGCTTCGAGTTCAGTGCCGCTCTTACGAAGCCCGTACTCCACAAGCCCCAGGCAGACCGTCTGGTTCAGGGCCGGGGCGATGCTTCCGCTGGTAATGGTTCCCACCCGCCGTTCGCCCTGGAACAGGGGCGCGCCATGCCTTGGGAACCCCCTTCCCACGACACTGAGCCCGACCAGGCTCCGTGCGGGCTTCTCGTCCTTCTGGCGCCGAAGACTTTCCCTGCCAACGAAATCCTTGTCGGTCTTGAGCTTGACCACCCAGCCGAGTTTGGCTTCGATGGGGGATACGCGCTGGTCAATATCGTTGCCGTAGAGGGGATACCCAAGTTCCAGGCGAAGGGTGTCCCTGGCGCCGAGCCCCGCGGGCACGATGCCGGATTCGCTTCCCGCCTCCAGCACCCGGTCCCACACGGTTTCCGCCGCCTCGGCCTTGACGTAGATCTCGAACCCGTCCTCGCCGGTGTAGCCGGTTCTGGCCACCAGGGCTGGAACCCCGGCGAAGGTGCCGGTAAAGTGCTCGTAATACCCGACCTTCTCCAGGTCGGCGTCGGTGAGTTTCGCCGCCGTCTTCTGGGCATCGGGCCCCTGGATGGCCACCAGGGCCGTATCGTCGCTCTCATCTGCGATCTTCACCTTGAACCCGTTTTTATGGCTCTCCACCCAGGCCCAGTCCTTCTCGATGTTCGAGGCGTTTACCACCAGAAGGTATTCGTCCCGGCCGAGCCGATAGACGATCAGATCGTCAACTATCCCGCCGTCGGGATAGCACATTGCGGTGTAATAAGCCTTTCCGACGGGAATATCCGCGTCGTTGGTGAGCAGGTAATCCAGAAAAGCCGTGGAATCGGGGCCGGTGACCCGGAACTCTCCCATGTGGCTCAGGTCGAAGACCCCCACGGCCTTTCTCACCGCCATGTGCTCGCTGGTGACCCCCTCGTACTTGATGGGCATGAGGTATCCGGCGAATGGCTGAATATCGGCGCCCAAGGCCTTGTGTTTCTCATAGAGCGGGGTTTTCTTCTCCATGGGCCGTACCCTTTCGTTGATCGTTTCGTCATGTTGCGCTGGGCTTTTTTTCCGAGGAAGTTCACAGGAATGTATTCAACAACGCCCGAATCCGCAACGGCTGGCCCGGCGCCCCGGGGCCGGGTATCTTCCAGCCGGCGCCTGAAAGAAGGTCTTCTCTGGAACGGGGTTCACTGCCTTCCGAAATACTGAAGGCCGTCCGGCGGCGGGCCGGCGGGCCGGAGGCGTCGTCCGCCCTGGCGGCGGAGACCTGGCTCCGGCGATGGCTGATCGCCCGGGGGGTTCCCTGCTGGGGCTCCCCGGAAGCGCCGGGCGCCCCGAGGCGTTACGGGCTGATAGCCCGGGACGGCACCCGGATACTGGTGGTGAAATCACCGAAACCCAATACCCGGGACCGGGCCGCGGCGGCGTGCTGTGCCGTGACTGCGGCGGTGGAGTCCACGGAGGAGGGCTTTTTCCTGTTCAGGGGATGGCTGACCCTGGCGGACCTGGACCTTTCCCGGCCCGCGACGGACCTCAGGCCCCCCGGAAAGCTGCCGGAATTCCTTGGAGTCGCCCGGAGGTTCGCCGCGGCGTACCTCCTGGGCACCCTCAGGCTGCTGGCGGCGGGTGACCCCGAACCTCCGGCTTCCGGCCTGGAGGGGGTGTTCTCATACGTGCCCCGCCGCAGGTTCGGGAGAGCCGGGGTCGGCGGGCCTGGAATGCAGCGGTGACCTATGGAAAACCATAGCCTCCCCGGGGGGACCGCACTTTCCACCGCCGGGCGGTGCCCCCGCGCCGCGACGGCCGGGACGGTGACGGGGAGGAAGCCCGTCCCCCATGGCGGGGAAGCGGCAAAGGAAGGCCCCGGGCGGGCGGGAATAGCCCGGACGAAAGAAAACGAGACGGGAAGAAGCGGGCCTTTTCTCTGATCCTTAAGGAAAGACGTTTATCTCCGCTCCGTCGGTCTCTATGCGAAAGGTTCCGAGAATGTCCGTCCGCAGTACGCTGAC
>JAKPTG010000077.1 GCA_029571005.1 Candidatus Fermentibacterota bacterium
GGGGGGGGGGGGGGGGGCTTCGAGGCCGCATCCGGCGGCGAGAATCACCGCCAGGAGGGTGGCGTACAGGCACAGGGTCTTCAAGGGAACCTCCCGTTTTACCGTGGCGAACCCGTCAGAGGCAACTATACTGAACCCGCAGGGGCCGGGGACAGGGGCTCGGGGGCCGGGAGGGGAGAGGGATCCCGGCGCCGTGCCGTTACGGCGCCGGGATCACTTCGGTTACTGGGTGACCGGTGTCTCTTCGGCTTCAGGGATGAACTGTTCGATGGGCTTGTCCATGTTTTCTATCATCCACTGGGCGTCGTCGGCCAGGTCGCTTTCCGGGAAGCGGTCTATCATTTCCTGGAAGGCGGTTCTGGCGTTGTCGTAGTCCCCCAGGCGCTCGCTCAGGGTGAACCCCCTCAGGAAGGCCGCCTGGTCACATTTCTCGTGGTCGGGATACCTGTCCAGGAAGAGGCCGAAGTACTTTATCGCCGTCTCGGGATCGGTGGCCATGGTCTCCTGGGCCAGGAGGAGCAGGCTGTCGGGACCGATGGAGAGCGGAGGGAGGAAGGCCGCCTCGTTGATCTCCACCTTGTACCTTTCCCGGAGGGCCGGGAAAACGGTGTTCATCAGGTAGCCGTTCACCACCTCCGGCTTGAGGGCCGCCTCGATGGATTCCCTGACTTTGTCCAGGGGGACGGTTCCGGCCTCGGCGGTTTCGGTCACCTCGAACCAGGTTATTCCCAGGTCCGTGGACCAGGGGCCCCGTACCTCTCCCACCGGAGCGGCGAAGAGTTCATCGGCGAAATCCGGCCTTCCGCCCATGTAGGGCAGGGGGGCGCCGGAAGTGACCCAGCCGATATCACCGGCCACGTCGGCGGTGGGGGCGTGAATGCTCATGAGGGGGGCCAGGGAATCGAGCCGCGCTCCGGCGTCGATCAGGGCCTGGGCCTGTTCCTGGGCTTCGCCCCGTTCGGTGACCAGTATGGAGAAGCGGGTCTGGGCTTCCCGGTGGTAGATGTCACCGGAGTGGGAGTTGTAGTACTCCAGTATCCTCTCCTCGGGCACCTGCACAGCCTCTACCACGAACCGGTTGTAGTATTCCTGGATCAGTGCGCTCTTCCGGGCCATGTCGGCCTGTTCCATGGCCATCTCCACCTGGGCCGTCACGAAGGAGTCCTGCTCCATGCCCGCGCCGGAGGCCGCCATGGCGAGCAGCTCCTGCTCGATGAGGCTTCCCAGGAGGATCTGACGGCCCTCGACCGTGTCGTAGGCGTCCCTCTGGTAGTATGGGATCGAGGCGATGGCGCTCTCTACGTCGTCCCGGGTTATGGCGCTGTCCCCCACGGTTGCCAGGATCTGGGCGTCGGGTTCATCGAATATCCGGACGTTGAACCGCTCATGCAGTTCGGGGATCAGAACACTCTTGAAATACTCGTTCACCAGGGCCGGTTTCAGCACCGCCTCGATGGACTCCCTGGCTTCCTCCAGGGGGATGTATCCGGCTTCGATGAATTCGGTGACCAGGAAAAGATGGGTTCCCAGGGTGGTTTCCACGGGCCCCACCAGCCGTCCCTCGCCCGCCTCCAGCAGCATGGCCGCCAGGGCTTCGTCGGTTCCGATGTAGGGGATGGAGCCGTTCTGCTCCACTATTCCCATCCTGCCGCCCTGGTTTCTCGTCACCGCATGTTCGCTGACGGCGGCGGCGACGGAGTCGAAGGGCGTCCCCGCGTCCAGCATGGCCATCGCTTCGCCCAGGGCTTCGTCGCTGGAGACCAGGATGTGGGACACCCGGGCGCTGGCCTGTCTGCGGAACCGGCTTTCCAGGTTTTCATCGTAGTAGGCCTGAACCATTGAATCCGGCGTCGTCACCGCATCTATGACGTGCCGTTGATAGAAGGCCTGGGTCATGGCCCGTGTCCGGACACTCTCCACCATCTCCCCGGCCATGGCCACCTGGGCCTGTACGATGGAATCGTTCTCCAGCCCCTCGTCTATTGCGGCCGCCAGGAGGAGTTCCCTCTCGATTATGTGGTTCAGCAGCAGTTTCCTGCCTTGCAGGGTCTCGAAGGGGGCCCTCTGGTAGGGAGGAATCCGCTGGAGTTCTCTTTCCAGCTCCTCCATGGTGATGATCCTCGATCCTATTCTGGCCGCTTCACCCTCACCCAGGGGTCTCGTACCGCAACCCGCCGCCAGGATGAGAAGCACCGCAACCGTCAATACCTTTTTCGTCATGGAATCAGTTCTCCTTCTTTCCCTTGTCCTCTACCAGGTAGTCTATGCACCCTTCGGCGAACTCTCTCATGGCGACCTCCGCCGCCCTTTCCTCGGGTTCGGTGATACCTTCCACCAGTACCGGGGCGCCTTCCTGGATGCTTCGCATCCGCTTTGACACCGCTATGGTAAAGACGTACTGGTTATCCACGGACGCCGCCTTCTGTTCGGTCTTCTCAAAATACTTCATCCCAGCCGCCTTTCCCGAGGGCTTTATCACTGAGGGTTATAGCCATGGAATACCGGAATATACAAACCGAAAGGGAGTGGGGGGGAGGATGTTCCCCCTCACTCCCGAAAGAACAAGCTGTGTCTCAGTTCTGCTCCGGAGCCGCTGCCTCCAGATTGACCCTGTTCTGCACGAGGAACTCCCAGGTGGGAAGTTCCAGCAGATCCATCTCCCGGGTTTCCACCTGGAGGGTACCCAGCGCGGACCTGTCCCAGTAGCGGATGATGGTCAGCATGTCGCAATCCGTGGCAAGGGCGCCCTCCGCCCTGCTGGGGAGCCTGAGGGGGTGCTTGAAGAAGACCTCGACCCTCGAGGTATCCGGGTTGGAGGTGGCGTAGCAGACGAACTTCCATGTCTGGACGTCCATGGACTGGCCCCGGGCCCTGCCGGTGGCTCTGGGCCTTTCCCAGAAGGTGTAAACCGTGTCGGGGAGTATTTCGAAGACATACTCTCCGCCAAGGGGGTCCTCGATCTGACCCAGGTCAATCTCGATGTTGGACATGTCGCTGGGCTTCAGAGTCACGGGGTAGCGGTTGTAGATGAAGGAAGCCTGCTCCTCGGAAACCCTGATCAGCACGGACCTTGAGACTTCGGTGCGTCTTATCTCGGCGTAAGCGGGGAAGCTGATCCGGGTGAAGGTGTCCATCCAGTCGGCTTCGTAGAAGAGGGAATCGGGGTACTCCTTCTCCACCAGACCGCCGATGACTCCCCCGTGCCGGTCGTGGTTGGGGCAGGAAATCGCGAACTGGGTGCCCAGGGACAGCTTGGAGTCGAAGAAGTACGTGGAGTCCAGCCCCAGGGACCAGAGGGCGGGGCAGATCGCCGCCGAGTCCGGAAGGCCGGCGAAGGAGAGAAGCGAGTCCATGTCCGGGGCGGAAAGCCCTTCGTTTTCATGCATGTGCCGGATATTGGCCTTGGCCAAGGAGTACATCTGAACGCGGCAGTTCTCGCGGGGCACCCGGTACGCTTCGACACGCTGGTGGATCCGGAATATGAGAATCGCAGCGAGCAGAACAATGATGACCCTCACAAGAACCTTAGATCCCATGGCACGAGACCCCCCGATTGTTGGTGTTTCGTTATTTGTCAGCAGATGCTCCAGTAATTTACCTACCCTCTTCGACCCGTGTCAATATGCCCTTCTCACCCCCTGAACGACTGGAACCGGGTTTCGCAGCCTCACCGGGACCGTTCCCGCGTCGCTGTTCACCCCGACCGGCAGGTCCAGTTCGACCTGCTGCTCTATCCGGACGTCCGAGGATATCGGAACGGTGTAGGCACTGTCCATTGAGGCCAGCACGGAGGCGGGCCCGTTGACCGTCACGTGGGGGCGGCGAAGGAACACGCTCATATAGCGGGCCGGAACCGGATGGGAGACCACCGCCACCGGCAGCACCCTGTCCTGATGAACATCCATGGCCAGTTCCACAATGGAAGGCTGAAACGACACCATCCCCGTCCGGTGCCGCGGATCACTGAGCATGGAATCGCTGAAGAGTATCAGCAGTGATTCGAGGCTGTCCGGGGTCAGTGACGTCAGGTTCACCCTCACCTCCAGATCCCGCGGGCTGCCGGACAACTGGAAGCCCAGCATTTCCAGCCCGCCTTTCCGAAAGGTCACGGCGACCGTGTCCGGGGGGTGCCCCACAAGGTCGGCTTCCCGGGCGATCCGGAATACGACCGGCACCGGAACGGTGACGCTGAAAATCTCGGTCTGGATGGAGAACGCCCAGATAGCAACAGCCACCGCCAGGGAAAGGCACAACCTGATTATGTTGCTACTGGACGCTCTTGGCCTCAGGGGTCTGAGGAATCTGGAAACCGATGGCTCCACTTGCTTCAACCGAGTCCTCCAGGGGTCCGAACCTTTTTTCGTACATCTCCACCTGGGCCTTCAGGGCATTTATCAGGCCCTTGATCCTGTGGGGAGACATGATGACCCGGCATTCCAGCTGTGCGGCGGGCAGGCCGGGCATCAATTTTGCGAAATCCAAAACGAATTCGGCCTGGGATGTGTTCACTATGGTCAGGTTGGCGTAAACTCCCGAAGCCTTGTCGCCCTGGATGTTTATCCTGGGCATTTGTTTTTGCATTATTTTCCCTCCCTAAGGAAAGCACTATCTTATGCACCGATACACAACCGGGGTCAACCCGCTGGGAGGATTCCTTGTACACCGGAGAACTCGAAGGCTTTCGCGGCGCCCGGGTTCTGGTTCTGGGCGATCTCGTGCTCGACCATTACCTTGAGGGCAGTGTGGACAGGATATCACCGGAGGCGCCGGTGCCGGTGGTGACCCTTGAAGAGGGCGGGGAGAGGTTCGCTCCCGGTGGAGCGGCCAATGTGGCCCTGAACGTACTGTCCCTGGGGGGGGTCCCGCTGGTGGCCGGGGCGGTGGGGGACGACCGGGACGGCGCAGCCCTTCTGAACCTGCTGAGGGAGCGGGGGGCCGACGTCTCCTGTGCGGTGGTGGACCCCGCCAGGCCCACCACCAGGAAAACCCGGGTCATCTCCCGGGGGCATCAGCTCCTCAGGCTGGACAGGGAGTCCTGCGCTCTCCGGAGTAAGGGCAGGGACACGGACGAAGGGGAGAGGATCGCCGGGGCCGTCGGGGAGGTGGGGGCGGTGATCTTTGAAGACTACGACAAGGGTTACCTTGGAGCCCACAATATCCCATGGATCATCCGGGAAGCCCTCGACAGCCGGGTTCCGGTTCTGGTTGACCCCAAATACAGGAACTTCGCCCTGTACCGGGGCGTCAGCCTTATAAAACCCAATCTCAGGGAAGCCTCGGCTTTTCTTGGACGCGACCTCGAGAGCGCCGGACCCGGGGAGCTTACCGAGGCCTGCGGCGCAATCCTGGATGAGCTTCAGGCCGGGGGTGTTCTTTTGACCCTGGGTCCCGGGGGCTCCATCCTCTGCATGCGGGACAGGCCCGAACCCCTGATTCAACCCACCGCGGCCAGGAATGTGTTCGATGTCTCCGGGGCGGGGGACACGGTGATAGCCGTGATGGGGCTGGCCTACGCCTCCGGTCTCGCTCCGGAGAAGGCGGCGGTGATGGCCAACTTAGCCGCCGCCGCGGTGTGCGCCGAGCCCGGGGTTTACGCCGTGACTCCGGAAGACATCCTTCGGGAAGCCCGCCGGGATGGGTAGGAACGGGGAAATACTCACCCCCGGGGCCGCCTCCCGCCGGGCGGCGGTGATGAGGTCCGCCGGATGCCGGATCGTGTTCACGAACGGCTGTTTCGACATCATTCATCCCGGTCACCTCAGGGTGCTGGAGGAGGCCGCCTCCCTTGGTGACGTGCTGTTCGTGGGGCTCAACACCGACGAGTCCGTGCGAAGGCTCAAGGGGGCCGACAGGCCGGTTCAGAAACTCGAGGCCCGGGCCGGGGTGCTGTGCGCCCTCCGTCCGGTGGATTTCGTGGTTCCATTCCCCGAAGACACGCCCCTGGAACTGATTCTGGCCCTCCGGCCGGATGTGCTGGTCAAGGGCGGGGACTACCGGAAGGAAGACGTGGTAGGGGCGGGCCTGGTGCCCGAAGTGGTGATAGTCCCGACCTTGAAGGGCCACTCCACCACCGCGCTGCTGGGCGGATGAAAAAGGGCGTCGCCGATACCGTTGCGGTGACGGCGCTGTTCCTTGCCGCATGGGCCTTGGTGAACGGCCCCGTCCTGAGGTCCCCCCTGGGCGTCTATCCGGTGGTGGACGCGAAATGGCACCTGGAGTGGGCCCGGGAGGTTTCCCGGGGGAACCTCTTCGTCTATGCCCCGTACTTCAGGGCTCCCCTGTACCCCTGGCTTTTGGGCGCATGGTTCTTCATCACCGGCGGCGGCCCGGTTCCGGGCGCCCTTTTCTCCATGCTCTGCGGCGCCGGAACCGCGGTGACGGTCCACCGGCTGGCCCTCAGGCATGCCGGCCGCCGGACGGCCCTGCTTGCCGGGGCTCTCTGGTCCCTCTGGGGAACCTGGCTGCTCTATTCGGGTTTCATGCTCATCGAGCCGCTGTACCTGCTCCTGCTGACGGGAACCTTCCTGTGGATGGACCGGTCCCCGGATTCCCGGGGCCCGTGGCTTTTGCTGGGGCTTTCCTCCGTAGCGAGGCCCGGAGCCGTGCTTCTTATGCCGGTGAGCATCCTTCTGTTCCGTCCCAGGGCCCGGGCGTGGCCGGCGTTCTTCATTCCCCTGGCCGCCGTATGGGCGGTGAACGCCCTCTCGGGCGATCCGGGCACGGTCATCTCCAGCCAGGGCGGTATCAATCTCTACATCGGCTCCGGTCCCGAAGCCGACGGGATTACGGCCTTCGCCCCGCCCGGCGGCAGGGTTCCCCGGGAAGACCTTCCGTACGTGGACAACGTGTGGGCGGCCAGCCTGGCGCCCCTGCCCCCGGAGGCCTCTCCGTCCTCGGTGTCCTCCTGGTGGACCGACAGGACCCTGGAGTACGTGGCCCGTGAGCCTCTCCGGACCGCGGCCCTCCTGGCGGAGAAGATCCTCCATCTGATCAGCCCCGTGGAACAGCCCTGCAATTACGACGTTTACTACATGAGACGGATCTCCCCGCCCGCCGGCGTCCTGGTGACCGGCCCCCCGGTCGCCCTGCCGGGAATACTTGTCTGGCTCCTGCTGCCCGGGGCCCTGGCGGCCGGCAAGCCGTCGCTCTTCGAAAAAAGGCTTCTGGTGTGGTTAGCCGTTCTGGCGGCGGGGCTCCTGCCGTTTTTCATAACCGCCAGGTTCAGACTGCCCCTGATCCCCTTCGTCCTGCTGCTTCTGATTCCGCGGTTCGCCCGCAGGCCGAAGGCCGGGCTTCTCATGGCTCCCATCGGGCTGCTGGCGGGGGTCGGGGCGGCGTTGCTTACCGGGCCCCGGGTGGAGACCGCCGGCGTGAACATGCCCTTCCACCATGGAATGGCCTGTTACGAAGCGGGCGACAGGGACGGGGCGAGGCTGCTCTTCCTGGAGGCGTGGGACAGGGCTTCCCGAAGGACCGACGGCATAGACCTGAACGGAGCCGACGCCCTGTACAACCTGGGAGTCATGGCCCTGGAGGACGGCGATGAGGCGGAGGCGCTTTTCTGGTTCAGTGAAGCTCTTCGGCGCGACCCCGGCCATCCGCTTTCCAGGAGCGCCCTGAGCGGCTTGACCGGCCCGCACCGACAGGTTAGAAATCCGTAACTTCACCCTGTTTTTCATTCCAAGCCCGACCCGACGGAGGTATGAATGCAGGCGGGCGTACTGTTCACTCCCCCGGCCCCCGGAGCCGCCGTGGCGACCCCGTCGGCGGTTTTCATGGGCAGGGGCGCCCGGGACAACGGGAAAGAACACATCGAAGACGGAAACCCGGGAGGAAAGGGTTCCCCCGCCCACGGGTCCCGGGTCACAGGCGACGCCCTGGGAGCCCCCTTCAAGGGCACCGGCGGCCCTGCCCTCGATATCTCCATAAAACCGATGACCATCGTATCCCTCGTACTGGCCGAGGCCAAGTGAGAAAGGACGGGAACATGTCCGGCACACTTCCCCTTACGGAAGAGAACGTGGTGGCGGAACTCGAAAAGGTGAGACCCATGCTCCAGGGGGACGGGGGGGATATCAGCTTCGTCGCCCTGGAGGGAAAAACCGTGAAGGTGAAGCTTCAGGGTGCGTGCGTCGGCTGCGCCTTCGCGGCGATGACCCTTCAGCACAGCGTTGAGAGGAACCTCAAAGCGGTGTTCCCGGATCTCGAGAAGGTTGAAAACCTCACGTCCTGACCTTCGTCCCGATCCCAGGCGAGCCGCCCTGGAACGCCTTCTGGGCCGGGGCGGCTCATCCGTTTCCGGGCTTTCCCAAAGGGATGCGGCCTTTGCCCTGAGGCTCCGGAGGGAGGTCGTTGTCTGGCGGGCCAGGCTGGACAGGGCTCTGGCCCGTTTTCTCAGGCAACCGCCCGGGTCCCTGGACCGGAGAACCCTGGAGGTCCTCCGGCTTGGGGCGGTTCAGATTCTGGTGCTGGGAACCCCGGCTCACGCAGCGGTCTCGGAAACGGTGGGCCTCGCGGGAAACCCCGGAGCCCGGAAACTGGTGAACGCCGTGCTCAGAAGACTGTCCGCCGAGGGCGAGGAGGATGATCTTCCGCTTCATGTGCGGTGGTCGCATCCGGAGGAGCTGGTGCGGCGATGGATCGGGCGCCGGGGTTCCGAAGAAACCGAAAGACTGCTTCGCTGGAACAACGAACCGCCTCCGCTGGGGGGATTCGCCTTCGGTCCCCCGCCGGACGGTGAGCCCGGGCTGTACCTCGAGGACTACCGGATCCTCCGCCGGGGAACCCCCCTGCCTCCACCGGGGGTCTTTCTCCAGGACGAGGCGGCGGCGGTGGTCGCCAGGGCCTTCCGGGCCGTCCCGGGCGGAACGGCGCTGGAGGTCTGCGCGGCTCCCGGCGGCAAGACGGCCCATCAGGGGGGATGTCTCACGGTCTGCATGGACAGTTCCGTCGGAAGGATGCGGCGGTGGCTGGAGAACCGGGAGAGGTTCCGGTGGAACTTCGCCCTCCCCCTGGTTGGGGACGGCAGGTTTCCGCCGCTGCGGGGCGGTTTCGACAAGGTGTTCCTTGATGTTCCGTGCACCAATACCGGAGTGCTGAGGAGACGGCCCGGCGCCCGCTGGGCGTGGTCCCTGGAAGCCCTTATGCGGGTGTCGAAGCTCCAGGGCGAACTGCTCGAGAGGGCCTCCCGGCTGGTTGCTCCGGGGGGCGTGGTTTTTTACAGCACATGCAGCCTCGAACCGGAGGAGAACCGGGAACGGGTCCGCAGTTTCGAAGCGGCCCACCCGGAGTTCGACAGGTTTCCCCTGAAGGTTCCGCCGCAGCTCGAGAGGGAGGGGATGATGGTGTCCGAGCCCCCCGACTCCGGGGTTGACGGCATGTTCGCCGCAGCCTGGAGGCGCCGGGGCTGACTTCCCGCAGGGGAAACCGTGAAGAGTTTTTCCGGCGGGTACACTGCTATATTCCTTGGATACGGTTTCACGAACCCATTCAATGGAGTCGAAAAATGTACGCCGAAACAGTTCCCATCATCGATCCCGAGCGGATCGAGACCATTCTTGGAAACGCGGGGGAACCGGCCCCGGCGAGGGTCAGGGAAATACTCGCCAAGGCCGGTGAGATGCGGGGCATTTCCTGCGAGGACGCGGCGGTACTCTCCGCCGTCAGGGATCCGGAGCTTTCCTCCGAGCTGTTCGAGACGGCCCGGCGCGTTAAGGAAAAGATATACGGGAAACGGCTGGTGATCTTCGCGCCGCTTTACATATCCAACCTCTGCGGGAACGAGTGCCTTTACTGTGCATTCCGGGCATCGAATCCGGAGGTGGTGCGCCGGGCGCTCACCCAGGAGGAGATCGCCAGGGAAACGGAAATACTGGTGGACCAGGGGCACAAGAGGATTCTGCTGGTGGCCGGCGAGTCGTACCCCCGGGAGGGGTTCGATTACGTGCTCAAGAGCATAGCCACGGTTTACGGCGTGAAGTCCGGCCGGGGCAACGTACGCAGGGTGAACGTGAATATCGCCCCCCTCACCTCCGAGGAGTTTTCCAGGCTGAAGAAGGCGGGTATCGGCACCTACCAGTTATTCCAGGAGACGTATCACCCGGAAACCTACCGCCGGATGCACGTCGGCGGCAAGAAACGGGATTACGGCTGGAGGATCACCGCCGTGGACCGAGCCATGGAGGCCGGGATAGATGACGTCGGAATAGGGGTCCTCTTCGGGTTGAACTCCTGGAGGTGGGAGGTGCAGGCGCTGCTTCAACATATCCGGCACCTGGAGGAGAGGTACGGCGTCGGTCCCCACACTATCAGCGTTCCCAGGCTCGAACCGGCCACGGGCTCGGACATCGCCTCCCATCCACCCTACCCCGTGGACGACGACGATTTCAGGAGGATAGTCGCGATACTCCGGCTGACCGTCCCCTACACCGGCATCATCATGTCAACCCGGGAGACCCCCAAAATGCGCCGGGAGACCTTCGCCCTCGGGGTGAGCCAGATATCCGCCGGAAGCAGGACGGACCCCGGAGGATACGCGGAGACGGGGGAGCGGGAAGAGGTGGCCCAGTTCAGCCTTGGAGACCACAGACCCCTGGACGAGGTCATCCGGGACGTGGCGGGCATGGGATACGTGCCGAGTTTCTGCACCGGCTGCTACCGCCTGGGCAGGACCGGCAAGGACTTCATGGATCTGGCCAGACCCGGGGACATCAGGATGCACTGTGATCCCAATGCCGCCAGCACCTTCCTGGAGTACCTGGAGGACTACGCCGGCCCGGAAACCCGCAAAGTCGGTCTGGAGTGCATGAAGGGTTTCCTGGGGGGGATGTCTCCGGCGGCCCGGGAGAGGACGGAGGCGATGCTCCGGAAGGTGGAGGCCGGAGAGAGGGATGTTTACTGCTGAGGTTTTCCCCGGAGGTTCCGAGGTCTTCCCGGTGCCTCCGACGGGCGGAAGGGTCGGCGGTCTGCGGCCGGGAGCGTGTGATGGAAGCCGCCGTTGCGGCCGGGCCGGCGATGCGGGGAAGCACCCGTGAAAACACCCCAGTCGCTCAGGCTCCACATCAGCGTATTCGGCAGGAGGAACGCGGGCAAGTCCAGCGTGGTGAACGCCCTGGCCGGGCACCGGGTGTCCATAGTCTCCGATACCCCCGGAACCACCACCGACCCGGTGAAGAAGGCCATGGAACTCCTTCCCCTGGGGCCGGTGCTCTTCACGGACACCGCCGGCCTCGACGACCCGGGCGAGCTGGGGGCCCAGAGGGTGTCCCGGACCCGGAAGGTCGGCGAGAGGACGGACCTGGCGGTCGTAGTCACGGACGAAGACCTGTGGGGGTCTTTGGAGGACGGGCTTGTGCAGGGCTTCCGGGAGGCCGGGGTTCCGGTGCTCGTGGTCAGGAACAAGACGGACCGGTCCTCCCCCGGGGAGGGCTTCGCGGCGGCCATGGAGGAGAAGGGGCTGACCTGGGTGGCGGTCTCCGCCGTGACCGGAGACGGGATGGACCGGCTGCGGGAGGAACTCATCCGCCTGGCCCCGGAGGATTTCATCAACCCGGAGGGGATAGTGTCCGACCTGGTTCCCCCCGGCGGAACCGCCGTCCTGGTGGTGCCCATAGACAAGGAGGCGCCCAAGGGGCGGCTCATACTGCCCCAGGTCCGGACCATCCGCGACCTTCTGGACAACGGCTCCATGGCCCTGGTGACCAGGGAGGGGGAACTCGGGGCGGCCCTGAAGAACCTCGCGGTGAAACCCGCCCTGGTGATCACCGACAGTCAGGCTTTCCTGAAGGTGGCGGGCGACACTCCCGATGACATTCCGATGACATCCTTCTCGATTCTCTTTGCCAGGCATCAGGGCGACCTTTCCTCCATGGTGGAGGGGGCCGCGGCCATCGGATCCCTGCGGCCCGGGGACAGGGTTCTGATAGCGGAGGCCTGCACCCACCACCCCATAGAAGAGGACATCGGCACGGTGAAGCTGCCGCGATGGCTCAACCGGTTCGTGGGGGGGGACCTCGATTTCCGGTTCCACAGGGGGGCCGACTTCCCGGAGGACCTGGCCTCCTTCCGGCTGGTGATCCACTGCGGAGCGTGCATGCTCAACCGCCGGGCCGTGCTCGCCAGGATTCAGAAGGCGTCCAGGGCCGGGGTGCCCATCACCAACTACGGCCTGGCGATAGCCTATTCGCTGGGAATATTCGAGAGGGCCCTGGGCCCCTTCCCCGAAGCCCTTGACCGTTACAGGAGCAGCCTTTGAAGGGGGAAGCCGCCGGGTTCGACCGTTCCAGGCTTGCGGACATGCTCAGAACCCGGGAACCGGAGGCTCTGGAAGAGATACGGCTCGCCGCCGAGAACGCGACCCTCACCGCCCTCGGCAACAGGGTGTACTACCGGGGGCTTATCGAGTTCTCCAACGTCTGCTCCATGAACTGCCTGTACTGCGGTATCCGCCGGGACAATGGGAAGCAGCGGAGGTACACCGCCTCCCTGGAGCAGATTCTGGATGCGGCGGAGTTCTGCGCCAGGGCGGGGTACGGATCGGTCGTGCTCCAGTCCGGGGAGAGAACCGACCCGAAGTTCGTTGATTTCGTCGAGGAGGTGGTCTTTGCCGTCAAGGAGCGCACCTCGTCTCCACGGCTGCCCAATGGGCTTGGCATCACCCTTTGCGTGGGGGAGCAGCCCCGGCACGTCCTCCGTCGTTTCAGGAGAGCCGGCGCCCACCGTTACCTCCTGCGGATAGAAACCACCAACCAGCGGCTGTTCAGGAGCATTCATCCCGGCGGCCAGTCCCTGGAGAGCCGCCTGGAGTGTCTGGAAGCCCTGAGGGAGGAGGGGTTCGCCGTGGGAACCGGGGTGATGATCGGCCTGCCGGGCCAGACCCCGGAAATGCTGGCGGACGACCTTCTGTTCTACCGGAAGCATGACTTCGACATGTTCGGAATGGGCCCCTTCATCCCCCACCCGGACACGCCGATGGGGAGTGCGCAGGTGGCTCCGCCCGGCGAGAGGGTCCGGCTTGCCCTTCTGATGATCGGCCTAACCAGGCTTATCACGGTTGACACCAACATCGCCGCCACCACCGCCCTTCAGGCCCTGGACCCCCTGGGCAGGGAAGCGGGTCTGACCTGGGGGGCCAACGTTATCATGCCTTCCCTGACCCCGGGGGAGTACCGGAAGGACTATCTTCTCTACGAGGGGAAGCCCTGTACCGAGGAGGGCCGGGAGGACTGCATGAACCGTCTCAGGGCCGGGGTGGAGAGTACAGGCAGGGTGGTGGCCGATGACGACTGGGGCGACCCGGTGCATTACTTGAAAAGAGAGGAAGGGAAGCGGCGCGCCTGGGAGCGCCCGGACGGTTGACGCGCCGGGAAGCACCGTTCTTTTGGGAACCGAGGGGCAGGGCTTTCTACGGGAAGGCGGCCGAAAGCCCCGCCGATCCCGGGGTCGGAGAGGTTTTTCGGGCCATGGCGGAGGGGGAGCGAAGCCGCGGGGAAGCCCCGGCGATGCACTACTCCCCGCCGGCCGGGAACGGTTCAGGGCCGCCGGGAAAAAGGGGGATTCTATGATGAAGGTTTCGGGGGCTGCTGCGGCCCTTTTACTGTTGCTTTTCACGGCTCCGCGGGCCGGAGCCTGCTACACCCTCGAGATACTGCACCAAAACGACACCCACTCCAACCTTGTCCCTCTGCAGCTTGCGGTGAACCTCACCGACCCGGACACCACGGTGCGGATCCCCGCCGGGGGCGCCGCCCTGACGGCCGCCCTGATCAGCCGGGCCAGGGGGGCCTCCGAAAACGTGATATTCCTCCATGCGGGTGATCTGGTCCAGGGAACCCTCTTCTACACCGTGTACCAGGGCAGGGCCGATGCGGGGATCTACAATGTACTCTCTCCGGACGTGATGACCCTGGGGAACCACGAGTTCGACCGGGGAAGCCCCGGTCTGGCCCTGCTTCTGGACGAAGTGACTTTTCCGGTGGTATGCGCCAACCTGGACGTCCGGGAGGACAGTCTCCTGGCCGGCAGGATACCTCCCTTCACCGTGCTGGAGGTGGGAGGCGAACTGGTGGGGGTGGCGGGGCTCATCACCAAGGAGCTTCCGGAGGTTTCCAGCCCCTCCGCCGCCACAAGGGTGCTGCCGCTGGAGGAGACCGCCCTGGCGGTGGTGGAAGAGATGACGGCCCTGGGCGTGAACAAGGTGATCCTGCTGACCCACGTAGGCTACGCCGCGGACCTGGAACTGGCGGCCCGGATACCCGGAGTGGATGTGATCGTCGGGGGGCACTCCCACACGCTCCTGGGGGATTTCGACGGCCTGGGGCTGCAGCCGGAGGGGGAGTACCCCACGGTGGTGCAGGGCCCGGACGGGGGCACGGTGCTGGTGGTTACCGCGTGGAGGTACGGCGCGGTGCTGGGCTCTCTGACCGTGGAGTTCGACTCCTCCGGAGCGGTCACGGGATGGAGCGGCAATCCCCTCATACCGACTACGGCGCAGATTCCCGATGAAAACGGTCTTGCGGTGGTTCAGCCCGAACCCGTGGTGGAGGAAATGGTGGCCTCTTACTCCTCCGCCCTGGAAGACTTTCAGAACGAGCAACTGGCTTCGGTGGAGAGCGACCTTCTTCACGTCAGGGTCCCCGGGGGAGGGTTGCCCGGGGGCAGTGAAATCGCTCCGGTGGTC
>JAKPTG010000080.1 GCA_029571005.1 Candidatus Fermentibacterota bacterium
CTGATGCTGTCGGCGAAGGACTCGCCCTTCCTCTGGGAGGAGGCTCCCGGGTCGGCGAAGCCGAAAACCGTTCCTCCGGCCTTCAGCACCGCCGACTCGAAACTCAGCCTGGTGCGGGTGGAGGGCTCGAAGAAAAGGGACGCCACACTCTTTTCCCGGAGAAGGCCCGGATGCCTGCCGGCCTTGACCTCCCCGGTCAGTTGCACGATTCGCCAAAGCTCCGTGACGGACATGTCCCGCAGGGAGATGATGCTTCTGCCCGCGAAGGAACTCAACGTGAATCCCCTTTCACGACGGGGCGCACAGTTCGTGTTCCCCTTCCCTGACGATGTCCAGCATCTCCGTCGGCCCCGGGGCGGACAGCATGCTGTCCACGAAACCATGAAGCCGCAATAGCCTGTTGAGCCTGGCCAGCATGTGGAGGTGCTCGTTTGCAACGGGGAATATCATGAGAAAGAACAGGGAGGTGAGCCGGCCGCTCTCCTCGCCGAAAGGCAGGGGGTGGGGCGGCCTGAAGAGCATCAGCAGGCTTTGTTCCACGAAGAGTTTTCTCACGTCCAGGGGGTGCACCAGGGCCGCCCCGCACCGCAGGGCCGTGGAAGCCGCCTGTTCCCGGAGAGTGAGCTGTTCCAGCAGGGCGGCGGTGTCGTAGAGGGCGCCGGTGCGGCAGGCTTCGGCGGCCATGTACCTCAGCATGCTGCTCCGGGTGCCTACCCTGTCCGGCGTAACGATGTTGCCGGAAAGCATCTCGGTCACCAGGAGGGTGCCGGAGTCTATTCCGGCGGTTTCCGCGTTGGACTGCTCCGCCAGGGCAAGCCTGTCTGCGGCAAGGCTTCCGAACTCCCGGGTGAGCCAGTCCAGGATGTCGGACCTGAGGAAACACTTCTGCCCCTGGAAAAGCACGGTTTTCAGCCCGGCCCTGCCGGTTTCCCGGGCCGCTTCCTGGAGGCTCATGCCCATGCACTTCGCCGTATCCGTGAGGGTAAGGAAGGTCTTCATATCCTCTCCCGGTGCATTTGTCCGTATTATACTGTACGGAGGCCGCACGAACATCAGGGAGGGATTCCATGAACGACCTCGTCCGCCGCTTCATAAGGTACGCCGGGATTGACACCGGAAGCGATCCGTCGGGGACCGACGCCCCCTCGACCACCGGGCAGACGGTTCTTCTGAAGCTCCTGTCGGAGGAGCTGAAGGAGATGGGGGTCAGGGACGTCCGTCTGGACCCCCGGGGGATTCTCTACGCAACGGTGCCCGGGGGGACGGGCGGAACCACCATCGGCCTCCTTGCCCATGTGGACACCTCCCCGGCGGTTTCCGGGGCCGGGGTCAGACCCCGGCTGCATTCCGACTGGGACGGCTCGCCCCTGGAGATCGCCCCCGGGCTTTTCCTGGACCCTTCGGAGTGCCCGGAGCTGGGCCGCTGGAAGGGGGGGACCATCATCACCTCCGACGGGTCCACCCTGCTGGGGGCCGATGACAAGGCCGGAGTGGCCATCATCATGGAGGCGGTGCGCTGGATGATGGAAAACCCGGAGGTTCCCCGCCCCAGGGTGGCGGTGGCCTTCACCCCGGACGAGGAAATCGGCAGGGGCATGGACAATTTCGATGTGAAGGCCTTCGGCGCCGATCTGGCCTATACCGTGGACGGGGAACAGCCCGGTTCGGTGGACAGTGCCACCTTCAACGCCTGCCGGGCCGACTGGAGGATAAGGGGGGTGGAGGTTCACCCGGGAAGCGCCCTGGGCAGGCTCGTGAACCCGGTGAGGATCGCCGGTGAACTCCTGGCCATGATGAAGCCCGAGGAAATGCCCGAGAACAGCGGCGGAGACCAGGGCTTCGAGTATCCCATGGAGATTTCCGGCAACTCCACGGAAGCCCGGGTGGGGGTCATCCTTCGGGACTTCAGCGACTCCGGCCTCGCCGCGAGGGAGGAGCGGATGCGCTCGATGGAGCGCCTGCTGGCCCTGAAACACCCCCGGGCCGAAATCACCCTGGATATCACGCGGCAGTACTCCAATCCGGCCGAGATACTGAAATCCGACGGCCGGCTGGTGGAGTACGCCATGAGGGGCGCCGCCATGGCGGGGCTGGAACCCAGGGAATCCAGCATCCGGGGAGGTACCGACGGTTCGAGGCTGAGCTTCATGGGGGTTCCGACGGTGAACCTTCCCACCGGAGGCGGCTTCTTCCACTCCAGAAGGGAGTGGTTGGCGGTGGAGGGGATGGAGAAGGCCTTCGAGAGCCTGGTGAACACCCTTCGGGTATGGGGAGGGGACTCCGGCGGCCGGGGTTGCCTTGATAACCCGAAGAGCCTATGATTCACTTAAAGGCTGGTAACCTGAGAGGGGGTGCCCTTGAAAGTGGTGCTCCTGGGTTTTTTACTCCTGGTGTGTGCTTCGGCCCCAGGGCAGACGGACGATGAAGCGGCGGTCATCTACGCTGTAAACTCTCTCTTCACCGCACTTAGTGAAGCCCGCGGCGCCGACGCGGCGGTCCTTTACTCCTCGACGGCCATGGACCAGGTGCGGCTTTCCTTCGAGTCAATCCGGCGAGGCATCGAGCGGGAAGACGAATCGGTTCTGCTGAGGCTGAGTTCCGCAGGCTATTCCGCCCAGCCCTCGGAAATCCTGGGCTGGACCCTTTCGGAGTACCTGGCGGCGACCCTGGAACTGCCGATTATGTCGGGAAGGTACACCCCGCTGGTCATGCGGGTGGACTCCGTTGACGTACAGGGAAGGCGAGCCCTGGTCTTCATCACCTTCGAGAACCGGGCGGGCGCCGCTTTTCCCCAGCAGGCGGTGCTGGTGCAGGAGGACGGCCGGTGGCTTGTGGAGGCCTTTCTGGGGATGGGCTCCTTCCCCTGAGGCTCAGCGGTCCTTCCTGACCTCGCGGCTCCGGGAAGTCACTTCAGGGCAGTCCACGCAGGTCTCCGGGGTTACGTACCGGTGTCGGCGGTTCCAGACCGTGTCGAAGTTCTCGTCGTTCAGGTTCCCTATGGGGTTGCCCGTGTTCCAGTAGGGGCATGGGAACACCGCTCCGTCCGGGGCCAGATAGACCGTGGAGTCCAGATAGGGGCACGGCCCCCCGGCGGCCCTTTCCGACCTGTCCGGCAGGGTCAGGGTTATCCCGAGCCTTTTCGCCCTGTCCGCCGCCATGCCGAGGATGTCCATGGTTTCCGGAGAATCGAGGTCCACCACGCTTCCCAGGGTGGAGAGCCCCATGTAAGGCACAAGCTGCACCAGCCCCATCGCGCTTGCCCCGATGTCCGCCGCCAGGGCGACCAGATCCGGGATCTCCTTCAGGTTGGCCTTCTGAAGGGTGGTGCTGAGGGCCACCACGGGAAACCTGCGCCTGCCCCGGAGCCGGGACAGCTCCCTGAGGTTGGCCTCGATGGTTTTAAGGTCGGCTCCGCCCCGGATCGCCGCATGGGTCTCCGGCCGGGCGCCGTCTATGGAGACGAACAGTGTCGTCGGGGGATGCCTGACCAGCAGGGCGGCATTGTCACGGTTCAGCAATGTGCCGTTGGTCACCAGCTCCCGGCCCGGCACTCCGGACTCCAGGAGGGACTTCAGGCATTCTCCGATCCCGGGGTTGCAGAAGGGCTCGGCTCCGCAGGAAAGCCCCACCACCGCCGCCCTGGGAAAGACCTGCTCCCGGACCTTCAGGAACAGACGCCGATCCATGTGGAGCCACTTCCGGAGGGGGTCCGAGTCGGAAAACCTCATGGGACACATGGAGCACCGCAGGTTGCAGTGATTGGTCGTGTCCATCCTCACCGTCAAGCGGCGCCCCGGGTCGCGCAACGCCACCCCGGGGAACCGGGGGGACCTGACAAGCCATCGGGAGAGCAACTTTCTCACGGATTTATTATAGCTCCGGTTCCGGCGTATGTTAAGGTGCCGGCAAAACGGGAGGAACCTTGAAACCGATACTCGTCGTTGACTACTCAGTGGACGGCCTTTCCGGTGAAACCATAGCCGGAAGGCTGAACCACCCCTCCGTGGCGGCCAGGGTGGAGGCCGGCGGAGCCTTTCCGGCCCTGGAGGCCGGGTCCTTTTCCGGGGTGGTGCATTCGGGCAGCGCCCTGTCCATCGTCCGTGAGGAGAGCTTTACGGAGGATGCCTGCCGGATGGTGGCCCGGTGCGTCCGGGAGCGGGTTCCCCAGATGGGGATATGTTACGGCCACCAGCTGCTGTGTCTTGCCCTGCTCGGGCGCGGGGCGGTGGAGAGGGCATCCGAAGGCCCCGAATTCGGTTGGCTGCCCGTGGAAGTGTTCCCTGGGGCGGTGCCCGGAACGCTGCGTCGGGAGGTGGTGTGGCAGTCACACTACGACAGGGTGAACAGGGTTCCGCCGGGGGCCGCGGTTGTCGCCCGAAGCGCCCATACCGGGATACAGGCGTTCCACGATCCGGAAAGACTGCTGCTGGGAACCCAGTTTCACCCCGAGTTCGACTCGGTTTCCGGCAACCGGCAGTACGTCCGGGATAAGGAAATGCTCCAGAGGCACGGCATAGACCTGGAGAACGTTCTGAAATCCGCCCCGGAGAGGGACGCCGGGGCTTTGTTCCTTGAGTTTTTCCTTGGGATGGTCAGGGGGGAGTTATGACGGACCGGTGGTGGGAAACGCTTGAACCCTCGGATGTGTGGAGGCATTTCGCCGCTCTCCTTGCAATACCCAGACCCAGCGGTTCGGAGGCCGCCGTCGCGGACTACGTGCAGGGGCAGGCCGCGGCTATGGGCCTGGAGTCCCGGCGCGACCGGGCCGGGAATGTGCTGATCGTCCGGCCCGGCGTTGGGAAGGGGGTCGTGCTTCAGGCCCACCTGGACATGGTGGCGGATAAAACCCCGGACTCTCCGTCGGACCCCGCCGTCGATCCGGTGTCGGCGGTGCTCCGGGACGGGTGGCTGATGTCCGAGACCACCACCCTGGGCGCAGACAACGGCATAGGCGTGGCGATCATGCTGGCCCTGCTGGGGTCCGGCTCCCGAACCCTGCCGCCGCTGGAGTGCCTCTTCACCGTGGACGAGGAACGGGGCCTGGTCGGAGCAAAGTCCTTCCCGACGGAATGGCTCGGGTACCGGCGCATGATAAACCTCGACTCGGAGGAGGAGAACAGCATCTGTATCGGATGCGCCGGGGGACGGGATGTGGGCCTGTTCCTGAACCTGGAGCGGGAAGCCCGTCCGGCGGAGGTTTCAATGCTGCGGGTGGAGGGCCTGAATGGCGGGCACTCCGGCATGGAGATACACCGGGGCGGGGCCAATGCGATCCGGCTGGCCGCCGGGATCTGCGCCCGGCTGGGATTGCGCCTGGCCGACTTCTCCGGGGGCACCAAGCACAACGCTATTCCCAGGGAGGCCATGGCCGCCGTTGTCGGCGAGGTGGACCCGATGAGGCTGGAGCCCATGATAACCGCGGTTCGGGACGAATTCTCGGGGGTCGAGAAGGGCATTTCCATCACCGTGGAACCCGGAGAACCGCGGCGTCCCCTGACCGCGGAGAGTTCCGCCCGGCTTCTCAACCTTCTGTCGGCCCTTCCCCACGGGGTTTCCTCCATGAGCCCTTCGGTTCCCGGGCTCGTCCAGACATCCTGTAACCTGGCCATCGCCGCCGTGGAAGGCGACCGGGCGGCCGTTACCATGAGCGTAAGGAGTTCCCTCGACTCTTCCCGGGACGAGCTGACGGACAGGATCCTGGCCGTCGGGAGGCTGGCCGGGTGCGATACGCAAACGGGGGAGGGCTACCCGGGCTGGAAACCGGATCCCGCGTCCCCTCTGCTGGCCCTGGCCCGGCGGGCATGCCGCGAGGTCTTCGGAAGCGAGCCGACGGTTGAGGCCATCCATGCCGGCCTCGAGTGCGGCGTCATAGGGAAACGGGTGGGCGGCATGGACATGATAAGCATCGGCCCGGACATCAGGGACGTACACGTCCCCGGCGAAAGGGTGAGGGTCGAGTCGGTGGCCTCCTTTACCCGGATGCTCACTGTGCTCCTGGAGAGCCTGGCCTGATGGAGCGTTTCCTGGGACTGCTGCCGGAAAGGCCCGACTTCCCCTGCGCTCCCGCGAGCCGGGAGACCGTGGCGGCACTCAGGGAAGCGGGCTGCGAGGCGGAAGACTGGGGCCGGGTTCTGTTCTCTCCCGGGACCGATCCGTCCCTGATCCGGCGCACCCGCTTTCTGGGCACGGTCCGGGTGCATCTGCCCCGGGGCGCCCTCTGGGACTCGTGCCTGAAGGATTGCACCGTGTCAGGGCCTGTGGTGATCCACTCCTGCTCCCTGATTCAGGGTTACACCGTACTCCCGGGAACCGAAGTGACTCATAGCGGAGTTCTGTCGTGGAACGGTCCTCCGGGGGCGCTGTCCACTGAGATGCACCTGGGCGAGGAGACCGGCCTGCGGTCGGTTCCCATGAATCCGGTGATGAGCCATACGGAGGCCTTTGGAATGGCCCTGGACCCCCGGGGGGGCGAGGCGATGCGGCTTCGGGAGACCCTTGGGGGCGTGTCCGTTTCCGGGACCCTGGGCCCCGATGCGGTCATCACCGGAGCGCCGAGGCTGGAGGATACCCTTGTTCTTTCCGGCGCACGGCTGGCTTTTCCCGGCCCGGTGACCGGCTGTGTGCTGCTCCCCGGGGCGTCGGTGGCCAACGGGGCCCAGGCCCACAGGAGTGTTCTTCAATGGCGGGCCGCGGCGGACACCATGGGCCTGATCACGGATTCTGTGGTGGGGGAGGGCTCCGTGGTCGAGAGGCACGGAAAGCTCAGCCGCTCCTTCCTTGGGGCGGACAGCGTTCTGGGGGAGGGGGAGATGACCGCCTCCCTGGCGGGCCCCTTCACCGCCATGCACCACCAGTCCCTGCTCATCGCGGCCCTCTGGCCGGCGGGCCGGGGCAATGTCGGGTACGGAGCCAATGCGGGAAGCAACCATACTTCCCGGATGCCGGACCAGGAACTGAGACTGGGGGAGGGCTTCTTCATAGGCCTGGGGGTTTCGGTGAAGTTTCCCGCGGACTATTCCCGCAGCCCCTATTCCATACTGGCCACGGGCATGACCACCCTTCCGCAGAAGGTCTGCTTCCCCTTCTCCCTCATCTCTCCGCCCGACCACCGACCCCGGGAAGTCCCGGACGGGTACAACCGGATATCCCCCGGGTGGATTTTGACGGACAACCTTTACTCCCTTGCCCGGAACTGCTGGAAGTACGGGAACAGGGCGACGGTCGTCCATACTCCGGTAAACCCGGCCTTCCCGGGAAACGACGTAGTGGAGATGACCCGGGATGCTCTGGAAAGGCTCAGGAACCACCCGGCCGGGGATATGCCGGGGGTCGGCAGGAACTTCCTGACCGAGGATGACCGGCGCCGGGGCATCACGGCCTATGAAACCATGCTGGAGGCCGTGGACCTTTACCGCGGGTACAGGGAATCGGGGCTTTCCGCCGCCGCCGCCCTCAGGTTCCGGGAACTGCTGGACATGGCGGAGGAGAGGGTCGTCGCCTCCCGGATGAAGGACTATTCCCGGGGCCCCGGGATAATCGAGGACTACGGCCGGGTGAGGGGCGCTCCCGAGGAGGACGCTTTCCTGAGGGATTTCCGCCGCCGTCTGCATGACCTGAAAAGTAGTCTTTAGTAATAATAACAAGCAGCCGGACGGCTTTTCCGCAACGGACGGGGGTGGCACGGCCCTTGCGGGTGGAGGGAGGGGCTTTGGTATATTTGAATACTTGCTCAACAATGGAAAGGAAGCATGTTTCAAACACTCATCCTCTCCCTGTGGGCCACCGTGACGGAGCTGGCCCCTTCACTGTTCGTGGGGCTCGCCGCCGCGGGCATCCTTCATGTTCTGGTGCGCCGTGACATCGTTCAGAGGCATGTGGGGAAACCGGGCTTCCTCAGCACTCTGAAGGCCGCAGCTCTGGGGGTCCCCATGCCCCTTTGCTCCTGCGGCGTCCTTCCCGCGGCCCTGGCGCTCCGACGGGACGGGGCCAGCCCCGGGGCCACCGTTTCCTTTCTGGCCAGCACTCCTCAGACCGGGGTTGACTCCATCGCCGCCACATGGGGAATGCTGGGATGGCCGGTGGCCCTGACCAAGGTGGTTTCAGCCCTGGGAGCCGGGCTGCTCGGCGGAACGCTGGTGGACCGCTTTCCCGGGGCCGTTCCCCCTCCCGCTGCGCCGCAGCGATCCGGGGACACCGGGGAAGGCAACCCCCTGGCGAGGGCCTGGGATTATGCTTTCAACACGATACTCGGCGACATCTGGGCGCACCTTCTGCTGGGAATAACCGTCAGCGCCCTGATATTCGCCTTTGTGCCCCCGGGAAGCCTGGGGGGGAACGGGATCACCGGCGGATTCACCGGGTTGCTGACGGCGCTGCTGCTGGGGCTTCCCCTTTACGTCTGCTCGGTCTCTTCGGTGCCCATGGCGGCGGCGATGGTTTACGCAGGCTTCTCCCCCGGGGCGGCGATGGTGTTTCTCATGGCGGGGCCGGCCACCAACGCCGCCACCATGATCGCGGTCAGGAAGGCCCTTGGGAACCGGGCGTGCCTGAGCTATATCACTGCCATAATAGCGGTGAGCCTTGTTGCGGGCGTGCTGCTGAACAATGTCGGGATCTCCGTTCCGGAGGTCGTTGTACATCATGGGAGCACCGGGCCGGAGCGGGGTCTCAGGACCGTCGCCGGGGCGGTGCTCCTTTTGGGTATCGGGGTGCATGCCGCCCGGTCGTTGAAGGGAAGGTGGAAAACCGTGACTTCCGAATCCCCGGGGGAAAAGGTGGTCCTGGATGTGCGGGGCATGACCTGCGGCAACTGTGTAAGGCACGTGAAGAGCGCTCTGGAGAAGCTGGCGGGGGTGGAGTCCGTGGAGGTGGCCCTGGATGCCGGTACCGCCCTTATCACCCCGGGGCCGGGGTTCGATTCCCGTAAGGCGCTTGCGGCGCTGAGTGATGCGGGTTACCCGGCGGAACTCCGGGGATGCGGGTGCGGTTGCCGCCATGACTGACCGGGTAACCCCGGAAGAGATACGGGCCATGGGAGACCTGTTCTTTCAGGCCTCCGACCCCACCCGGCTCCGCATACTCCTGCGGCTTCTGGCTTCGGGTGGATGTGTGTGCGAATTGTCCGGCGAGCTGGGCCTTTCGGTATCGGCGGTATCCCATCAGCTCAAGAAGCTCAGGCTGGCCGGCCTGGTGTCCCGGAGCCGGGAGGGAAGGCACGTCCGGTACAGGCTTGCGGACGATCATGTCAAGAAACTCCTGGTGCTGGGGCTGGAGCACATCAGGGAATGAGCCCGTCCACCCCGGAGAAGGTGCTGTTGCGGCAATTCCGGAACCTCGGGGATGTCCGGAGAACGATATACTCCCTGCTGCCCCTCAGGCCGGCCCGGGTGGTGGTGGAGCCCGGCTGCGGCACGGGCCTTCTGGCCAGGGAACTCTCGGCCCTGACCGGGGCGGAACTGGTGTGCATTGACCGGGCCAGGGTACCGGAACTCCCCGCCGGGGCCCGCTTCATCGCCGGCGACGCCCAAAGGACGATTCTCAGGGCGGACATCTACATCAGCTCCTTCTTTCTGTACCAGTTGCCCGCCCCCGGGGCGTACCTCCGTCGTGTCCGGAGGGCCCTGGCCCCGGACGGATTCTACGCCGTGGCCGGAGAGTTCGCCTACCGTCGGGATGACCCGCTGCAATCGGCCCTGGCGGATTCCCTGGCCCGGGAGGGTTTCGACCCGGGCTTCGGAGACAGGCTTGCGGAAACCTTCGGGGGGGCCGGGTTCAGGACGGTGGAACAGGGTGTTGTAGAGCTTGAAAAGGAAGAGCCGGACCGTGACTTTCTCACGGCGCAACTCGGCTCCGAGGCGCCGGATTCCCCGGGAAAGCTGGGCGTCAGGGTGTGCTGGGGGGTTTACAGGGTTGTGTGAGCCGCGGGCGGCGCTTCAGGCGTACCTTCGGCTTTTTATCGGAGGTGGTTTCCGTAAAGGGGTTCGTGCCATTTCACCTCAAGAAACCCTCGCCGTCCGCCCGCGGCAATAGGATTTACCGGTTCCGTCCCGGTTTGTTCCATTCCTTCTTCCGTGAGAAAAGCTCAACCCGTCCGACCCTCTTACGACCGGCCTTCATCTCGAGTCCCGGGAGATTCTTGCTGCTGCCGTTTCTTCAGAGCCGGCCTTCCGAGGTCGCACTCACCGTATCACGACTCACAACGAAACACCGGAAAGCGGTACAAGGCGTTATAGACATCAAGCCAAGTGTCGCCCCGTTCCCGCACCACTCGAGCGGACACTGCCCGCGGGTTCCCTCCGCCCCGGGGGCCGCACCGGGATACCATCGGCTCGGGAGGCGGCCGGAGGGTATGCCCCCTGCACGGCCGGAGGGAGTCCTGCCCCTTGGGTGACCCCGGTTGCCTGAAACCCTTTTCCCGTTTCATACTACTCTGTAGGATGCGTTGTTATCAAACCCGGCCACGGTCGGGTCACTCCGTACCACTGGAGGCATACATGCTCTTCCCGGTGCTTCTGGCGCTCATTTCCGGATTGCCCGGCGGCCTGGAGATAGGTTTCGGCCCCGTGGCGGCCAGCCTTGATCCCTCCGACGGCTTCTACCGGGAACGTTTCCTGACCCCGGGCCTCTCCATCGGCGGAGAGGCGGTGCTCACCTCCCGGGGGCCCGTGGGTTTTCTGCTGGGCGGAGGCTACTTTCACAAACAGGGTTCCAGGGGCTGGGACGGCGAGGTCAGGGCATTCACTGTCTGGGCCTTTCCCGTGGCTTCGGCAACCCCGTTCCCCGGGCTTGCGGTCTTTGCCGGGCCCGGAGTCACCGGCTGCTGGGGCGACTATTCGGGTACCGACGACTTCGGGGGGTTCATGGAGGCTTCGGGGGGGAGCGTGGGTTACGGTTTCACCGCCGGGGGCGAGGTTCTGGTCTGGGGTCCCCTTTCCGCCAGAATGCAGTACCGCTCGGTATGGATGGATATGAAGACGTCCCAGGTGACCCTGGACGGCTCTCCCAGCTTTGTTTACCCCCCTGAGGAGACCGATCTCGGCTTCAGCGGGTGGTTTTTGGGCCTCTCGGTGTCCCTGGCCGGGGGCGGAAACTCGGTCTGGCGTTGACCCGCGGCGTCCGGGGTTATAGAATCACGGTCTCTTCCGCGGCCGGCGTAGCTCAGTTGGCAGAGCAGCGCACTCGTAATGCGCAGGTCAACGGTTCGATTCCGTTCGCCGGCTCCATTCCAGCAACTACATAACCGGGGAGAGAAATGGCTGGGAAACCCATAGTGTCCGGCTCCGGAATCCGAGGCGTTTTCGGGGAAAGCTTCACCGTCTTCGACGCGGCGGCCTTTGCCGCTGCCTTCGGTGAACTGGTGGGGCCCGGCGGCGTGGTGGTGGGTCGGGACACCCGCAGGAGCGGTCCGGCGGTGGAGGCGGCGGTTTGCGCCGGGCTGATGGCCGTGGGCTGCTCGCCGGTCATTCTCGGGGTGGTGCCCACTCCCACCGTGCAGCTCGAAGCGATGGAACCGGGAATCGCGGGGGGAATCGCTGTCACCAGCAGCCATAACCCGGGGTGCTGGAACGCTTTGAAGCTGGTGGGGCCCGACGGCGTTTTCCTCCGGGCCGCAGCCCGGGAAAGACTGATGGAACTGCTGGAGCGTCCCAGGGTTTTCAGGGGGAGTTCGGACTGCGGGCTTCCAAGTCGGCTGGACGGCTCCATCGAAAGGCATGTGGACCGGGTTCTCGCCCTGCCCTGGGTCGTGTCCCGGGGGAGGGGGCTGAAGGTGGTGCTGGACGTCACCGGAGGCGCCGCGGCCCGGCTGGCTTCCACCCTGATGGACGCCATGGGGGTGGAGTGGGTGATGATCCATCCCGACATCTCTCCCGCGGGGGAGTTCCCCAGAGTGGCGGAACCGACGGTGGAAAGCCTTTCGGACCTGGCGGAGTCGGTGCGGCTTCACGGCGCCGACGCCGGGTTCGGTTTCGACCCTGACGGCGACCGGCTTGCCCTGGTGGCGGACGGAGGCCTGCTTATCGGTGAGGAGTATACCCTGGCCCTGGCCCTGGATCATATTCTACCCCGGATGCCGGGCCCCGTGGTTATAAATCTGTCCACCTCCATGCTTTCGGAGGAGGCGGCGGCTCGCCACGGATGCCCGGTGCACAGGAGTCCAGTGGGTGAGGTGAACGTGGTGGAGGAGATGGAGAGGCTGGGTTCCCCCATCGGCGGCGAGGGAAACGGGGGGGTCATACATCCGGCCTGCCACAGCGGCAGGGACAGCGCGGTGGCCATGGCCGCGGTGATTTCCATGCTCCGCGACAACCCCGGAACCACCCTTTCAGCCTGGGCCGGGAGTTTTTCCGGTTTTTCCATGATCAAGGACAAGGTTCCTTTCCCCGGTTCCTTCGAGGGGCTGGAGAAAGCGGTCGAGTCCGGCTTCGGCATCCCCGACGACCGGCGTGACGGCTTATGGTACCGCCGGGACTGGGGCTGGTTTCACATCCGGAAGAGCGGCACCGAGCCGGTGGTGCGCTTCATAGGAGAAAGCAGGGACGGGGCATCGCTGGAGGCCTGCTCCGAGACCTTCCGAAAGGTTGTTTCATGTGCGGAATAGTCGGGTACGTCGGTTTCAGGCCGGCCCGGGACATCCTGCTTCACGGTCTGGAAAGGCTGGAGTACCGGGGTTACGACTCCGCGGGTTACGCCTTGCAGTACAACAACTCCCTGGTGATAAGGAAATGTGTGGGGCGGGTCACGGACCTGGCGGCCATGGATCCCGGCGAGGGAGCGCGGGCAACCGCCGGCATCGCCCACACCCGGTGGGCCACCCACGGTGAACCCTCCACCGAGAACGCCCACCCCCACACCGATTCCTCCGGCAGGATAGCCCTGGTCCACAACGGCATCATCGAGAACTACAAGTCCTTGAAGGACAGGCTCAAAGCCCGGGGAGAGGTTTTCGTCTCGGAAACCGACACGGAGGTTCTGACCAAGCTCATCGGCCTGGAACTGGAGGCCGGAGGCAACCTTCTCTCGGCGGTGAAGAGGGCTCTTTCCGGTGTCCGCGGCGCCTACGGAATTGCGGTGGTGAGCGCCGACGAGCCGTCCACCCTGGTGGCGGCCCGATACGGCAGCCCCCTGGTGGTCGGAATCGGGGAAGGCGAGAACATCGTGGCCAGTGACGTGGCGGCCATAGTCGCCCATACCCGCGACGTGGTTTACCTGGAGGAGGGGGAGCTGGTGGAGATAACCACCAGGGCCGTTCACAGTCACGGCAGTGACCCCAGGATGATCCGGGAGCGGATGACCCATGTGGACTGGAACCTGTCGGAGATCGAAAAAGACGGGTTTGCCCACTACATGCTGAAGGAGATACACTCGCAGCCGGAGTCCCTCAGGAACGCCTTCCGGGGAAGGCTGGACATGTCCGAGGGCACCGCCCACCTGGGCGGCCTGAACATGACCCCGGAACGGATGAAACAGATCCGTCGCATCATCATCACCGCCTGCGGAACCTCGTGGCATGCGGCCCTTATCGGGAAGTACATACTGGAATCCATGGCCCGGATCCCGGTGGACGTGGAGTACGCCAGCGAATTCAGGTACCGCGATCCGGTGATCGGCGAGGATACCGTGGCCCTGGTGGTAAGCCAGAGCGGGGAGACCGCGGATACCCTGGCCGCCCTGAGGCTGGCGCGTCGGAAGGGGGCGTCCTGCTACGGCATCGTGAACGTGGTGGGCTCCACCATCGCCCGGGAGACCGACGCCGGGGTGTACATCCACGCCGGTCCGGAGATAGGGGTGGCTTCCACCAAGGCCTTCACCAGTCAGGTGATGATCCTGTCCCTGATCGGCCTTGCCCTGGGCAGGGCCCGGGGAACCGTCAGCCGCTCCGAAGGGATTGCCCTGGCGAACGCGATCCAGGAGGTGCCCGACAAGGTCGAGACCATCCTGGGGCGGGCCGGGGAGATAAAGGACCTGGCCCGTGAGTTCACATACGCCTCGAACTTTCTCTACCTTGGCCGGGGGGTCAACTACCCGGTGGCCCTGGAGGGCGCCCTGAAGCTGAAGGAAATCAGCTACATCCACGCCGAGGGATATCCGGCGGCGGAGATGAAGCACGGCCCCATAGCCCTGATAGACGATCTGATGCCGGTGGCGGTCATCGCGGTGAGGGATGCGGCCTACGACAAGATCGTGAGCAACATCCAGGAAGTGAAGGCCAGAAAGGGGCGGATACTGGCGGTGGCCACCGAGGGGGACAGCGACATCCGCCATCATGCCCAGTGGGTGATCGAGGTGCCGGAGGTGGCCGACCAGCTCACTCCGTTGCTGACCGTCGTACCGCTTCAGTTGCTGGCGTACTACGTGGCGGTGGCCAGGGGGTGCGATATTGACAAGCCCAGGAACCTGGCGAAAAGCGTTACGGTGGAGTAAACGCTTTCTCGACCCGCGGGCCTTCGCCGCAGTGGCGAAGACATTCCTGAGAACGCTTTACCGCGACTGGGACAGGGACGGCATCTACTTCTGCGCCGCGGCCATCGCCTTCAACATACTGGTGACCGCCATTCCCCTGGCGGTTCTGATCTTCGCCATCAGCAGCAGCGTGGCCCGGGGCGATCCCACCCTGATGGAGGGATTCACCAATTGGCTTTCCGAGCTGGAGCCCTTCGTTTCGTACCGTGTGCTCTCGGATCTTCATGAGGCGGTGCAGGACCGGAGCGCCGCCGTTGGGTTCATCGGCTTCGTAACCCTGCTCTGGATGGTGAGCAGGCTCTTCGGAACCATAAGAACGGCGCTGGACAGGATTTTCAAGGCCCCGGGAAGACACATGATCCTGGGGAAGCTGTTCGACTTTCTGCTGGCGATCCTGGTGGCGGTCTGCTTCATCCTGGCGGTGCTGTCCACGGTGGGCGCCAAGGTGGCGGTGGAGTCCGGGGTAGGGCGGATCATCGGGGGAACCCCCCTGTTCGGGCCGATTCTCAGCGGTTTCCTTGGAAAGGTGCTGAGTCTGACCTTCGCTTTTCTTGTGTACCTTCTGTTGTACTGGGCCGGTCCGAACCGAAGCATCCCCCTGAGGCTGGCGGTTCCCACCGCCCTGGGCAGCACCGCTCTGACCGCCCTGGGAACCAGCCTCTACATGTGGAGCATCTCGCGCCCCGACTGGGGCTTTGTTTACGGTTCCTTCATCGGGATCATGGCCACCCTGCTGTGGGTTTACTGGTTGTGCGTGATCTTCCTGGCCTCCGCGGAGGTGGCCAGCATAATCCACGAGATGGCGGCGGCTAAACGGAAAACCTGATCTCCAGGATGTCTCCGTCACGCACCGGGTACTCCTTTCCCTCGAGCCCTACGACGCCCTTCTTCCTGAGGGCCGCCTCGTCCGGGGTTTCCCGGAACAGTTCGAAGGGTATCACCTGGGCCCTGATGAAACCCCGGGCCAGGTCCGAGTGAATGACTCCCGCCGCTTCCAGGGCGGTGCTTCCCCGGGGGATCGGCCATGCCCTGACCTCGTCGGGGCCCATGGTGAGAAAACTCACAAGGTCCAGCAGGGAGTAGGCCGCCCGGATGATCCGGGAAAGGCCGGAGTCGTCGTAACCCATCCCGGCCAGGAACTCCGGCCGTTCCTCCTCGGGAAGCTCGCACAGCTCGAGTTCCAGAGCGGCGTCTATGGTCAGGAACGCCGCCCCCGCCGCCTCGCTCATCCGCCGGACCTGGGATTCGTCGGACACTCCGTCGCCGGCCCTGTTGGATATCACCATCAGGGGTTTCAGCGAAGCCGGTGAGTAGGGCGACAGGATGTCCGTTTCCTGCCGGTTGAAACCCGCCGTCCGCAGGGGGGTTTCCCGCTCGAGGAATTCCAGCGCCCGGTTCACCAGTTCGAACTCCATGCTTCCCGCCCGGCTTTCCTTCCTCAGCCTGTCCCTGCGCTTCTCGAGGATGGCGTAGTCGGCCAGCATCATCTCCTCCTCGGCCGAGGCCAGATCATCCCGGAGATTCCCGGTTGCGTGGTTGTCCAGTACCAGGGCCACCGCCGCCGACTCCCGGAGCATGGCCATGCTCCGGGAACCGAAGGCGGGTGATGGGATGTCGGTGAAGGACACCGAGGCATACACCACGTTCCCGGGTTTCCAGTGTTCCGCCAGGAAGTCGAGCCTGGGGTCCGGGACCTTCACCGTCAGGGGTTTGCCGGAGTCCACCTTCGGCGACCCTCCAAGGGCCTTGAACAGGGTTGACCTTCCGCACCTTGGGGCGCCGGCCAGGGCGATCTTCATGAGAGTCCTCCAGGTGTCACTCAGTGAATATCCTCACCTTGTCGCCGTCGGCGCTGTCAACGTCCACGGTGAGTTCCCGGAGGGCTTCCACCAGTTCCTCGCCGTCCATGTCCTTCAGCACCGACAGGTCTATTCCCCGCTCCTGCACGGCGGTGGCGGCCTCGGCGGGCATGAGGGAACCGAACTTGAGACCGGTTCGAATAAGGCTCAGGGGAACCCTTACGTTGACCTTGTCGCCGTCGTTGCTGTCCACCACCACCCGAAGATACCTGGGAACGCCCCTCTTTTCCGGGGAGGCTTCGAAAGACTCCCCTGCGCGGGCTTCAGCCTCCGGTTCCCTCTCCCGCACCATAACCTTTTCCAACAGGGCCGAAGCCTCCTCCACGGTGATCTTGCCCTTGCTGAGCATCTCGAGGATCTTCATTCTGGCCTCGTTTATCGTGGTTTCTCCTTTCTCGCCGTCAGAAGAACCTGAAGCTCAGGTTCTCCTCCCCGGAACTCACGGTTATCTCGGTTCCGTGGAGTCCCGGCAGAATACTCCAGATCGCCAGGGATTGGGACATAAACGCCGCCCATGTACCCCGCCCGGCCCGGAAGAGAGCCGCCACAGCCCCCACCGCCTGCCCCAGGACGGCGAAGGGCAGCAGAACAAGCCACACCGGGAACCAGGGAACGGGGATCGGGCAGCGCATCCCGCCGACCCTGAAGAGAAGGAAGAGGGCGGGCATCACAGGGACCTCATGGCTTCGTCGAAGGATATCTCCCCCCGGGAAAGCCGGTTCAGGGTCCGGCGCGGGTTCACGTCCACTTCCATGGTTCTGTTCAGGGCGGCCACCAGCCGGTCCAGCCTGGCCCTGGCGGTGGGGTAGCTGACGCCCATGGTCTCCTGGAGCTGTTTGATGGACCCGTAGCTCCTTATGAAGGCCATGGCCAGGGCCTGGTCCTCCGGCGGCAGCATGGCAAGGGGGGAGATGGTGAAGAAGCCCTGTACGGTGATGTCGCACTGGGGGCAGGACAGTCTGACCGGTGTCATCTCCCGCCGGCAGGATGGGCACCTTATCTCACCAATATCCAACTTCAACACCTCCTTTCTTGAACAAACCATAACTTCGGTATTAGAAATGTCAAGTTCCATCCCCGGTTTTCCCTCCGGATGCCGGGAGTTGACTTCCGCCGGAGATGGGGAATAATCAGAATACGGGTTCAACAGGAGAGGGGGTCTTATGAGAAACATCGTGGCGGTGATTCTCGGAGGGGGCAGGGGCGCCCGGCTCTTTCCTCTGACCAAGCTCCGGTGCAAGCCGGCGGTGCCCATCGGCGGGAAGTACAGACTCATAGACATTCCGGTTTCCAACTGTGTCAACGACGGCATCCGGCAGATACTGGTCCTGAGCCAGTACAACAGCGAAAGCCTGAACCGCCATATCGCCCAGACCTATCGTTTCGACAGGTTCACCAACGGGTTCGTGTCCATACTGGCGGCGGAGCAGACCTTCGAGAACGCCGACTGGTTCCAGGGCACGGCGGACGCGGTCCGCAAGAGCATGATACATATCATGTCCCTTCAGCCGGAACTGGTGCTGATCCTCTCCGGCGACCAGTTGTACAGGATGAATTTCCTGGAGTTCATCGCCCATTTCCAGGCCACTTCCTCGGACATCTGCATAGCTTCGAAACCGGTCTCCACGGAGGAGGCCTCCGGGCTGGGGATAATCCAGGTCAACTCCGACGGGACGGTCATGGGGTTCCACGAGAAGCCCGCCCGGGAGGAGCTGTCGGGGCTGGAGAGCCCCCCGGGGTGGGTCAGCGACGACCGGCCGTTCCTGGGCAGCATGGGTATCTACCTGTTCAAACCCCGGGTGCTGGAGGCCCTGCTGACGGACCACCCCGAGCACGACGATTTCGGCAAGGAGGTGATTCCCAGCGCCCTGGGGAAGTACAGGATGACCTCGTTCCCTTTCCGCGGCTACTGGTCCGACATCGGAACCATCAAGAGCTTCTTCAGGGCGAACATTGACCTGGCCATGCCCGACCCGCCCTTCGACATGTACAACCAGTTCTCGCCCCTCTATACCCGGGCCAGGGCCCTTCCCGGGGCCAGACTGCGGAATTGTACGCTGGATAACGCTGTAGTATGTGATGCCTCGGACCTGAACGGGGCCGTCGTCAAAAACTCCATCGTGGGTATCCGGAGCCATGTGGACACGGGGTGCATCCTGGAGGAAACGGTGCTCATGGGGGCGGACTTCTGGCAGGGGCACCCTCAGGATCCTGCGGTTCTCCGTCCGGAGCTGCCCCCCATGGGTATCGGCAAGGGCACGAGGATACGGAAGGCGATCATTGACAAGAACGCCAGAATCGGCTCCGGGGTGGAACTCATGAACCGGGCGGGAGTCGAGGAGGCCGACGGCGATTCCTGGTTCATCAGGGACGGCATAATAGTCATTCCCAAGGGGGCGGTCATTCCGGACGGCACCGTTGTCTGAAAGACGTCAGTGTTTTACGGCGACCGGATGATGCTTATTGTCAGGATATCGGTCGAGGTCGTTGCCGTATAGCCTTGAGGAGCCTTTCCAGCAGTGCGGCTTCGTCGGGGATTTCCTCCAAATCCACCGCCAGGGATGACAGCGCATCTATATAGGCCCTGATCACCGTTGCCTTGGTGATTCTCTGGGTCCGGTTCTGCTTGGACCGGCTTTGGCTGATGATGCGCACGGTTCTGGACAGTGCTTCCTCCTGATCGGGCCTGACGGGGACCGTCAGCCTTACAGAAGGTTCGCTGTGAACCTCTATGTCGTTGAATCGCAATGCAGGGCCATTGTCGTTAGTTTTACGCATGCCCCCTCCCACGTCGAAAGATACGGAACGGGAGCCGGGTGTCAATAGATACATGAAATTCGGTATTTCACCACTTATGAAATTAGGGTATTGACGCCGGTCGTTCCATATGCTAAACTCCCTCTGGAGTTGTTGTAAAGGTGTCGCAAAGGATCTGCGGCGTTAATGGATCCGGTCAGGGCCGGATCGGTTCCCGGGAGGGAGAATGATGCTGCTTTGGGGAGGTTCGGGAAAAAGCACCGTCGGCCTCGATATCGGTAGCCACTCCGTAAAGGTAGTTGAACTCGTCAGGTCCGGCAGGACGATGAAGCTCAGCAGCTATGCGGTGGTGGAACTCACTCCCGGCACAGTCGTTGACGGTGAGATTGTCAACAGGGACCATCTGGTCTCATCCGTAAGGGATGCGGTAACCAAGGCGGGGGTCAAACCCAAGACGGTGAACTCCGCGGTCTCCGGCAGGAGCGTGATAGTCCGCCGGATTCCCATGGAGAAGATGACCGAGACCCAGGCCCGGCAGGCCATCCACTGGGAGGCGGAGCAGCACATCCCCTTCCGGGTGGACGAAGTCAGTATTGACTTCAAGATAATCAACGAGGAATCCGGTCCGGGTCAGATGGAAGTGCTGCTGGTGGCCGCCAAGAAGGAGGTCATCCATCTGCACCGGGGCCTGATCCAGGAAGCCGGCCTCAAGGCCGTCAGTGTGGACCTGGAACAGTTCGCCCTGCTCAGGGCGTACCAGCACGCCTACAATCCCTCCGACGAAGAGTGCGTCACCATCCTCAACATCGGCGCCGACAACACCAACCTGGTGATCGCCAAGAACGGGATACCCAGCTTCAACAGAGACCTGGCCATCGGCGGAACCCGGTTTGTGGAGGCGGTTCAGAGGTTCCTGGGGTTCGACCACGAGACCGCCGAGGGAGTGCTCCGGGGGAACACTCCCGAGGGCGTGAGCAGCGATGATCTGAAGAACGCGATCGGCAGTGTGGTGCAGGAACTCTCCACCAGCGTCCGACGTTCCTTCATCAGTTTCCAGGCCTCCGGAGAGAGCACCCGGATAGACAAGATGTACATAAGCGGCGGCTGCTCCCTGATGCCCGGTCTGGCTTCCATCCTTTCGGAACAGCACGGACTGCCGGTGGAGAGGTTCAGCCCCTTCAGAAACATTCAGGTTGAACCGGGCCTGGTCCCGGAGGAGGAGGAGGCCGGCCTGGACGCACTGCTTGCGGTGGCCACCGGTCTTGCCCTCCGGGGATTCGTGCCCGGAGACATGGACATCAACATCCTTCCCGAGGAGGAGAAGCAGAAGGGCAGGGCGGCCATGGGGCCCGCCGAGGCATCGCCCATGGCCTCGATGGTAAGCTGGCTTCCCCTTGGGCTCGTGGTGGTATGTGTGGCGCTCCTTGGGCTTCACTACGCAAGCCTGCATAAGAAGCGCGACGAGATCCGTCAGGAGATATCCAGGGTGGATGTTGAAATCTCCAGAATGCAGGAACAGCTGTCGAGGCAGCAGGAACTCGCCGATCTGGAACAGACTCTGAACCGGAAGAGGGCCGCGATAGCGTCACTGTCCCTCAGGCAGAAAAGCACCGTCTATGTCCTGGAATACCTCTGCAGGGCCCTCTATCCCCAGCAGTCCGCACTGGCGGAGGAGTCGGGCAAGTGCCTCTACCTCACCGACCTGACCCTGATGGACACCAACCTGCAGATCACCGGAGTGGCCCGCTCCTGGGGGGACATCATCGAATTTCAGCGCAGGCTGGAGGAGATATCCCCGGATGGGAACAACGTCCTCTTCCGGACCGGTGATTTCGGCCAGAGTTACGATGTTGTCCCGGTGTCGAGCGGAACGGGGCAGGAAACAAGGTATCGTTTCAACATGAGCATGGAAATAAACCTGTCGTCCCTGGAACCCCTTGTGGGCGACTATGCCGGATTGTGACGGAGGAAACATGAGAAAGAAGCTGTTGTTCCTGTTCGCGGCCGCTGCGGTGTTTGCAACCGGTTGCGATCCCTTCGGCACCAGTGAGACCAAGGCCTACATAACCGGCAGAATCTACGCCGATAGCGACATGACGGAGCCCTACGCGGGTGCCACGGTGGTGGTGGACGTGAACCCCGACAGTATCTCCATCCCTTCCATTTCCTGCCTCACCGACGCCGGCGGCGAGTTCTTATTGGCGGTACCCTTCTTCCCTTACATGGACGGGGAGGGCATGAGCGGCTACAGCTACCCCGGGTCCGGGAAAGTCGGGCTCAGGGCCTACGCCGAAGGGAAGGAATACGTTTACAGGACTTACGATGAGTCACCCTTCGTGGTCACAGCCGGAGACACCTTGGTCGTCTGGGATGTCTCCCTGACTCAGTTCGATTGATTGGGGCGGGGAGATGAAGCCCGAGGCTGAAACCCCGGCAATCAGGGGAAAGGATTCACCATGGCGATAGACTTTCGCGATGCGCGGGTCCTGAGGTTCATCGTGGGGATTCTGCTCCTGGCGGCCATAGTGCTTGGCTATTCCATGTTCCTGGCCAAGAGCCTCCGGGAGGAAATTGCCGTGGAACAGCAGAATCTCGACATGCGGAGGATCGAACTCGAGACCCTCCGAAGCAGGACCACCGAGGATCTGGCTGTCATGGCGCAGAGAATCGAGATGTACACTCAGGAGCTTAGCGCCCTGGACCTTCTGCTTCCCAGAAGCTACAACCAGGAAGACATGATGGAGATGGTCACCGCCGGGGCCTCCCGGAGCGGCCTTCCCATCGTGTCCCTCACCCCCTTGCAGTATCGCACGGAAGGTGAGTACCAGGTTTACGACTGGCAGGTCAGGCTCACCGGCCGGTTTCACCGGCTCGGAGTCTTCATGGATCAGTTGACCCAGGAGATGCTGATCACCGCCATCAGCAACCTGGAGATTCACCAGCAGAAGGCCGCCGAGGGCAAGTTCGACAACATCGAGGCGTCGTTCACCATCAGCGCCTTCGTGCAGCCCTGAACGGGAGGGAGGTAAAAGTGATGTTTAAGACCGTAGCATTCTTTCCGGCGGCGGTCATCCTCCTGCTCCTGGCGACAGGGTGCGGCAAAGGCGGTAGCCAGGTCTCCGGGGCCCTCGACGGCACAGTAGCGGTGCTGGAGCCGGAACCGGTGATCGGATGGCTTTCCGTCGCCGCCCCGGGTCGGATTACGGCCATGGCGGTCCATGACGCCGGCGCTTACATGCTGGGGGAAGGGGGCCTGCTCCTTGCCTGGTCCCGGGAGACCGGAGCCTGGACCCCGACACGGATCGAGGGCGCCGAGGACGCTTTCGACATAGTCGTACTGGAGGGGGAGCCCGCTCTGCTTACCCCGGGTTCCCTGATCACTTTTTCCCGGGAGGAGGCCGCCGTTCATCCCCTCGCCGAGGGGAGGGTTCCCCGGGATGCCGCTGCGGCGGAAGGCCGCCTGGCGGTTCTGTTCGCGGACGGTTCCCTGGAACTGAACCCCCAGACCGAATCCCCCGGCTTCTTCGAGGCCGGTGAGGCCGCGCCGGTCGGTGGTCTCGTACGCTCGGGCCCCGACTGGGCCTGGCTGAACGACGACGGTACCCTTACACTGCTGGATACCGAGGCGGGGTTGCGCAGGGTGGAGACGATTCCCGAGGGAGTCAACGTCATCGCCGCCGGGGAGGGTGGTCTTCTGGCGGGGGACGGCTCCACGGTCTATCTGCGCGACGGGCCTGACCAGTGGGTTCAGTTCTCCGAGGGGGCTCTGCAGGCGACGGGCCTTATAGTGAGCGAGCGTGGAGTGCTTTCCGGGGAGACCGGAGAACTCCTTGCCGGCCGCATTCCGGGTGAGGCCGAAGGGCTCTGCGTCGCTGGTTCCGGCCCCGTGGTGTGGGCCGTCACCGAATCGGGTCTCTCGGTATGGGCCGGAATTGACCAGGTGGAAACCAGGTTGCCGTCCTGCGACATGGCCCGGATCCGGTGCAGCCTCGCCGGGCAGACCGGAAACCCGCCGGAGCCTGGAGCGCCGGGGGTGTCCCCCTCCGGCGTTTCGGTCAGCGGTGTTTTCAGAATCTACGAATCCGTCTCCAGCAGGCCCGATCCCTTCACGGAGTTTCCCGCCGCCAGACGCGACCTTCGGCGCCCGCTGGAGGACCTCACCATCGAAGAACTCCACCTTGTGGGCATCACCCTGGACCCCTCCGGCGGGGACAAGGCCATGGTGGAAGACGCCAATGGGGTAGCCTACATCCTCAATGAGGGCGCTCAACTGGCCAACAATACCCGCATTGCGGAAATTACAAGCAATGAGGTCATAGTCGTTCAGGAAGTTACAGTCGGATCGTCGGTGGAGGGTGGGGCGGTAACCTCCATCCCCACCATCTACTCGATGCGGCTGCATGAAGAAGGTGGTTTCTGATGCGGAGAATCAGCCCTTTGCTTCTGCTGCTCCTGTGGGCGCCCCTGATGGCCTACAGGGTTACGGACATCTCGGTGGCCCCCGATGGAGACCGGACCACGGTCACCGTGGTCGCGGACGGACCGATAATCTATGAGAAGTTCCTCCTCACCGACCCCATGCGGGTGGTGATAGACCTGACCGATGCGGTGCACGCCCTGCCCGGGGCGGACTTCGCGGTCAATGGCGGTGGGGTCGGGGCGCTCCGCACCAGCCAGTATAAGGCGCCGCCCCAGGGTATCGTCAGGATCATCGTGGATGTCAACGGTGAACTCCTCAACTACAGCTCCGCCATAACCGAGCCCAACAGACTGGTGCTCTCCATGCTCACGGATCCCTCCGGAACCCCCTTCAGCGCCTGGTCCGCCTCATCCCAGGCCGGCCGGTCCGTGGCCGTCTCCGGTTCGGTTCCCCCCCTCTCATCCCCAGCCGGAAGCTCCGGGCTCTCCACCGTGGAAACCCCGGTTTCCGGGGTGAGGGTATCCGAATCGGGGAGAAATGTGCAGGACGGCTTCCCGGTGATCTGGAGCGGTTCCGGCGGACGTCGTATAACGATTGACGTGGTGGAGGCGGACATCCGCACCGTGATGCGCTCCATCAGCGATGTCAGCGGAATGAACATCATCATACCGGAGACCTACCAGGGAACCGTTACCGCCAGGCTCAGGAATGTCGGCTGGTGCGACGCCCTCACGGCGATCCTGGCCAGTCAGGACCTGGTGGCCACCCAGAGTGGGAGCAACACCCTCAGGGTGGTCCGTCGGGCGGATTTCTACTCCCAGGTCAACGAGATGGCCACCACCCAGGCCCAGAGGGAAAACCTTCAGGAGCTGCACACCGAGGTGTTCGTCATCCGCTACGCCAAGGCCGATGACATCCAGTCGGCCACAAGCAGCGTTCTTTCCAGCCGGGGCGAGGTCAGTGTGGACACCAGGACCAACTCCCTGATAGTAACCGACATCCCCCGGAAACTGAACGAGATCGGCAGGATGCTGCCCATTCTGGACAGCCCCACCGCCCAGGTCATGATCGAAGCCAAGCTGGTGGAGATGGACGCCGGGGCCAGCCGTGAGTTCGGAATAGACTGGTCCGTCGGCAACCTCAGCCGCTCCGACGCCATCACCCGGGGCGGGATGAACACCGGTCTCGCGGTGGGCGACCCCACCGGCAGGATCAGCTTCGGCACCATCACCAACATGCTGGATCTGAACGCCACTATCAGCTACCTTGAGGCGGAGAACCTGGCGCACATCCTGTCGGAACCCCGGATCGCCATATGCGACAACATGACCGGGTCTGTGATGAGCGGGAAGCAGGTGCCCCTCACCCTGATGGACCAGGCGGGCAACCCCTATGTCCAGCTCTACAGTGTCGGCGTGAGCCTTGAGGTCACTCCCCACATCAATGCCAACAACAACGTAACCCTGGAACTCAGGCCCGTGGTGAGCGACCTCTCCGGCGAGTCAACCGCCTCCGAGCAGCCTATCATCCTCACCCAGGAAGCCAACACCACCCTGATGATAGACGACGGCGCCACCGCGGTGATCGGCGGCATAATGAGAAGCAAGACCACCTCGGTGAGAAGGCGGGTGCCGGTACTGGGCCACATCCCGATTCTGGGAGACCTGCTTTTCAGCTACAACTCGGACAACACCGAGAGTACTGAACTGGTAATCTTCGTCACCCCGCACATCATCAGGCCCTATTAGGGGAGGACTTGACGAGAATAGGGCGGGGGGCATGGAAGGGCCATGTCCTCCGCCCGTGCGTTACTGGGACGAGGCCCAGCTCCTCGCGGTTGAGGGAAGCGGTGTTCAGCATCCTTGGGAGTGACCTGTCGGGGGCCGTTTTCTGGGACCTGTTCTGCGGCACCGGCGCCATGGGCCTGGAAGCCCTGAGTTGCGGCGCAGTCTTCAGCGTCTTCGTGGATTCCAGCCAGGCGGCCCTCGACGGCATCGGCCGGTTCCTCGCTTCCCGTGGCTCCCTGGAAAAGGGCCGTCTGGAGAGGCGGCGCCTCCCAGCCGACCTTGCCTCCCTTCCCGGTCCGGCGGATGCGGTGTTCCTGGATCCTCCCTACCGGCTTTCCGGCATATATTCCTGGATCGAATCGATTCGGTGGTCGGGCTTGGTTTCCAAGGGTGCGATGATCATGGCGGAGTCCGGATCCCCGGACTCCCTGCCGGGCTGGGAAAAGAGAAGGTATGGCAGCACCTGGCTTTTCATCTGGAGGGGGTGACGGTTTCGGCGTGAAGGTGGTTTACCCGGGAACCTTCGACCCCGTGACGGTGGGCCACATTGACATCATCAAACGGGCGGTGTCGCTGTTCGGCGACATTCATATCGCGGTGGCCGAATCCACCCCGAAACAGCCCCTTTTTTCCGGAGAGCGCCGGGTGGAGCTGGTAAAGTGCTCCATCGCCGAGGCGGGCATCGGCGGGGATATAACCGTGGAAGCCTTTCACGGCCTGCTGGTGGACCACATGAAGAAAATCGGAGCCACCGTCTTCATCCGCGGCCTCAGGGCCCTTTCCGATTTCGAGTACGAGTTTCAGCTTCAGCTCATGAACCGGCGGCTGGCTCCCGGCATCACCGGGATCTATATGATGCCCTCCGAGAGCAACATCTATCTTTCATCCACCCTGGTCAAGGAAATCGCCAGACATGGCGGCGACATTTCCAGGCTTGTACTGCCCTGCGTCCGCCGGGCACTTGAGGAGAGTGTTAACGATGGGTGACTTGAGGTTTGCCCCCAGAGCGGAATCCCTGCATGGTTCCGCTACGCTTCAGATAACCGCCAAGGCTGCGGAGCTAAAGGCTGCGGGCCGGGACGTCATCTCCCTTTCCGCCGGGCAGCCCGACTTCCCTTCTCCGCCGGCCGCGGTCGAGGCCGCCGCCCGGGCGATGCGGGAGGGCAGAACCGGCTATACCGCCAGTTCCGGCCTTCCCGAGCTTCGGCAGGCGGTGGCCGATCGGTGGGGCGCCATGCACGGCCTGCCGACGGATCCGGCCAGGGTGCTGGTCTCCTGCGGCGCCAAGCACAGCATCGCCAACCTGCTCGAGGCGGTGGTGAGGGAGGGCGACAGGGTTCTCATCCCCAGACCCTGGTGGGTAAGCTACCCGGAGATGGTCAAGAGGCTGGGGGGGGTACCGGTGGCCGGCGAAGGTGAGCACCTCACCGCGGAGGATGTGAGGAAGGCCGCGAAAGAGGGCGCGGTCGGGATGATCTTCAACTCCCCCAGCAACCCGACCGGCAGGGTTCACGACGCCCGGGAGACCGCCGACCTTGCGGACGCCCTGCTCGAGACCCGGATGTGGGCCATTTCCGACGACATTTACGAGTACCTCCATTACGGTGAGGGCCCGGTGCCCCACCTTCTTCACGCCCGACCGGAGCTGGCTTCCCGGGTGGCGGTGGTGACCGGGGTTTCCAAGACCTGGAGTATGACCGGATGGCGCATCGGGTTCGCCATGGCCGACCCGGAATGGATCGCCCTGGCGGGCAGGATTCAGTCCCACACCACCTCCAACGCTCCCACCATGTGCCAGTACGGTTCCCTGGCGGTGGTCCGGGGGGAGGCCGAGACCGACCGGCTCTCGATGCTTGAGGCGTTCCGAAACCGGCGGGACCTTATGTGCTCCCTGCTCGGGGATAACGGCGCCTTCCGGTTTCCGACGCCCATGGGAGCCTTCTACGTGTTCGTGGACCTGCGGCCGGTGCTCGGTCGGCTTGACACCGCATCCTTCTGTATTAGTCTTCTTGAACGGGAGGGCCTGGCGGTGATTCCCGGCAGCGCCTTCGGAGCGGAAGGCTTCGTAAGGCTTTCCTTCGCCGCCTCGAACAACGATATTGAGAGGGGTGTGAAGCGCCTCTGCGGCTTCGTTTCCGAGAGGGCATGAGATGACCTTCAATTGTCCCGGTTGCGGCAGGAGTTATCGGGTACCGGAGGAGAAGTTCGAAGGCAGGGCCAAGCGGATTCGCTGCCGCAACTGCTCCGAGGTGTTCATCATCCGCCCTCCTAAGAAAAAGGGTGATTCCGTCGGGGAGCCGCAGGCCCCGGCTTCCGCGCAGGCTGACGAACGGGCCTCCAGGTTCGCCAGGGTTCTTGCCAGCGACATGCTGGTTTACAACCAGGACACGGTGGACAAATCCCGGGTTGCGGGAAACCTTTCGGAAGCTATGGCCGCCGACCTGAAGAGGTCGTGGGACCTGTGGAAATCGAGGTTTCCCGAGGCCGCCGCACGGGACGATGGCCTGGAGATATTCCGGGACGCCCTGAAAAAAGTACTGGCTGCGGGCGGAACCGACTTCGACGACTGGGTTCCGGAGGACTGACCCCTGTCCGTCTGAGCCTTCGCATCACTTTTCCGAGTGCTGCCCGGCCCGCCGGTTCCCGCATGCCGTCGGGCGGTTCCTGAGAGGAAACGGGTTAGAACCGCCAGGTTCGGGGGGGCGGGTCAGCGGGGTTCCGGGAACGCCGACTTCATCTCCAGCCTTCGAGCCACGTCATCGGGCCGGCGCCTGGAAGCGACGAGTACGGCCCGGGAGCCCCTGTGCAGCCCGTCCGCAAACAGCATTCCGCCGGTGCCGCCGCGGCGGTGGATCAGCCCGGCGGTACTCGACTCGAGATCGAAGATGAAGATGTCCCCCCTGCCCCGGCGGCCGGATTCCGCAGAGAGCGAATGATGCCGGCGGTGTACTTTCCGACACACTATGTACTTGCTTCAGCATGCTCCTTCCCTCAAGAAGCCATGTCCAAATTTAGCTACACCCCCTGTCTACGCAAGGGGATCAGCTCAGACACCGGCGAGTCCGAGCTGTTGCCATCCGGAGAAACAAAACATATGTTTATAGTCATGGATGAGAAGCCTGTGAACGAGTTCGGTGGAAACTGGACGGCCAACAAGCTTCATGCGCTACGTGAGTACCTCATCCAGTACATGAAAATTTTCACTGTCAGCACTAAAGCAAGTTACTATAAAACCATTTACTTCGATGCCTTTGCGGGCGGGGGGTTCAGCTCCGAGAAGAAGGGGCAGTCCATAACACCTGAGCTATTTGACAAAACTGAGCTAACGGAAGTCAAGCAGTTCCGGAAGGGTAGCCCTCTCATCGCTCTGGACATTCCGAGACCATTCGATGTGTATATCTTCAACGATAATGACCCAGAGGCAGTTTCTAGTCTAGAAAACCTCAGATCAGATCATCGACTACGTGATAGAATCAAGATAACTCGTGATGAGGCCAACAAGTCGGTCATCGAATTTTGTAACAACACAGACTGGGCAAGGTGCAGAGCTGTCTTGTTCCTCGATCCCTATGGAGCGCAAGTGAACTGGACAACCTTGGAGCACGTTGCAGATACGAAAGCAATAGACATGTGGCTTCTCTTCCCGCTTGGGCAGGCGGTGGTCAGAATGCTCACGAAGAATGAACCTCCCCCAGATCATTGGGCGTCCTGCCTTACACGCCTATTTGGCACCGATGAATGGAGGACCAAGTTTTACTCAGCCAGTAACCCTCAGAGGGATTTGTTTGGTGAGGCTGGACCAGAACGAAGGTGCTGCGACTTAGATGATGTTGCCCGGTACTTTGTGTTGAGACTGAAGAGCATCTTCGCTGGGGTTGTCGAGAAACCGAAGTATCTAACGAACTCAAAGATGAACCCTATATTCATGCTATGCTTTGCTGCAGGTAATAAAAAGGGCGCAATACCTGCCCTCAGAATAGCAGCATATCTCACTGGAGATCAGTAATGGCCGGCCTGACTTCGATCGAGTGGACTGAAGCTTCGTGGAATCCGGTGACGGGTTGCACGAAAGTCAGTGAAGGCTGCAAGAATTGCTATGCCGAAAGGCTGGCGGGGCGGCTCTGTGGGATGGGCATGCGGTCCTACCGAAACGGCTTCTCGGTGACGCTCCACCAGGAAGCCCTGAACATCCCGCTCCGGTGGAGGAAGCCGAGGATGATTTTCGTGAACTCGATGAGCGATCTCTTCCATGAGGAAGTGCCTGATGAGTTCATCATCTCCGTCTTCAAGGTCATGGCCGAGGCTCCAAGGCATACCTTCCAGATACTGACCAAGCGCCCGGACAGGCTGCTTGAACTCGATGACAGGCTTACTTGGCTGCCAAATGTCTGGATGGGCGTATCGGTCGAGCTGGAGAAACACCTCTGCAGGATCGACTGCTTGAAGAAGTCCTCGGCAAAACTGAAGTTCGTCTCTTTCGAGCCACTGCTGGGACCAATCGGCAGATTCAACATCAGAGGCATCGATTGGATCATCGTAGGTGGCGAATCCGGTCCCGGAGCACGGCGCATGGAGCCGGACTGGGCATTGAAACTCCGCGATCTGTCCGTTTCATCCGCGGTGCCCTTCTTCTTCAAGCAATGGGGCGGAGTGAAACGCAGGGCAGCCGGCCGTGTCCTCGACGGTCAGACATGGTCCCAGTGGCCCGCCGCCGCACACACGAGAAACTAGGACGAATTTGTCGGAGGTCTTGCTTGATCCTACTCCTGACCCGGAAGCTTGTAGCCAAGCTGGGCGTTGAGCCTGTGCCCCCGGTGCCCTCAACCGGGAACCCCTCTGTAACTGGACAGCCCATCTCTTCATGGCCGGCCGTCGGCAGTACATCATCGTTACCAAATTCCCAGAGAGCGGCTGTTTCCGGGCGTGGATGAACTTCAGGGGTGGAGGGAGGGCCATCGAGGCCCTGGTTCACGGCACGGCGAAACGGAAGCCGGGCCGGTGCCTGAAGAGTTCCGGCGTGTACCGGTATTCACAACGGTATCCGGCCTTGGCTGCCGGGTGCCCCCTTGTTCTCGGAGGCTCTTGAAAACTCGGATTTCGTAAGGAGGTTCATCATGGCGAAATGCAAAAGGTTTTCCTTCGATAAGCT
>JAKPTG010000085.1 GCA_029571005.1 Candidatus Fermentibacterota bacterium
GACCACATAGACACCAGCCGGGATGTGGAGGCTGCGGTGGCGGCCCTCCTTGGAGAGGAGCGGGTGAGACGGACCCTCCGGACGGTGATCCACCAGTTCGTCACCCTGTCCCGGGGGGGCGAGTCGCTGAAGATGTCCACCAGGGCTGGCGAGTTCGTCACACTGAGGGACCTGGTCACGGAGGTGGGGAACCCCGACGTCACCCGGTACCTTTTCCTCACCCGCAAGGCCGAAGCCCACATGGACTTCGATCTGGAGGCCGCCACCGGGAATACCGAGGAGAACCCGGTTTACTACATCCAGTACGCCTTCGCCCGGATCGCGGGCATCCTGAGGACCGCCGCCGGGAGTTTTACCGATTCGGTGGACGAAGTGGAGGCGGACCTGCTGGCGGAACCCAGGGAAAGGGAACTCCTCCGGCTTCTGGAGGCCCTGCCGGTAAGGGTGGCGTCGGCGGCGGCGGAACTGGCCCCCCACCGGCTCACCGACGCGGCGGCGGAGCTAGCGGCGGCGTTTCACGGATTCTATTCGCACCACAGGGTGATGGTCCCGGACGACCTTCCCCTCGGCAGGGCCAGAATGATGCTCTGCCTCGCCTGCAGGGAAGGCCTGAAGGGGCTTCTTGGAGTTCTGGGCGTTTCGGCGCCGGAAAGAATGTAGAGGTATCGAATGGCTATCCTTGTTGTGGGCTCGGTGGCTCTGGACACCCTCACCACTCCCGCCGGAAAGGTGGAGGAAACCCTTGGGGGGTCCGCAGTGTACTTTTCCCTGGCGGCATGCCCACTGGACTCCGTGAGGGTCGTGGGGGTGGTGGGGCCGGACTTCCCCAAGGCGGAGATGAACTTCCTGGCCTCCAAGAATGTGGATCTGACGGGACTCGTGACCGGGCAGGGGCCGACTTTCCGCTGGGAGGGGGTGTACGGCCCCGATTTCGGCGACGCCAAAACACTCAGGACCGAACTCGGGGTCTTCGCCGGATTCGAACCCAGGCTTCCCGAATCCTACCGCGAGACGCCCTGCGTATTCCTGGCCAACATAGACCCGGAACTCCAGCTCAGGGTCATGGATCAGATCTCGTCTCCCGGATGGGTCGCCATGGATACCATGAACCTCTGGATAGACCGGAAGCGGGAACTGGTTCTGGAGGCCATGGGGAGGGTGGACATCCTGCTGGTGAACGCTTCCGAGGCCCGGCAGGTCTCGGGAAGCTCCAATCTCTTTGAGGCCGGCAGATTCCTCCTGAGCAGGGGGCCCAGGTTCGTGGTGGTGAAGATGGGCGCCCGGGGGGCCATGGTGCTCGGGGGCAAGGCGCCCTTCATGATGCCCGCGATGCCCATTGAAAAGGTGGTGGATCCCACCGGGGCGGGCGACAGTTTCGCCGCCGGCATGCTGGCTTACCTGTCGGGGTCCGGGAGTGAACTCAACCTTGGCAACGTAGCCCGGGCCATGTGCTACGGTTCGGTCACCGCCGGTTTCGCCATCGAGGGCTTCGGGGTCGAAGGGCTCAGGAACCTTGACTCCCAGGCGGTGTCGGAAAGGCTTGCCTACTACCTGTCCACCAACCAGCTTGACAGGATCGGATGATGTCTGCGATGGATTACAGGGCCAGCGGGGTGGATATACGGGAGGGGAACCGGGCGGTGTCTCTGATGAAGGCTGCGGTCCGGCGGACCTTCACCCCCCGGGTCCTGTCGGACCTGGGTCATTTCGGAGGCCTTTTCCGGGCGGACTTCCCCGGGATCGTCTCTCCGGTGCTCGTGGCCGGCACCGACGGCGTCGGCACCAAGCTGAGGGTGGCCTCCCTGGCGGGGGACTACTCCACCGTCGGGGCGGACCTGGTGAACCACTGTGTGAACGACATACTGGTGCAGGGCGCGACACCCCTCTTCTTCCTGGATTACATCGCCTGCGGCTCCCTGTCTGCGGACATCGCGGCCCGGATAGTCACCGGGATGGCCGGGGCGTGCGTGGAGAACCGGTGCGCCCTGCTGGGCGGGGAGACCGCCGAGATGCCGGGTTTCTACGGCCCCGGCGACTACGATGTGGCCGGGACGATAGTGGGGGTGGTTGACGAACCGGCGATAGTTGACGGATCGAAGGTGAGGCCGGGACACCGGATCGTGGGGCTGCCCTCCACGGGGCTGCACACCAACGGCTACTCCCTGGCCAGAAGGATTCTGCTGGAGGCGGAGGGCATGAGCCTCGACGCCAGGCCCGGGGAACTCATGGGCGCCACCCTGGGGGAAGCCCTCCTTGCGGTGCACAGGAGCTACCTGAATCCGGTGCTCCCCCTGCTCTCCAGGGGGCTGCTCACCGGAATGGCCCACATCACCGGCGGGGGAGTGCCGGGTAATCTCGAGAGGATACTTCCGGAGGGTGTCGGTGCGGTGATGGACCCTTGCTGGCCGGTACCCCCTGTTTTCCGGCTCATATCCCGGCTGGGGGAGGTGCCGGAGGAGGAGATGAGGTCGGCCTTCAACATGGGGGCCGGTTTCCTGATGGTGACTCCGGACCCGGACGAAGTCGTTCGGATTCTGGAGGAGGCCGGGGAGAAGCCCTTCCCGGCCGGAGAGATCGTCGCTGGACGGGGTGTGGTTTACAGGGAGGCTGAGGAATGAACAGAGGCGTGGAACTGGCGGAGAAACTGGCGGTTCCCAGGGGCGGCTCCATTCTGCTGGCGGTGCTGGACGGCCTGGGGGACGTGAACGCGCCGGGGCAGGGCACCCCCCTGGAGGAGGCGGAGACCCCGAACCTCGATGCCCTGACCCGGGATGGGGCGCTTGGACAGCTGATCCCGGTGGCCGTCGGCGTAACCCCCGGCAGCGGGCCGGCCCACATGGCCCTGTTCGGTTACGATCCCGTGGAGAACCTGATCGGCAGGGGAGTGCTGGAGGTTCTCGGGATAGGGTTTCCCCTTTGCCGGGGCGACCTGGCGGCCCGGATAAACTTCTGCACCCTGGACGACGACGGAATAATCACCGACCGGCGGGCCGGAAGAATATCCACCGAGAAGTGCGCGGAGTTGACCGCCGTTCTGGACACGATCACCATCCCCGGGGTGGAGGTCATGGTGAGGCCGGTCAAGGAGCACCGGGCCTGCGTCGTGTTCCGGGGGGCCGGGCTGGCCGACGGCCTCGGGGACACCGACCCGGGGGCCGTGGGACTCGCCCCCCTCCCCGTGGAGGCGCCCTCGCCGGAGTGCCGCAGGAGCGCCGAGGTGGTGGGGGAGTTCCTGAGACAGGCCCTGGCCCTGCTCCGGCCGCAGCCCAGGGCCAACGGGCTTCTGCTCCGGGGCATAGCGGCGAACCGGGAGTACGGGAGTTTCGGCTCCCGTTTCCGGTTGAACCCCGCCGCGGTGGCGGTGTATCCCATGTACCGCGGCCTGGCCTCGCTTCTGGGAATGTCCCTGGCCCAGCCGGCCCCGGAGAACCTTCAGGATCAGATCGGGGCGGTTCACGATGCCAGGGCCCGGGGCTGCGATTTTGTCTTTCTCCATCACAAGCCCACGGACAGCTCCGGAGAGGACGGCGACCGGGAAAGGAAGAAGGCGGCCCTGGAGGAGTTCGATACGGCTCTCCCGGAAATACTGAAGGCCGGCTTCGATGTGGTGGCGGTCACCGGGGATCACAGCACCCCGTGCGCCATGAAGATGCACAGCTGGCACCCCGTGCCCCTGCTGGTGCACGGCGGTTTTCAGCGGACGGGGTGGAACAGCGCCTTTTCCGAACGCCAGGCGGCGTCCGGTTCACTCGGCACCATGAACTCCATGGACCTGATGCCCCTGCTGCTGGCGTCGGCGGGAAGGCTGGAAAAATTCGGTGCCTGACGCCCTGGTCTGTGTCTCCGGCGGGGTGGACTCCACTGCGGCGATGCTGATCTGCGCCGGGCGGTACGGTTCCGTGAGGGCTCTGTTCGTTGACGTCCGGGGGGACGGCCCCCCGCAGCAGGCCGGGGAGGCTGCGGCCATGCTGGGAATCCGTCTGGATACGATGGATGCCCGGGAGGCTTTCCTCAGAGAGGTGCTCGGCCCGGCGGAGGAATCCTACGGGCGGGGGCTCACCCCGAACCCCTGCGCCCTCTGCAACTCCCGGGTGAAACTCGCTCTTGCCGGTTCCATCCTGCGTCCGGGGGAGGCGCTGGTCACCGGGCATTATGCGGTCCGCACCGGGGAGGGGCTTTTCAGGGGCCGGGACCGCTCGAAGGATCAGAGCTACTTCCTGGCCCTGGTGCCCCGGAGGATCATGGATGCGTGCGTCTTTCCCCTGGGTCGCCTCACGAAGGACGGGGCGAGGCGCATGGTGGAGGAGGCGGGGCTGCCCTTCATTCCCCGGGAAAGCCAGGATCTGTGCTTCGTTCCGGACCGCCGCGGCGAGCCCGGCCCGGTGGTGACCGACGACGGAAGGCATGTGGGGGTTCACCGGGGGCTGGGGCATTACACGGTGGGCCAGAGGAGGGGCGTCGGCGCCCACGGAAGGCCCATGTATGTGATCAGGCTGGAGCCCCGGGAGAACAGGCTGGTGGTGGGGGAGGCGGAGGAGCTTTACTCCCCGGCTTGCACGGCGGTCGGCATCAACGACCTGGAGATGCCCCGGGAGGAGGTCTTCGAGGCGGAGGTCCAGCTCCGTTCCAGGCACAGGCCCGTCTCCGGGACCGTCGCCCGGAAGGGCGACCGGTGCGACGTGGCCTTCCGCACCCCCCAGAAGGCAGTGGCGCCGGGACAGCTGGCGGTTTTCTACCGGAGGGATCGGGTGCTGGGTGCCGGAACCATAGTCGGGAGGCCGTCTGATGGATAACCTTGAGAAGGGTGAAGTGAAGCGGCTGAAGCGGAGCACGGGCGCGGTGATTCTGGCCCACAGCTATCAGCCCCGGGAGATACAGGAAATGGCGGACCTGGTGGGGGACAGCCTGGAACTCTCCAGGTTCGCCCGGGAGTCCGTCGCCCCCCTGGTGATCCTGTGCGGGGTTCGATTCATGGCCGAGACCGTCAAGATACTGTCTCCCGGCTCGGTGGTGAGGCTGGTCGCCCCCGGGGCGGACTGTTCACTGGCGGCCTGCATGAGCGGGGAGGACGCCGGGGCGTGGAAGAGGGAGCACCCCGGGGCCGCCCTCGTGACGTACATCAACTCGCCGGTGGAGGCGAAGGCGGAGAGCTGGGCGTGCTGCACCAGCGCCAACGCCGTGGGGGTGGTCCGGGCGGCGCCCCCGGGGGATGTCCTGTTCGGCCCGGACAGGAACCTGGCGGAGTACGCCGCCGCCGAATCCGGCCGCCGGGTGATCCCCTGGCCCGGAGGGTGCCACGCCCATTCCGGCGCCGACATCCGGAGCCTTCGTCGCGCCAGGGCCGAGTGGCCCGATGCGGCGGTGCTCGTGCACCCGGAGACCCCTCCGGTTTTCCGGCGGGAGGCGGACGCGGTCCTGGGAACCGGCGGCATGATAGACTACGTGGCCGGTTCCGACAGGCGGCGTTTCATCATAGGGACCGAGGAGGGCATGGTGTACAGGCTTTCCTCCCTGTTCCCGGACAGGTCCTTCACCGCCGCGGGGGACATCAGCTGCCGGGACATGAGGAACGCCACCCCGGACATGGTGCTGGAGGCGCTCCGGGGCGACGACCCGGGAATTCTGATTCCGGAAGAACTCGCGGGCGCCGCCCTCAAGGCCCTGGAAAGGATGACGGAACTGTGAAGCCAAGGATCGGTCTCACCATGTTCTGGGAGGCCAACCCTCCGGAGGAGGAGCGGCTCTACGGTTCCTGGAAATTCACCCTGAATCAGAGCTACATGAGGCTTTTCCGGGAGCTGGACGCGGTTCCCCTGGGGATACTGCCGTGGGCCGGCCGGCCGGCCTCGGAGCAGGTCGGGGAGATTCACGGGCTGGTGATGACCGGCGGCAGGGATCCCGATCCGGCCCTTTTCAACCGGGAGAACCGGGGCAGCAGGGATCCCGAGACGGACCGCCCCCTGTGGGACATGGAAGTGTACCGGGTGGCGCGGGAGGCGGGGCTTCCGGTTCTGGCGGTGTGCCTTGGCATGCAGCTCGCCGGGATAGCGCATGGAACCGCCCTGATTCAGGATATACCCTCTGTGGTGACCGGGGCGCTGGACCATCGGGGGGGGCTCCACGAGGTGGACACCGTTCCGGGCACCCCCCTCAGGGAGCTGCTTGGGGGGAAATGCATGGTCTGGAGTTCCCATCACCAGGCGCTGGAGGAGGTTCCCTCCGGCTACCGGGAGGCCGCCAGGAGCCGCGACGGGGTTCTGGAGGCCATGGTTTCCCTGGACGGCCTCGTCACCGCGGTGCAGTGGCACCCTGAACGGGACGGCACCTGCGGCCCCCTGGCGAAGCGCCTGGTGAGTGCGGCCCGGAGGCTGACGTGATCTACCGTTGTGTGCCCAGGGAGGTCAAGAGGGTCTGGGGTTCCCTGCCGGGGGGGGTGGGGGAACTCTGGTGGGTGTACGACGATTCCGACGGATCGGTGACCCTGGAACCCCTGTCCGGGGGCGGGAAAACGGAACTGGCGGCGATCCGGAGGGGTTTCCGGTTTCCCCTTATGGTCAAGACGCTGCACACGTCCATGAACCTTTCCATACAGGTCCATCCGGGGGTGGGGGCGGGGGACGGCGGCCCCCACAAGGACGAAACCTGGGTGGTGCTGGAGGGACGGAGTTCCATCCTGGCGGGCCTGACGCCCGGAACCACCAGGGAATCCTTTCTGGCGGCGGTGGAAAGGGGCGGCCCGGAGAACCTCATGGAGACTTACGAGGCTTTTCCCGGGATGACCATGCACCTTCCTGCGGGCACGGTACACTCCCTCGGTCCGGGGCTTTCGGTACTGGAGGTTCAGGAGAACTGCGACGTGACCTACAGGATATGGGACTGGGGCAGAATCGGGGACGACGGAAAACCCAGGCCTCTGCACATGCCCGAGGCCATGGATGCGGTGGACTGGGGAAACCTGGGCAGACCGGTCCTCCCCCCCGGCCCGGTGATAGACGGCGGGCGGTACACGCTGGAGAGGGTGGAGGGTTCCCTGGTAATGTCCGAATGGGAGGTTCTCTTCATCCCCGAACGGAAGGAATGCTTTCTGGCGGATCGGGACGGCGGCAGGGTGCATGCCCCGTCGGGGGCGTGGAAGGCGGTGATCGGAGAGTGAGCGGAAATCCGGTGGGAATGATAATGGCCGGAGGCCGGGGAACCCGTTTCTGGCCCCTTTCCACGGCTTCCATGCCGAAACAGTTTCTGGAGCTTCTTCCCGGCGGCACCATGCTTCAGCTCACCGGGGAGCGGCTGGCGGGAATCTGCGGCCGGGAGCGGGTGATGGTGGTCACCGGAAGGGATTACGGGGCTCTGGCCGCGGAACAGCTTCCATGGCTGGACGGCGGCAACCTTTTGCTGGAGCCCGAGGGTCGGAACACCGCCCCCTGCATAGGGTGGGCCGCGGCGGCGCTGGCCCGCCGGGGGATGGGCGACAGGGTGATGATCGTGGTGCCCAGCGACCACAGCATTCACCCCGACTCCGGTTTCCGCCGGACGGTTCTCAAGGCGGTGGAGGCGGCGGAGAAGGGTTACCTGGTTGCCATGGGGGTTCCCCCGGTGTTTCCCGCAACCGGTTACGGCTACATCAGAACCGGTGCGGAACTGTCCGAAGGGGTGTTCAGGGTTGACTCCTTCCGGGAGAAGCCCGATGGGGCCACCGCCGCCCGATACCTGGCCGCCGGGGGTTACCTGTGGAACGCGGGCATGTTCGTGTGGAAGGTGTCGGAGATACTCGCCGCCCTGCGGAAGCATCTTCCGGAGCTGTACCGGGCCCTCGGCCGGCTGGAGTCGGAAACCCGCCCCGAAGCGGCCCTGTTCGGCTCCCTCCCGGCGGTGTCCATTGATGTGGGCGTCATGGAGAAGGCCGACAACGTCGCGGTGGTTCCCGCGGACTTCAGCTGGAGTGACATAGGAGACTGGCCCGGAGCCAGGGCCGCGGGGGTCCGCCGGGGCGAGAGGGTGCTGGTTGACTCGGAGGACGTGCTGGTTTACGACTCCACCGGCAGGTTGACGGTTGTGATGGGACTGTCCGGCGTCTCGGTGGTGTCCACGGACCGGGCGATCCTGGTGATGGCGGACGGCTGCGCCCAGAAGCTCAGGGACGTGGCGGAGGAAGCTCAGCGGATGGTGACCGGGGCTCCGATGGGCAGCCAGGAGTAGGCCCACCGGGCGGTGGTCTCCCCGAGCCTCACACAGCCGTGCGACAGGGGCTCCCCGAGCCTGGCCTCCCCGGACCTGCCGGCCTGGTGGAGGCCGATGGCCTCCCCGGGGGTGATGCACATCCAGTAGGGCATCCGGACGTTGTAGGAGCTGGAGACGGGATTTCGCAGCCGGTAGAGAATCTGGAAATCCCCGGTGGGGGTGGCGAAGTTGGGCCGCCCGGTGGACACCAGGGCCAGGTTTGCCTCCCGGGCCCCTTCCATGAACAGGATGTACTGTCCGCCGATATCCACGGAAGCGCTCCTCTGGAGCTCCCGGGGCTGTCCGGAGGAGTAGATGAGGGACGACAGAACCCAGGCTGCGGCGGCGGCGAAAACGGCCATTACTCACCTCCGGAGCGATTGATACTGCACATACGGAGGGGGCCGGTCAAGCCCCGGTGTTGACTTGAAACCGCCGGAAGGCAAGATTACAATGTCTCTTCAAAAATGAGAAACATCCCGGTCGCTTTCGATTCGAACCCCGAATGGAGGATTGAGTTGTTGAAAACACTGATAACCATCGCCTTCCTTGCCCTGCTGGTGCTCACGGGGTGCAGTTCCCCGTCCGCCACCGGTATCAAGGTGCATATCCAGAACGGCGATTACGCCCGGGCCGTTCACCTGGCGGACAGCGTCCTGGCCGGTCCCGAGGCGGGTAACGCCGAGATATGGTACTGGAAGGCCAGGGCCCACTGCTTCCAGCAGGACTGGGAAAGCGCCACCGCCGCCTTCGGCCAGGCCTACCGGCTGGATCCGACCCGTAAGCCCGCGATAGCCGAGTTCTGGAGCGCCTTCTACAACACCGCCAACTCCAGGTTCACCGGCGGCGACATGTCCGGCGCGATGGAGGTTCTGTCGCAGGGAGCCGAGATCGCCCCCGAAAGGCCCGAGTTCCCCCAGATGAAGGGCGACATCCGGTTGAACCAGGGTGAGACGGCGGAAGCCCTGGACCTTTTCGAGGAAGCGTTCAGCCTCGGTTCTTCCATGGTCTCCTCCCTTGAGGCCGAGCTGGCCGCGGAGGCCGATCCCTACCGGAAGGAGTTCCTGGAGAACGAGTACTACAGGGTCCTCTCCGGTGCGGTGCTTTCCAGTTACAACAGCGCCAGGATACTGGAGAACCTCTTCTTCAACACCGAAGATGAAACTCTCAAGCGGGAGTACGCCTCCAGGGCGGTCGCAATTCTCCACTCCGGCATCGCGCTGGACCCCACCAACCCCGACCTGCTGGAGACCCTTGCCGAGATCCACCTCATCCAGGGCAATTACGACGAGGCCCTGGAGGTCTTCAACAACGCCGAGGGGGCCATCGCCCAGAACGAAGCCGAGGGCTGGATCACCCACGAGGAAGCCGAGACCATGAAGGGCGAACTGATGCTCACCAGGGGCTTCGCCCTCCTGGAA
>JAKPTG010000089.1 GCA_029571005.1 Candidatus Fermentibacterota bacterium
GCAGAATTCCCCGGTGGTCAGCGCCTTCGCTCCGATATGGAGGCCGTAAATCCGGTCCAGGTCGTCCACCACCCCGGCCTCCACCATGGCCCGCGCGCCCCGGGCCCCCTCCTCGGCGGGCTGAAAGATGAGGCGGACTCTGCCGCTGAGGCGGTCCCGCATCCGTGCCAGCGCCTCCGCCAGCCCCAGACCGATGGCGGTGTGCCCGTCGTGGCCGCAGGCGTGCATCGCCTCCCTGTGGATGGACGCGAAGCCCTCCCGCGCCGGACGATGGTCCTCCGTCCCTTTCTCCTCCACCTCCAGGGCGTCCATGTCGAAGCGAAAACCGACGGTCGGCCCTTCCCCCCGGCCGATCTCCCCCGTCAGGCCGGTGAAGCCATGCCGGAATTTTTCCGCGTACTTCTCCGGGGCCCCTTCATCCAGGGCCCGCCGGTACCGGGCCTCCATGACCTCCTCCGGTGGGAGCCCCATCCGGGCCTGACCCGCCACCACCTCCGGCCCCACCCGAAGCCGGAAGCCCAGTTCGTCGAGTCTCCGGGCCACCAGCGCCGAAGTCCGGTACTCGTTCCAGCCCGTTTCGGCATGGGCGTGAAAGTCCCGCCGATACTCCCGGAGCCTCGGTTCCAGCGGATCCAGAAGGCCGTCCAGTTTTTCCGTCATGATGCCCTTTCCTTGTTCCGCAGAAAATCCCCCGAATCCACCACACCGTATGGAAGCCCCAGGGCGCGCAGCCTGGCCTCCCCTTCGGCGCTTGTCAGGGCGGAGCCCCCGCTGCCGACCGCCACACCGTCCACCATGATGATCCCCCCCCGGGCGATCCCCATGCGGGCCCTGCCCAGGGCGGGATCCAGGACGGTGATGTCCCCGTCGGCGCCCGGGGCGAGGCTTCCCTTGTTCCGCAAACCCAGCATCCGGGCGGCGTTGACGGAAAGCTTTCGGACCAGTTCCGCGGGTGTCAGCGCCCCCATGGCCGCCATGGCCAGGCCGTGCCTCACCATGGTGTTCCGGGGAATTCCTCCGCCGTCGGTGCACAGTGCATCGACGACAAAATCCCCCGCCCCGTCCTTCACCGCCGCCAGGCTGAGCTGCACCTCCGGGATATTGACCGGGAAACTCACGGTGACGTCCGTGTCCTTCGATCTCCAGAGGTCACGGCCTTCCCGTCCGGTGACCAGCACGTTCTCCCCCGCCCGGAGCATGGTGACCCGGCAGTACCCGGCAAGGATGGCCTCCCCTAAGCCCTTCTCGTCTTCGGAGAAGCCTCCCTTCCCGCAGCAGACCCTGGTCACCTGGCTCATGACCCGACCCTCCCGGCATTTGCCGGAGGTTCCGTTGAAGACGTTCAGGTACGATTCGGACCAGACATTGGGGGATCTCCGGAGCAGTTCCACCGCCTCCGCGACCTCCCGGAGGGGGTCCATCACCGCCCCCCGGCAGTAGCTGTTGATGTGCGCCAGGTGGAGGGGCCGGCCCTCAGCCAGCAGGAGAGCCTCCCTCATTCCCTCCAGGTTGCTGCCCCGGGAGGTGGTGCCGGCGTGGAAGGCCACGTAGACCCCCATGTCCGCGGCGTGGCGGATCACCTTTCCGGTGGTCTCCGGGGTCTGGGGGTAGTGTCCCCCCAGGAGCTTGACGCCGAAGGCCCCGTCCCGCAGCGCCGCGGCGAGGCGGTCCCGGATTTCTCCGTCCCCGGGACCGGCGTTTTCGGCCCCCTCGCCAAGGGTGAAGGCCTCGAGACAGGCGATGTTCATGCCGGAGCCGTGGTTCCGCAGGCTGTAAAACACGTTTTCCGCCGGTCCCGCCATGTCCAGCGCGGTGACGACCCCTTCCCGGGCCATCATCCTGAACCCCGGGTAATCCCCGATCCAGGAGGAAACATGCGTATGGGGGTCGATCACCCCGGGGATGACCCACATCCCCTCCACCTCCACCACCCGCTCGGCCAGGGACAGGTCCAGATTCCGGCCGGTCTCCGCCACCCGCTCCCGGTCCAGCCCGATATCTCCGATGAAATCGGCGCCGTTGACGGGATCGATTATGCGCCCCCCG
>JAKPTG010000099.1 GCA_029571005.1 Candidatus Fermentibacterota bacterium
TGCAGCACGTTGAACCCGTCCATCCTCTTCTTACGGGATATGACGTCGGTGGGGATGTAGTTTCTGCAGTGGCCCACCGAGAGGCCGGCACCGGAGGGATAGGGAAAGTAATCGAGGCAGTAGAAGTACGGCCTGTCCGGATCGTCGCCGGTGGCGTAGAGGTTCATCTTCTCCCAGATCGGCGACCATTTCTTCTGCAGGCTTCTGAAGTCATAGCTGTCCAACCGGTTCCTCCGATCAAAAATGCGGTTGACCGCAAATATAAGGGCTCTTCCGGGATTTGCGTACATGGCGTCTTCAGGAGGGAAGACGGCACCGGATCACCTCCGCCCGGTGAAGCGCCGTCCGGTGAAGTTCTTGAACGACAAACCGCCGCCGCTTCGTCATCATCCCTTCCTCAGGAGGACGGTATCGAAGGGAGGCTTCCCAGGGGAACAAGATGGTTGTCACCGGAAGGCAGGGCATCCCGGGGAACACCCGCGGCCCGGGAGGATCGGGAATGTCTGTCCCTCGGAATCCGTGGCATCGTGGACGCAGAATCATGAAGAGCCAAAGACCTACGGGGTCAGTCAACCACCGGAAGGTAAAGCCTGAGGCTCCCGGACTGCCCCCTCTCCAGGCGGCATTCCTGTCTGTGCAGCAGAGCCGCGAGTATGCCGGCTTCCGCGACAGGCCCTATGGTTCCGTCCTCTGAAAGCGAAGGGACCAGACAGGTTCCGTGAGCGGCAGGGATTTCATCATCCAGCCCCGCAGGAATGTCCAATACAACCCATCGCCCGTCGGACCGGGCCGTCACCTGTCCCTCCCGGACCATCATCAGCAGCCGGGCCAGAACCCGGGAGGTCCATTCCGGATCAATCAGTACCTCGGGAAGCTCACCCCGGAGGGTTACCTCCGGAACCCTTTCCCCGGCGTTCCTGACCAGCCCCGCCGCCGTATTCAGACACTCCTCCGGGTTCACGGGCCGGGACCTGGCCCCGATCGAGGCCCCGACAACCTTCAGCACCTCCAGTACCTCCCCGGCGGCGGCGTGATCCAGGGCCAGCGTCGTCACCACCCCATTGAGCGCATCCCTGCCGTCCAGCATCCGGGCCAGGGAATCCAGGGAAGCCCTGGCCCGACGGGCATAGGACAGCAGGGCGTCCACCAGGGCGGGAACCACCTCTCCCACCTTGGAGTCGCCGGCGGAGTCGTCATCACTTCCAACGGGAAACCAGAGTATCCGGTCCGAAGCGCCCCCGGCCAGGGAGACTCCCTGAATCAGCCCCACCCCGGAATCCCGCCAGACCGCCTTCCCCGCGGTTTTCAGGGAAATCAGAACATCCCGGGAAGGCTGTTCGCGGAACAGATCCTTCATCAAAACGAAGCGGCTTTCTCCGAATACGACCTCGGGCCAGTTGGCGAACAGAACCCTTCCGCCGCCATCCGAGACGACGACGAGGCCGCCGGGAATCCCGGTGATCCTCTCCAGCACCGCCGGTGACACCACCGACATCAGCCTGCCGGTGATCCTGAGCAGGACCTTCCCAAGCTGCTCCAGCAGCCCGGTCCGCCCCCCGCCCAGGAACTGGAAAACCGCTCTGTCGCCCTCGAGGGTTATCACCGCCTCCCAGTCCGCCGCCCCGGTCCATCCGTCGTCCGGCACCCGGACCCTGCCGACCCCGACCACCTCGACCCCGGCCGCCGAGGCCCCGGTGAGTTTCATGGCACCAAGGGCCGCCCTGCGGAGCACCTGGGTCGGTTCGAGGCTTTCATACAGCCCGGCGATGGTCTCCAGGAGCACAGTAGAACCGGGAACCCTCGAGGGGCCGTCCTCTGAAGACGCCTGGACGGCCAGAAAATGCGATTCGTCCGATCCCTGGAGGAGCGGGTCCACCTTCCTTACCTGGAACAGAGGGCCGGCGCCTCCCTCCCGGTTGCCGGGATAAAGCCGGTCCTGTATGACGGCCTCTCCCCGGGAGAGCCGCTTCAGAACTCCGGTGACCCCCCCGAACCCCGACAGTAACCTCTCAAGGAACCTCTGCTGAAGGTTACCCGCGAGGGCCATGGGATTCTCGCCGAACAGCAGCGTCATCTCGTCGTTCCAGAGCCTGATCCCGCCCGATTCGCTGAAGAGGACCGCCGGGCAGGGTAGCTTTCCGAAGAGGTCTTCCAGGAAAAGGTCCCTGCCCCTGAGCATGCCGGACAGCCTCTCCACTTCGCCGCGCTCCCGGTTCAAGGCCAGCCCGGAAGCAAGGAGCGCCGTCGAGAGTTCCCCCACGGACGCTTTCCGGTGCATCGCCTCCCGCCCCCCGGACGAGTAAGCGACTATGATGCAGCCCAGGGAGAGGCCTGCGTTTACGAGGGGATAGGCCAGAATCTCGTCGAAACAACCCCTGAGAATCCCCGCTCCGTCCCCGGTCAACTGCATGAGGCCCTCTTCGCCACAGGTGATTGCGGGAAACCTGAGTTCCTGAAAATCTGCGGGCGGCAGCCCCTCCGGCCATGAACCGTCGCTGTCGGACAGGATCGCTCCCGAAAAGGGGTCGTTCACATAGATCGCCAATACGTCAGCCTCGAGGATTTCCCTGATCAGCGCCGCACTGCCGGTGTTCCGACGGCCCGGCCCGGGAGCCGGGCCCGCGAGCCCGGCCATCAGATCCAGGCTCCTGCCAAGGGACTCGAGCCTCTTCGCTCCCCGGACCTTTTCCGTGACGTCGTCCACATACCCCACGATATGGGTGACAACGCCGGAATCATCGGTGATGGACTGCAGCGAGAGCCTCACAATCCTGGTCTCCCCGGAGGAACCGGGCCATTCCATGTCACCGCTGGCGATCCTCTTCCCCGGTCTGGCCAGAAGCCGCTTCGCCGACCGGTCAACCCAGCTCAGGCATTCATCGGCGAACACATTGCTTATGTGCATGCCCACAAGGCTGCTGTTCTGCCCGGCAATGCGTCCCATCGCCCTGTTGGCCAGGAGAATCCTTCCCTTGCCGTCGAACATCAGTATGCCGGAATCGCCGGCGCTGAGAATCGCCTGATTCATCTTCTGAACGGCTCTAAAGCGTTTTTCGGTTTCCAGGGTTTCGGTGAAGTCGAGGAAAAGGCCGACGATTCCCGCTCCGCCCCGCGCCAGTATTCCGGAGTTCTTCCTCCCCGCCACCGGCAGGAACTCCACCTTGACCTGGTGCCCCATCATCGCCGATTTGATCACGCTGCTCCAGTTGTACAGCACCGGCTGGGGAAGCACCTTGGCCACATCGGACCCGACGCATCCGGAGGCCGCCATCCCGAACATCTCCGCCAGAAGCCTGTTGTAGTACCTGATGATCCCCGAATGATCCAGGGACAGCACCCCGGCGGGCAGGTCGGGGTAAACCGGATCAGCCTCGGTAGGGATTTCGGTGACCACCAGGATCACCTCCCGGCCCGCCTCCCCGGCGGTCACCATAAGCCCCGCCTGTCGATCCTCTCTGAGGGGCCTGGACGGGTCCTCCAGGGCCTCCTTGACCACAGCGGGGAGCAGGGGGCCCGGGTCTATGGCGGACTGGAGTATTTCCAGCGGAACGCCAAGGAGACCCGAGCAGTCACCGGAGACCCTGATGCCTCCGGCGGTGCGGTTGCAGATGATCCTGACCCATCCGGCCATAGGTGTCCCCGACGATCAGAGCCTGAAGACCGAGCCGAAAACAAGGGAGATGGAACCGTCCTCGACACTCTCGGCGTCCTCGCCGGAAAACGCGCTGCCGCTCCTGTTCCTGGAGTTCACCAGGCATCCGAGCGATACGTCCAGGGCATCGAAGCTGTAACCACCGCCGACGCCGAAACCCACACTCGTCCGGCCGGCCCGGTAGCCCTCGTTGAAAAGCACCGAGGCCCTCATTTCGAAGCGGGGCGTGAGGGACGACTCGACGAAGAGCTTCCCGGTGAAGTCGTTCTTCTCGAAGGGGCGGCCTATCTCGGCTTCGAAGCCCGTGCGGGTGTTGTTGATGTGGGGCGAGACAACGCTTCCCCCTAAAACAAGCACGGGATGGGAGTAATCGCCGGCGGAGGCGTAGGACACTCCGGCGGAGGCGAGTTCCGAAACGACGGCCAGCCCGCCGTGCCAGCAGAACTCCCTTGCGGACTCGGTCCACCGGGCGGTGGAATCCCTTCCGCCGAAGGTTCTGTCACTGAAGTAGTAGTCGTAGTCGGCGCCGACGGTCCGCACTCCCGCCGACAGACCGGCGCTCAGCCCCCCGACGAGACGCCTCGAGATCCCCGCCAGGTATTCCCACTGGCTCCCGGTGACGAAAGCGACTTCCACGCTGTCGAGATCGCCCGAGTAAGCGTTGAACGAATTGTGGGTGCCGGCGTAGTCGAAATCGGCGGTCTTGGCGGCCCCCGCCGCGAGAACGAAGGGCTCGAGAGGAACCGCAACCGCCAATGTGGCGACCCCAAGGACTTCCCCCCCGCGGTTCGTGACGATATCGCCGTTGACGGTTTCCCGCCATCTCAGGGCTCCGCCGTCCACGCTCACCGAGACCCCCTCGAGCAGGCCCAGGGCGCCGGGATTCATGAAGATGTCCGACGGCCCCCCCATGGGCTGGGCCTTCAGGCCGCCCAGGGCGGCGGCCCGGGAGGTGAACGCCGCGGTGGGAGTGCCGGTGGAGAAGGAGTCGTGATACCCGTAGCCGAAAAGGGAGCCTGGAATGACAAGGATGGCGGCGGCAAGGCAGACCATTTTCATTGTGGCGCTTCCTATCTTTTTTGCGTCCACGTGATTCCGGCCGTTATACCCGTATTCGTGTCGGTCACGGAGGCGTTTTCGGCGTACCCTCCGAAGACGTCGCCGGTCCGGCTCTGGTTCATCCAGGACAGGGCGGCGTCGAAATCAAGGGTCTCGCTCATCTTCAAGCTCATCCCCAGGGAAAAGCCCAGCCCTTCACCCGCATCGGACCCCGGCGGGCTGAACATGAAAAGGGCGGCCCGGCCGTAGAGGGTGCGGCCGGAAAGCAGGGAACCACCGTAAACCCTGACGGTGAACTGGGTCGAGTCGCCGGGGAACCTGACCTCCAGGTCCGCCCCCAGGGCGGGCTCCCATGCGGTCATGTCTCCGAAGACCACTCCGGTGCGGACCCGGGAAGGGTACATGTCCATGCCGCTCTGATAGGAGGCTCCGATCCGCAGCGCGGAAAACACACCGGTCAGCCCGGCGCCGTAGGCGAAGGAACTCTCCTCCCAGGTTTCAATGACGGTGTAGGCGGTGTCAACGGAGGTGTCGTGAAAATAGTCCCGGGTGCCGCTTCCGAAGCGGTAGCCCCCGGAGACGCCGGCATAGACGCCGGTGAATACCCTTGCCCCTACCCCCGCAGACGCCTCCCAGATTCCGCCGCTGTTGTTCTGCTGCTCGAACACCGTCACCGTGCTGTCGCTACCGCCGGTGCCGGTGTAGCCGAAGTACTCCCCCTTGTATGAGAAGTCCGAAAGGCGACAAAGGCCCGCTCCGAACCCAAGGCCCGGGCCGGCGGGAATCGCCGCCGCAAGCCCCGCGACCCCCGGAGCGATGGTGGCGACATTGAATCTCCCGTAGGGGGTTTCAACCGATTCATTGCTGAGAACCGGGCCGATGCTCCCCTGGATTCTGGCGGAGCCAAGGAGGGCCAGGCCGGAGGGGTTCAGAAACACGGCGGCCCCTCCCGGGTCCACGGTGCCGGCACCGCCTACCGAAGCGGTGACGGCGTCTATGCCGAACAGACCGGTCCCGCTTTCGAGGGAGGCCGGGTAGCCGTAACCCATGACGGAAAACGGCAACAACAACACGACCGCGGTTATGCCCGCTCTCTTCATACCGGCCCTCCTCGAAGGCGTGTATGGAACCGCCCTGCCGCCCGCCGCATCCGGAGGATCGCCGGGCGGCAAACCTGTCCGGGGCTGCCGAGGCGGGGCCGGAAACCCGGCCCTCTCCTCAGAAGTTATTCTTCACGTAATCGTAACCGGCTCTCACCGCCGAAGCGTTCAGGTCTATGATACTCTTGTTCTTGCCCTTGAAAAACTGGGGCAGCATCTCGATGATGTCCTCCGGCCTGAACATCCCCGTCACCGCCGCGTAAGCCCCCACTCCGACCACGCTCTGGACCCGGATATCGCCCAGTTCATTCGCAAGGCCGGTGATGGGAACGGGGAAGGCCTTTATGTCGGTTCGGGAAGGACTGATCTCCACAAGGGTGCTGTTGTAGATCAGCGAGCCGCCTTCAACCATGGTTTTCTCGAACTTCTCCATGCTGGGTCTGTTCATGGCTATCACCATGTTCGGGCTTACCGCTTCGGCCCCGCCGATAGTGTCGTCCTGGATGTTGACCGAGCAGTTCGCCGTCCCCCCGCGCATCTCGGGCCCGTAACTGGGAAGCCAGGAGACGTTGTAGCCGTACTCCATCGCCACCTGGGCGAGGATCTGCCCGGTGGACATGATGCCCTGGCCCCCGAAGCCGGCGATTCTGATGGACATCTCCGAGTACTCCTCCGCGACGGTTCCGCGAGCGAACCCTCTGCTCTTGTCCTCGGTGAGGCCGAGCTTCTCCAGAACCTTCCCCGGTTCGAGCACCGGTTCCGGGCGAACGACGGGAGTCGCCTCGGCGCTGCGGTCCCTGAGGGTTCCCAGGGGGAAGATGGGAAGCATCTTCTCTTCGATCCACTTCAGGCAGTTAACCGGCGTCTGCTTCCATCCGCTGGGGCACATCGAGAGGACCTCGACGAACTGGAATCCCTTGTGCTCCTTTGCGTTCTGCAGGGCCTGACGAACGGCGGCCCTGGTCTTGCGGATATTGGCGGGGTTGTGAAGGGACACCCGGGCGACGAAGGTGGGCGCCTCGAGCTGGTTGATTATCTCCGCCATGCGCAGGGGCAGGCCGTCGGTGGCGGGATTCCTGCCGTAGGGGGTGGTGGTCGTTACCTGACCCTCGAGAGTGGTGGGGGCCATCTGACCGCCGGTCATCCCGTAGATGGCGTTGTTCACGAAAAAAACCGCGATACTCTCGCCGCGGTTCGCCGCCTGAAGGATGTTGTTCCCCCCGATGGCCGCCAGGTCTCCGTCGCCCTGGTAACTGATGACGATCTTGTCGGGGTTTGCCCTGCTGACTGCGGTGCCCACGGCCGGAGCCCTCCCGTGAGGCACCTGGAAGTGGCCTCCGTCGAAGTAGTAGTAGGCGAAGACGCTGCACCCCACGGGGCTGATGATGATGGTGTCGTCTATTATCTCCAGGTCTTCCATGGCCTCGGCGATGAGTTTGTGGAGGATGCCGTGACCACAGCCGGGACAGTAGTGGGTTCTGTCCTTCTCGGCCCCGGGCTTGTGTTTGTAAACATCGAGGAAACCGGCAGGCTTTCTGAGTACGGTCTTCTTTTCCATGGCTACACCCCGTAAAGCTCGGAGATCCGGTTGAGAATCTCGAGAGCGGAAGGAACGTTACCGCCCACGCGGTAGTACAGGTCGCTCTTCAGGGTGCCCTGAAGGGACAGGTTCACGTCGTCCACCAGTTGGCCCGTGGAGAGTTCCACGGTGAGAACCTTCTCCACCCCCCGGTCGGCGAAAGCCCGGATCTGCTTCTCCGGGAACGGGAAAAGGGTTATCGGCCTGAACAGGCCCACCTTGATTCCCCGGGCTCTGGCCATCTCCACCGTGCTCCGCAGCACCCGGCTCACGCAGCCGTAGCCCACCACCGCAATCTTCGCATCGTCCATCAGGTACTCCTCGTACCTGACTTCATTCTCCTTGACGGACCTGTACTTGGCATCGAGGGCCATGTTCCAGCGCTCGAGGTCGTCCAGGTCGAGATAGATGGAGTTTATCAGGTTCTTGTTGAGGGGCGTGCCGCACACCGCCCACTCGGACCTGTCGGGGATGTGGGTCACCGGTTTCGGAAGCTCCACCGCCTCCATCATCTGGCCGATGACTCCGTCGGTGAGGACGAACACCGGATTCCGATACCTGTCTGCAAGATCGAAGGCGAGCATGGTGAAGTCACACATTTCCTGGCAACTGTTGGGCGCAAGGACGAGGTTCCTGTAGTTGCCGTGACCGCCGCCCTTGACCACCTGGTTGTAGTCGCTCTGTTCGGGGCCGATGTTCCCGAGCCCGGGGCCGCCCCTCATGACGTCCACCACCACGCAGGGCAGCGCCGACCCTGCACAGTAGGAAAGACCTTCCATCTTGAGGCTGATGCCGGGGCCCGAACTGGCGGTCATCACCCGGCGACCGCTGCCGGCGGCGCCGTACACCATGTTGATGGCGGCTATCTCGCTCTCAGCCTGCAGGAATGTTCTGTTCAGCTTGGGAAAAATCTCGGCGGCGCCCTCGGCGATCTCGCTGGCGGGGGTGATGGGATACCCGTAATAGGCGGTGCATCCGGCCATCACGGCCCCATACACGGCGGCATGGTTGCCTTTCATCAGTGTCCTGGCCATAGGCTCAGGCCTCCTTCCCGGGCTGGTGGTCCTTGAGGTACACGGTTATCGCCGCGGGTTCCGGGCAGCTGTAGAAGCAGTTGCCGCAGCCGATGCAGCCGTCGCCGGTGTACTCACAATAATGGTAGCCCTTGGAATTGAGTTTTTCGGAAATCGCCAGGACTTTCTTGGGGCAGGATGCGACGCAGAGGCCGCAACCCTTGCAGTAGTCCGGGTTGATTCCGGGACGCGGGTAATGGGACATTTCAGTGACCTCCCTGGTCATGGAAACAGGCTTGCAGAGAGAAAACGAGACAGTGTTTCCGTAAGATTACAATGCCCGGCCGGGAAGTCAACTCGAAACGGGAACCGGACGGAAACACCGAACTCCTCCACCGGTGCCGCTCCCGGGGAAATGCCACCCCCGCCGCGCCCGATTCACCCTCAGAGACGCCGAAGCCAGCGGCCCCGGGAACCGGAGTAACCGCTCATCTCCAGGGGGAGCGTGTCCCCGGGCCATTCCGTGATGAGCAACGATCTGTACCCTCCGGCGGCCAGAACGGCCTCCAGGGCGGGAAGCCCGGCCGGATCGAGTTCCTTTACCCGAACCGACGCGGCGCCGCCCTCCCCGGTCACCAGGATTCTTCCCAGAACCCGGCCCTCCGGGGAAACAAGCGTCTGTTCCCCTCCGGGGGAGCCCTGGAGGCGCGGCAGAAGGCTGCGGGACAAACCTTTGAGCCTCCTCCTGGCCGCATACCCGGAGACGGCGAGAAACAGCGGGAGAAGGGCGGTCAAGAGCACGCCTCCACTTTCTCCGGGCTCCGTCATCGCAGCGGTGACGGCGCCGTGGGCGAGAACACCGCCGCCGATGTAAAGGGAAAGGATGACCCCCTCACCCTTCGACAGCATGCCCCGGGCCAGCCCGCCGCCGAGTCTTTCCAGGGCGGGCCTCCCCGCCAGCCCCGATACCAGAAGAAAGCCGCCGAGGACTACCTCCGTGAGGGCCAGCGCCCCGCCCGGAAACGAAGTCAGCAGGGCCGCCATCGTCAGCCCCCCCAGAACGGCGCCCTCGAGAAGGAGGGCGATCCTGCCTCTGCCCGCCAGCAGGGACACGACCCAGGCCAGCACCCCGGCGGCGAAGGTTGCGACGGCGGCGGCGGTTCCCTCGAGAAAAAGGTCGCCCAGGATAAAGAGCGCCGCCAGAAGCAGTTCCGGCAGGTACCCGCCCATCATTCCACTTCAGGCCCGCCCAGGGAGGCCAGCTTGTCCAGAAGGTCCCTGACCATCCTGCGGGCCGTCATCTCACCCTTGGTTCTGCTCCTGCCGGTGAAGATTCTTCCCAGCATGGCCAGAAAGGAGAGCGGATGGTGAAGCAGCCTGACAACGTAGAAGTGGACGTAAGTCCATCTTCTGAATCCGTCGAGTTTCCTGTAGTCGCGACGCCAGACCGGAGAGAAGCACAGTTCGTCCATCTCCCGGAAACCCTGCAGTTCAGGATCGTTCATGGACGCCGTTGCCGGGAAGGGAGTCATCACCGGCATCACCACTTCGTCCACTCCCGACCGGGCCAGCCTGCGAATGTAGCGCCGGGTGTCCCTGCGGTCTTCATCGGTTTCCCCCGGTGTGCCCGCCACGAAGAAGCAGCAGGTGGACACCCCCATGGCCGACGCGGCGGAAACGAGACCGGGAACCCTGTCTATGTCGGCGGTCTTGTTCATGAGCTCCAGGACTCTTCGTGATCCGGTCTCCGGGGAGAGGCTGAAGTATCGCATGCCGGCCCGGGCCAGCAGTTCGAGGAGTTCCCGGTCCAGGGTTTCCATTTTGAGCCCCGAAGGGAAACAGAAAGTGATCCCGAAACCTCCGTCAATCAGTCCCCGGCAGATCTCCTCTACCCTTTTCCTGTCCACGGCGAAGTTTTCGTCCTGAATGTGGAAATCCCTGACGCCGAACCGGTCCATGTGCCACCGTATCTCCTCCAGAACCCTCTGCGGGCTCTTTCGAAGCCACCTTCCCCCGCTCATCTCCGGGGCCTGGCAGAAGGAGCACTTGTAAGGGCACCCCCTGGACGTGAGGATGTTCATGTAGCGGACGTTTCTCATCACCGGACCGTGACCGTAACCGAGTTTCCAGTAGTTCTCCAGGGGAAGCAGCTCCACCGCCGCGAAGGGCTGGCTGTCAAGGTCAACCACGTACCTTGTCTTTCTTTCGACCTTTCCGTCCCGGCCGGCGATCCCCTCCAGCCCTTCAGCCCCCAGCCCCCGCTCCAGACCGGCCAGAAGCCCGGGCAGCCTGTTCTCCCCTTCGCCCATGACCGCGTAGTCCGCACCGGCGGCGATGAAATCGTCCGGCACGAAGGTAGCGTGATAGCCCCCGACGATGACCGGCCTGAAGGGGGCCCTGGCCTTCAGTTCCCTGATGATTGAGCAGGACATGGAGTGTTCACCCGCGCAGTGTACGCTTATTCCAGCGATCGAATCCCGGGGGGTAAGGTCGGCGATTTCACCCGGAGTCAGCCCCCTGGCCCGGTAGCGGCGGCGGAAGGTGAAAAAACGGTGCGGAGCCGTTCCGAAGGCGTCTATGACCCTTACCGGAAAACCCGCGGCCCTGACCGAGGCCGCCAGGTACGCTATTCCGGACGGAATTCCCGGGATACTTCCGTAGAAGTCCGCCTTCAGGTGGACCACCGGCGGACGGACGAGAACCAGCTCCCTCAATGCCTCTGCATCTCCCCGGGCCTCCTCATGTACTTGGCGGTGGCGATGAGGGAGAATCCGTTGATGTACTTGCGCAGGTCCAGCAGACTGCGCATCCGGCGGATTTTTTTCCATACCAGCCGGGGCCTCAGGTAAAACCTGCGATGGCCTTCCTGTATCAGGAACCTTATCTGATCCTCGGTCATACCTTCCGGAACGAAGGACACGTTCTTGAAGTTGAACCGGTCTTTGGTGAACTTTGAGGGTTTGATCCTGCCCGCCAGAAGGTCGTTGTACACCTCGCTCCCCGGAAGGGGAGTGAGATTCACGAAAACCGCGTAGTCCAGGTCCAGCGAGCAGGCGAAGTCTATGGTGGCCAGCCCCTCCTGGAAGGTTTCACCGGGGATCCCGAACATGAAGGTTCCGTAAGCCTCCATTCCCAGAGAGCTGGTTGCGGATACCGCCCTGCGGATCTGCTCCAGGGTGGTTCTCTTCTTCAGGGTGTCCAGGTTCTTCTGGACTCCGCTCTCTATTCCGAACAGGATGCGCCAGCAACCGGCCTCCTTCATGAGTCGGAGCATGTCGGGAGTGACCCTGTCCACCCTGGCGTTCACGGCCCAGTCCACGTCCAGCTTCCTTCTCAGGAGTTCATCGCAGAATTCAGTGACTCTCTTCTCCGAGAGTGTGAAGGTGTCGTCCCAGAAAGCGATGTCCTTCACCCCCTGGTTTTCGACAAGCCACTGGATTTCGTCCACTATGTTGCCGGCGCTGCGCATTCTGGTGTGCCTGTCCGTGTGGCAGAAGATGCACTCGTAGGGGCATCCCCGGGCTCCGATGATGTTGGCGTGGGGGAGTCTGTTGTAGAAGGTGGGCGACGGCAGGTATTCGGATGGCGGGGCGAGGTGATGGGCTGGAAAAGGAAGGGTGTCAATGTCCTCCACCACCGGTCTGGGCGGGGTTCGAACCGGCCCTTCCGCCGACCTGTAGATGATTCCCTGGATTCCCTCCGTTCCCCTGCCTGCGGCTATCGCGGAGACAAGCTCCCTGAATGTGTGCTCCCCTTCGCCGTAAACAATGTAGTCTATGCCTTCGCACTCATCGAGACATCTGCCGCCCCAGAGCGTCGGATGAATCCCGCCGGCCACGAACACGGTGTCCGGGAACTCTTTCTTCAGCTCGACCAGCATCCACCGGGAGTTCTCCCAGTCCACACTGGTCATGGTGACTCCCACCAGATCCGGATCCAGCTCCCGCAGGCGCTTCCGCATGCTCTCGAAGGTGTGGAAGAGCCCTTCCAGATAAACCACGTCGTGACCGTCGGCAATGACAAAGGGAGCCAGGTACAGTAATGAAGGCGAGGGAACCACGTTCACCAGGGGTTTTATCTTCAACCAGCGGAAGGGGGATATGCGCTGGTTCATGAAATCGTGCTGATCCTGCTCCCAGGCAGCCGGCATGGTCAGGAGTACAATTTTCATCCGCCAGACCTTTCCTCAGAAAACGGAATATAATACCGACTTCCCCGGAAACCTCGGAAAGGCGTGCGTCAATGGGTTGCACTTTGTCGGTGATCATTCCAGCCTGGAACGCCGGAAAAACCATAGCCCGGTGCCTCGAAGCGGTCCTCCGCCAGTCGCTTCCACCACTGGAAACCATAGTCGTTGACGACGCTTCCCTCGACGACACTGCGGAAATCGCGGAATCCATGGGAGCGAAGGTGATTCGTACCTCCAGAAACGGAGGGCCGGCGAGGGCAAGGAACCGGGGCGCCGAAGCCGCCCGGGGGGATGCCGTACTATTCCTTGATGCAGATGTGGTGATTCCGGAAGACCTTGTGGAAAAGGTGTCCAGGCACCTGGACCAGGATTCGGTGGATGCGGTTCAAACCCTCTACACCCCCGACTGCCCCGGCAAAGGGCTGGTAACCAAATACCAGAACTACTACTACCACTACGCTCTCAACCGGGTCAGGCATGAGAGGGTGGCGATCATCGCCACCTGGTGCGCCGCCGTGAGGCGGAGGACATTCATGGGCCTGGGAGGGTTCAACGAATGCATTCCGGAGCCGACCGTTGAAGACGAGGAGCTGGGCTACGCCATCGTTGACTCAGGCGGCTGCATAATCATGGACAAGACGCTGCAGGTGGTTCATCTGGCGGAGTACGGCTTCTCCGGTTTCGCGAGACGCCGGCTGAGGATGGCAAAGGCCCAGGCCAAGAGCGGCTGGAGACAGGTAAGGCAAAGGTTGCTGGCCAGGTACATCAACGTTCACGATACGGGCACCCATCACAGCAGATGGGTGGTTCTTTCCATCGTTCTCGCACTGACGGCATGGGCCTTCACCGCTCTGGCGCCGTTTATCGGCAATCCTTTTCCGGCGCTGTTCTTCTTTTCCGCCGCGCTGACCTGCCACATCGGCTTTTTCACGGCGGCGGGGAAAAGGTTCGGGGCACGGGTTCTTCCGGGATTCGCCGTGATGTGTCTGGCGGACATGACGATTCTCGGCCTGGGTATCATCAGGGGCACTCTGGAGTATCTCGTCGGCAGGAAGTACTGAGCCTGCATTCATTTTCCTGCACACCAACGTCATGCAGGAAAATGACAGAGTCGGTCGCGGAGATCGAGTCCGTCCCCTAAACCCTGCCGACGATATACTTCCAGATGGTGTGGAGTACGCTGAGGCCGTAGGGGATCGGCTTCAGGCTGGAGTAACCCTGCCCGTGGACCGTGGGAATCGGGATCTCCACCACCAACAGTTTATGCCTGAGGGCCCCGACAAGCATCTCCGAATCGAAGTTGAACGTGTCGGAGTACTTCCTGTAGGGAAGCTTCTCCAGGGCCGACCGGCTGTAGGCCTTGTAACCGCTGTGATAACTGGTGAGCTTGGCGCGGAACACCGTGTTCTCCAGCCAGTTGAGCACAATGGTGCCCCAGTACCTGGCCTGGCTCATGCCTCCCTCTCTCATGTCCCCGTACAGGATCCTGCTCCCCCCGACCACATCGGCTCCATCCCTGAGGGGGGCCAGCATTCTCGTCAGGAAATCCGGCGGGTACTGACCGTCGGAGTGGAGCATGACCACCCCCTTGGCACCGTTGTCCATCGCCCAGTCGAAGGCGGTCTTCTGGGCGGCGCCGTAACCACGGTTCTCCGGGTGGGAAACCGTCCGGATCGCGGGAAACTCTCTGGCGAGCCTCTCCACCACCTGCGCCGTGTCGTCGCTGGAGCCGTCGTTCACCACCAGGAGGACGTCCAGGGCTTCCCACGCCTCCCCTGGTATGCTCCTTACAACACCCTCGATGAGTTTTCCGGCATTGTACGCCGGCATGAAGCAGGCATAATTCATGGTGTCACCGTCCTAACCCCCTTCCGGGGGAAAATACCCTCTGAAACTACGAAAAGCCGAAAAATGAAACAATCCGGGCCGAGACCTCCCGCCGGGCTTTCGCCCCGGCCGGAATACCCGGGCATGGGAAAACCGTAAACGGTGGCGCCGCCCCAGGCAGAGGCGTCTTTCATCATGGGGATCTGCCGGACGGCAGCGGGCGCACAGGGGGCGGAAGTCATGGGGCGGATGTGGGAAGCGGTTCCAGAGGGGTGTTCGCCGGCGCCCAGGAAGGCCTGAAACTCCTTTCAGAAGCCAGGAGCCGGGCCGCCTCGGGCGTCCAGGGCTGAAGCACCCCCCGGCTTCCCTCCATGTGGAAGAGGTAGGCGTTCCTTCCCTGGAACAGCCGCTCCATGGCTTCCAGATCCTCACCGGGCGTCTGGTGGGCGCAGAAGACGAGGTCCCCGTCCAGGAAAGGATCGGTGGCCAGTAAGCCGCTCATGATGTTGGGGTATCCGTGCTCCGAGGCTTCCATGAAGATCACCGCCGGAACCCGGGCCTCCCGCAGGGCCAGTCTGAGCGGTATCCCGTCAATGGACTGCCAGGGGCCGCTGCGGAGAGCCACCCCGTCGGGGATGTAAACCGCCAGGGTACAGAAGAGAAAGAGAGCCAGGGCCGTAATCACCGCCGGGTTCCCCCTCCTTCGCCGGGCCTCGGCTAAACCCAGGGCACTGCACAGGGCGAAGGCCGGAAGGGTGGTGTAGTAGTGCCTCGGGCCGTAATCCACGGATGCGGAGTAATGGATGAACATAAAGAGACCCGTCACAAGAACCGGCAGGTACAGGGGCCACCACCTGCGCCGCAGTTTCCTGTCGAGCAGGGGCAGAAGGGCCGGAACCAACGACAGGAAAGGCCAGCCAAGGAGTATGGTGCTGCCGGCGCCCGCCTGTTTCGCCAGGTTCATCAGGCCCCTGAGGGGGGTGTGGGCCCGGTCCCCGTACTCGGGAAACCAAGCACTTTCCGGGCCGAAGCCCAGAAGGCTGCCCCCCCGGGCAAGGTTGTACGCCGGCGAAAAGATGTCACCGGTGTACAATGCGTTGGAAGCCAGGAAGAACGCCAGGGGGGGCAGCGCCCCCAGCCCGGTGAGAAGCAGGGCGGGCAAGGCCCTCCTGCGAAGCTTCACCACCGCCGCTCCGGTGATGCAGAGAACCCAGGGCACCACGGTATACGGTTTGGTGCACAGGGCCGCCCCCAGCAGAAAGCCGGCCGGTACGCAGAGCCGGTTTCTCCCCCGCCCAAACGCCCAGGCAAAAAAACAGAGGGCCCAGGTTATCAGCAGGAGTTCCGTGTTGTGGGCCATGTGAGTGGAGGCCATGAACAGAAAGAACGGAGAGAAGGCCATCAAAAGAAGCGCCAGCCGGGCCGTGGCCCCCGGGCGCAACCGAGAGAACAGAAGAAAGGCCCCCGCAAGGGTCAGCGCTCCCTGAAGCGGCCCCATCAAAGGGCTGACCCCGGCCCCGGTGAACGGAGCCATGAGAAGGGAGTGCATGGGGGTGTACATCACGAACCACCGGTTCTGGTGGAAGATGAAGTGCCGGAAGGGAAAAAGGTCCGCGGGGCTCTCCACGTCCGGCTCCGGCGCCCAGGGGGCCCCCCTGGCGTATATCCGGCTCTGGATCAGGTAGGCCGCCTCGTCCCCCCCCTTGGGTATGCCCTCCAGGGGGCCGTAGGCCATCCAGATGGTGAAGCCGGTGGACACCGCCAGCACCAGCGCCAGAAAAACGCCATCCCTCCCGCCGTTCAAGAGAACCGCGGCGGCCCTATCAGGAGCGCTCCAGCGCCGGAGGGCCATGGCGAACACGACCGAAGCAGTTCCCAGAAGGGCCAGTTGAGCGGCCTTGTCGAGCGGCCCCTGAAGCCTGCGGCCGGAATGGGCGTAACCGGCGAAGGTGAGGATAAGCACGAGGCCCAGCGCCAAAAGCGGTATCCGGAGCTTCACCTCAGTACCTTCTGCCCGCCATGGCTGAAACCACCGCAGAAGCGCAGGCCGGCAGAATAAGCATCAGATCCGGCAGAATGAGAAACCCGGCCCGGACGCCCCGCAGTCCACCGGCGCAGACCATCCGGAACCAGAGGGGAAACTGGCCTGCCAAAGCGACGGCCATGGCGACCGTTCCGAAAACCGCCGCCCGCGGAACCCCCGCAACCGCCGCGCCCCAGAGCAATACCGCAACCCAGGAGAGAACCGCTCCGGCGGTCACCGGCAGCATCTCGGAAAACCCCGCCATGCTTACGGAGGGCGCCCCCCGGCCCCCGCCCCGGCGGAGAATGTAGAGCGCCTTGGCCCTCATCATGTTCCACTCGTAGCGGAAGAACTCCCCCAGGGTGTACCGCCGGAGATGGTACACCTGTATCGCCGGAGCGATGACTATTCTGCCCCCCCTGGCCCAAAGCCTTTCAGAGAAGTCCGCATCCTCGATGGTGGCCCCGGTGATGTTCTCGTCGAAGCCTCCGAGTTCCTCGAACACCCGCCTGTCCACAGCGAAGAAGAAGGTTCCGCAGCCCTTTATGTAGGGGCCTCGGATGCGTCGGGTGAAGGTGTGGTGGTAGTAGTAGTTCTTGTAGAAGGTGGCGGCGCCGTCACCGGGGGCACTGGGTCCGTACACCGCCTGCACGGCGTCGCCTCCGGCCATGGCTGTTTCCAGGGCCTCCCGCCAGCCGACGGGCGGAACGGCGTCCGAGTCCAGGAAAAGAATCCACTCGGTGCGCGCCGCAAACCCTCCCATGTTCCTCGCCCCCGCCGCCCCGGGGCGGCGCTCCGATTCAACGGCCGGAAGCCCGAGCCGCCTCAGCACCTCCACCGAAGAGTCGTCGGACCTGTCGTCCACCGGCAATACCCTGTCGCCCTCCCGCAGTTCATCAAGGACCGGAACAACCACCTGCTCCAGGGTACCGGCACTGTTGCGGAACGGAATGACCACGGTCAGGGAAGGCAAGAACTACCTTCTCCTCTTCGAAAACCCAAGCTGTTCGGCCAGCATCATCAGGAGGCTCTGTGCACCGTACCACACCGCCCTGATCTGGAAGGCGCTGGTGATGTTCATGAACCTGTGGTACAGAAAGGAAGGCCTGAGGAAATACTTTATGTAAGCCAGCCGTCGGAGTTCCATCACCTGGTCTCCGGTCATGGTGAAGGGAACGAAGCAGGGTCTGTCCAGCAGCATCCCCTGATCGTCGAGCCTCTCGCTCATGGTTCCGAAAAGCCCCTTCTCCACCCCCTTGTACATGGGTGTTCCGGGAAACGGGGTTATGGGGAAGAACTCCACCGTGAAGCTCCCCAGGCTCCGGGCGAACCTTATGGTTTCCAGGCCCTCCTGAAAGGTCTCCCCCGGAATGCCGAAGATGTAGGTGGTATGGGTCTTGATCCCCACACTGTGGGCCAGCCTTACGGCGAGCCGGATCCGCTCCAGGGTCTCGTACTTCTTAAGGGTGTCAAGGTTCTTCTGAACTCCACTCTCCACGCCGAAATTGATGCACCAGCAGCCCGCTGCCTTCATGGCCCTGAGTATCCTCTTGTCCACCGCATCGGCCCGGCAGGAACACCACCATCGTACCTTGACCCCGCGCCGGATCATCTCATCACAGAACCTGTAGGTGTGTTCATGGCTGTAGGTGAAGTGCTCGTCCCAGAATTTGATTTCCCTGGCGCCGTAGTACTTGATGTAGTACTGAATCTCGTCCACGACCCTGGACGGATCCCTCAGCCGGATGTGTCTTCCGTACATCTTGTAGCAGTACAGGCAGGTTCCGTTGCAGCCCCTGCTGGCGAGCATCTGGACCACCGGAACCGTGGAGACCTGTTCGAAACTCGGATAGTAGCGTTCCATCTCGCAGAGGTCCACCGCTGGGAACGGCAGGGTGTCGAGATCCTCCACCAGGGGTCTGGAACCGGTGAACTTCACTCCGCCCGATCCGTCCCGGATGCAAAGCCCCTTCACGCCCCCAAACGGTTCACCCCGCTCCAGAGCGTCTATCATCTCGCCGCAGGTGATCTCCCCCTCACCCACAACCACCGCGTCCAGCGCCGGGCACTCCCCCAGAAGCCTCTCGGGCATGGCCGTAGCGCCGTGGCCGCCGATGAACGTGAAAATGTCCGGATTGTCCTCCCTCACATCCCGGATGAAGGGGGCCGCCTTGTGCCACAGCAGGCTGATTACGTAAACCCCCAGGGCCTGGGCCCCGAAGGCCGCGGTTCTCTTCCTCATCTCCTCGCTGGAGTGGAAAAAACCTTCCAGGTACATGACCTGGTGCCCCCTGCGGCGCAGTTCCCCGGCGATGTACTGCAACCCCGGGGTGGGCCAGCAGCCCGCTATCCCCCGGGTATCCTTGGCGCGGATATCGTCAGGCCCCCAAGGGGGAACCACCAAGACAACCTTCATACGTCCCCCTTTCGGAAGGAAGCCCTAATATGGACATCCCGCCGACCCCGGAACAAGCGTGAAGCGACGGTCAGACCGCCCCGTCCCCCGGTTCCGTTCCGGCTCCGCCGCCGGCTTCCTCAGCTCCGCCCTCCCGGGGGACCAGTTCCAGCCCGTCCCCCGAGACCACCAGGGCGACCCGCTGCCCCGGACGCACTTCCCCCCGGAGCAGAGCTTCGGCTATACGGTTCTGAACCGACCGCTGGATGACCCTCTTCAGGGGCCTGGCCCCGTACGCCGGATCCCACCCGGCCTCCGCCAGGTGGTCCAGGGCTTCCGGCGAGGGCTCCAGCTGAATCTCCTGGGAGGCCAGAATCCTGTTCAGCCGTCGTATCTGAATCTCCACGATCCTCCGGATCTCCTCCCTGCCGAGGCTGTTGAAGACGATAACCTCGTCGAGACGGTTGATGAACTCGGGCCTGAACCTTCCCTCCAGCTCCCTCATGGCCCTGGACATCACCTGGTCCCTGGGCATGTCCCGTCCCAGGGTTCCGATCCAGTCGCCCCCCAGGTTGGACGTCATTATGAGAACCGAGTTGCGGAAGTCCACCGTGCGGCCCTGGCCGTCGGTGAGCCTGCCGTCGTCAAGTATCTGGAGGAAGACGTTGAACACGTCGGGATGGGCTTTCTCGATCTCGTCGAAGAGTATCACCGAGTAAGGCTTCCTCCTCACCGCCTCCGTCAGATAGCCGCCTTCGTCGTAGCCCACGTAGCCCGGAGGAGCCCCTATCAGGCGGGAAACCGAGTGCTTCTCCATGAACTCGCTCATGTCCAGCCGGATCATGGCCTCCGGGCTGTCGAACAGAAAGTCCGCCAGGGTCCTGGCCAGTTCCGTCTTGCCTACCCCGGTGGGCCCCATGAAGATGAAATTGCCCAGAGGCCGGTTGGGGTCCTGCACTCCCGCCCTGGCCCGGCGGATGGCTTCGCTCACGGAGCGGATGGCCTGGTCCTGTCCCACAACGGCTTCACCCAGAACATCCTCCATGGCGAGCAGCCTCTCCCGCTCCCCCTGAAGCATTCTGGAAACCGGGATGCCGGTCCACCTGGAAACCACCTGGGCTATGTGTTCCGGGGTCACCTCCTCCGTAAGCATGGAGCCTTTCTCCTGAAGCCTCTGCAGGTTCTCCATGGCCTGGGACAGCGAGGCTTCGCACTCCCGGAGTTCGCCGTACCGGATTTCCGCCACCCGGTGGAGCGCCCCCTCCCTCTCGGCTTTCTTCTCCTCCGCCTTCAGCTCCTCCTGACGGCGCTTCAGCTCCCGAACCCGCTCTATGAAGTCCTTCTCCGCCAGCCAGCGCAGCTCCAGGGCCTTCCGCTCCTCCCGCAAGTCGGACAACTGCTTCTGGGCCAGTTTCATCTTCTCCTGGGCGGACCTGTCGTCCTCCCTGCGAAGCCCCTCTATCTCTATTTCCAGCTGGGTCATCCTGCGGCGGATTTCGTCAACCTCCACCGGCATGCTGTCAATTTCTATCCTGATTCTGCTGGCGGCCTCGTCCACCAGGTCTATGGCCTTGTCGGGCAGAAAGCGGTCGGTGATGTAGCGGTCGCTCAGCCGGGCGGCGGCCACCAGCGCCGAATCGAGTATCCTGATGCCGTGGTGCACCTCGTACTTCTCCCGGATGCCCCTGAGAATGCTGATGGTGTCCTCCACCGACGGCGCGTCCACGATGATCGGCTGAAACCTTCTCTCCAGGGCGGCATCCTTCTCGATATGCTTCCTGTACTCGTCAATGGTTGTGGCGCCGATGAAGTGGAGTTCACCCCGGGCAAGGACGGGCTTCAGCATGTTGGCGGCGTCCATGGCTCCTTCCGCGGCGCCGGTGCCCACAAGGGTGTGCATCTCGTCAATGAAGAGAATGATCCCGCCGTCCGAAGCGGTGATCTCCTGGAGAACCGCCTTCAGCCGCTCCTCGAATTCACCCCTGTACTTGGCTCCGGCGATGAGGGCGCCCATGTCCAGCATCATCAGCTTACGGTTCTTCAGGCTCTCCGGAACGTCCCCCCGGGCGATACGTCCGGCAAGCCCTTCGACGATGGCGGTCTTGCCGACCCCGGGGTCGCCGATGAGCACCGGGTTGTTCTTCCTGCGGCGGCAGAGGACCTGCATGGTCCGGCGTATCTCATCGTCCCTGCCGATCACCGGGTCGAGCTTGTCCTGAAGGGCCAGGGCGGTGAGGTCCCGGCAATACTTCTTCAGAGCTTCATAGCTCTCCTCGGCGTTTTCCGACGATACCCGGAAAGCGCCCCGAAGCTGTTTGAGCGCCTCCAGGAAGCGGGGGCGGTCTATGCCCACCGACGAGAGGATACCGGCGGCTTCGTCCTCCCCCTCCATGATACCCAGCACGAGGTGCTCGCTGGCGATGAAGTCGTCCTTCATCCTGCCCGCCGCCTTCTCCGCGTTCTGAAGGGCCTTCTGAAACCCCCGGGAAGCCGTCGGGCGGGCGGCTCCGACAGCTCTGGGCAATCTCCCCATGGCCTCCGCAAGCCTTTGCCCGATCTCCTCCACCGGCGCTTCCAGTCTCGACAGAACCGAGGGTACAATACCGTCCTCGGCTTCCGTCAGAGCCCGGAGAAGGTGAAGGGTGGTGACCTCGGGGTGCCCGGCGGAAGACGCCGCCGCCACCGCACCGTTTACGGCCTCCCCGGCCTTGATGGTGAATCTGTCCTGGTTCATTTTTCCTCCTTGTCACGAAAGAGATTAGCAATGGAGGCGCCAGGGGGACATCTGTTTTACTTGCCACCGGTATTTATAGTATAAGGGTCGCCTTGGGAAAGCGCCCGGGGCGCGCCGAAACGACGCAGTTCAGAACTTGCATATTCGGCAGGTTTTAGTAGCTTTGAACCCGAAACCGCCGGCTCCAATCAATCGGAGGATTCGATGGTAAACCTGGGCATAGTGGGGCTGGGTTACTGGGGCCCCAACCTTCTGCGAAACCTGGTCGCCAACAGGAGAGCGGGCACAGTGACCATATGCGACAGAGACCCGCTCAGGCTCGACCGGATCGGAGAAAGGTTCCCCGGCTGCCCCCGGACCGCCGATTTCCATGATCTCCTGAACTCTCCGGACATCAATGCGATACTGATCGCAACCGGCGTCTCCACCCACTACCCCCTGGCCATGCAGGCCCTCAGGGCCGGGAAGCACATTTTCGTGGAGAAGCCCTTCGCCGATACCGCCGACAAGGCCCTGGAAATGGTGAACGAGGCGGAGTCGCGGGGGCTGGTGAACATGGTGGGGCACACCTTTCTCTACTCACCTCCGGTCATAACCATCAAGGAGATTGTCCGCAGCGGCGAACTGGGCGACATCCGGTTCATAACCAGCAACAGGGTGAACCTCGGGCTGCACCAGAAGGATGTTTCCGTGGTATGGGATCTGGCTCCCCACGACTTCTCCATGATCTTCCACTGGCTGGACGCGGAACCGGACCTGGTGGAAGCCTTCGGGAGCTGCTACATCCTTGAGGGCATACCCGACGTGGCCTTCATCAATCTCAGGTTCCCCTGCGGCGCCATAGCAAATGTCCAGGTATCCTGGCTGGCCCCGTCCAAGCTGAGGAAGACGGTAATCGTGGGCAGCAAGAAGATGCTGGTGTACGACGATACCGAGCCCTACGAAAAGGTGAAGATTTACGACAAAGGTGTTGACCTGATCGAACCCGAAACCTTCGGTGAATACCATCTGGCTTATCGGACGGGGGACATACGCAGCCCGAAGCTGGACAGCTTCGAGCCCCTGGCGGCGGAGATGGAGGAGTTCCTGAGATGCGTGGAGACCGGAGACGTTCCGAAAACCTCGGGCCGGGAAGGGCTGGGAGTGGTCAAAGCCCTGGAACTCGCCGACGCCAGCCTGCGGGCCCGGGGGTGAAATGAAGCCCTTGAACGGCGATTCCGCCAGGGCCCTCTTACAGATACTGGGGGTCGCGGTGTCCCCCGGCAAGCCCGCCGGGCTCGACTTCGTGGTGCTGGGCGGTTCAATGGCGGCACTGCTCGGGGAAACGAACCCGGGAGCCGGGGCTCTGGGGGAAGTGGCCGCCGGGCTTAGGCCCCCCGCGCTGGGAAAGGCCCTGGTGGGGCGCATGGGCGGTATCATGTCGTCCACATCCTCGAGGGAAGGCCGCTCCCGGGTGGTTCTCATTCCCCCGGCCCCCGAGATCCCCCCGGAGATGACCCCCAGGGGGGTTATCACCCTGGCCGCCTCCGCGGCGGGGGCACACCGGGGCGAGGCCCGGAAAAGGGCGGCAGAGCTGATGACGTGGCTGAACATGGCCGACCTGGCGGAAACCCCGTGCGGAAAGCTGACGGGGGAGCAGCGTCGGCTGGCGTTTCTCGGAGCTTCGCTGGCTTCGGCGCCCTCATTCCTTGTGGTGCCTTGCCCGGTGCACGAGAGTCTGGCCGAACCCCTCAGCGATTTCGCCACCCACGGCACCGGCCGGGGGGTTCTCTTCGTAGCGTCCCGGCTGGGCGAAATCCCCCAGGGTACGGAAATGATAGCCCTCTGCGACGAGTCGGGCATCAGGGCCTCCGTACTGCATTCCCAACTCCTGGAGACGGTCAGGGGCGGAGCGGAGGTTCAGGTGTCTTTCTATCCGGTGCTTCCAAGAAAGGCGCTGGAGCAGATACCCGGCATCCAGGGCCTGGTCCACAGTGACGGCCTTTACTCCTTCAACCACAGCGATACCGCCTACGCCCTGGTTCAGGTCTGCAACACCGCCCGGGCCAACGCAAGGAGCATCGTCTCCCTGTCCATAGCCCCCCCCTCGCCCCAGGCTCTGCTGGCTTCGTTCCTGCCCCGGGAGGAGGAGCCCCAGCGGGATCTTTTCGGCCCCGCCGAGCCATGATGTTCCTTTCGGTTGCGGCGCTCATGCGCAAAAGCCTCCGTTCCGGCGGAAACGCCGTCTGGGCTCTGGTTTTTCTGATAGGGACCGCCGCCACCGGCATCGGCGGTTCACTCCTCCCCTGGCTATCCTCCCTGGCGGCATTCGGTTTCCCGGCGCTGATCGTCCTTGGATGGCATTCCTCCCCCGGACGGCGGGGGCTCCTCAACCTCTGCGAACGGCATCCCGGCGCAATGAACAGGCTCGCCGCTTCGGAAATCGCGATCCCCGCCGCCGTCGGCGTTCTGCCGGCTTCTCTGGCCGCCGTCGCTTCGGGGCCGGTCCCCTGGCAGTTCTGGTTGGCGGCCCCCCTCACATCCCTTTCGGCGGCGGCCTCGCTGATGCTTCTGGAGAAGTTCCGCCCCCCGGGAAGGCTGGTGCTTCCGGTCCTGTACTGGACATGGTCCTTCCACCTGTCGGGAACGACCACGGGCTGGATCAGGCTCCTTCTGCTGCCGACCTACCCCGGGAGCGTGCTCGTATCCATCCCTGGAAATCCGCATGCGGACGCCTTCGTGGCATGCTCCGCCGCAGCGGCCGGCATCCTTGTCGCCCTCCTCTTCAGGGCGAACCTGAAAGCCAGTTGTCGAGAGACGCCAGGGCCCTGGCGGACATAGCCCTTCGGCGCTCCCTCCTGCCCCTGCCGGGCGGGCCGACGGGAAACAGGCCGTAATGGATGTTGCTGGGGGAGAAGGTCGCTTCGCCGCCCCGGGTGACGTGTCCGAGCAGGGCGCCCAGGGCGGTGTCCGCCGGGGGCGGCTCCGGTTTACGACCGGCCAGGAGGGCCGCGGTGAACATCCCCGCAAGAAGCCCGGTGGCCATGGACTCGATGTATCCTTCCACGCCGGTGATCTGTCCCGCCAGCATGGCGTTGGGAGCGGCCCTGAGCCTCATGTACCCGTCGAGAACCGCCGGACCGTTCACGTAGGTGTTCCGATGAACGCTTCCGAACCGGAGAAACCGGGCTTCATTCAACCCCGGTATCATCCGGAACACCCGTTTCTGCTCTCCCTGAACCAGTTTGGTCTGAAATCCCACCATGTTCCAGGCGGTTCCCTCCATGTTTTCCCGGCGAAGCTGGACCACCGCGAAGGGCTTCTCCCTGCCCGGCGGAGGAACGATGCCCACGGGCTTCATCGGGCCGAAAGCCAGGGAGAAAAGGCCTGAATCGGCTATCGCTTCCACCGGCTGACAACCCTGGAAGTGCAGTTCGTCCTCGAAGGGGCGGGGAGGCACCCGCCTGGCCGATGCGAGGGCTTCCACGAAGCAGAGGTACTCCGCCCGGCTCATGGGGCAGTTCATATAGTCGTCCCCGCCGCCCTTGCCGTACCGGGAGAAGGGAAAGGCGACACTCCGGTCTATGGTGCCGCCGTCCACGATAGGCGCTATGGCGTCGTAGAAGTACAGGTTCCCGGCACCGGCGGCCCTTTGAATGTCATCGGCGATGGCAGGGCTGGCCAGGGGTCCAGGAGCGACGATGCACGGCTCGTCCGGAAGCTCCGTCACCTCCCGGCGCTCCAGAGTTATGAGGGGCTCCCGCTCCAGGGCCTCCAGAACGGCCCGGCTGAACCGGGCCCTGTCCACCGCCAGCGCTTCGCCCGCCGGGACCCTCACGGCGTCCGCTATCCCCATCAGCCGGGAACCGGCCCTCCTCAGTTCCTCCTTGAGGAGCCCGGGAGCGTTCTCCGGGTTGCCGGACCTGAAGGAGTTGGAACAGACGAGTTCCCCGGGCAGATCCGTCCTGTGGGCCGGCGTTCCGGTCCCCGGCCTCATCTCCAGCAGCCTCGAAGGGACACCCCTTGCCGCCAGTGCAAAGGCCGCCTCGCACCCCGCCAACCCCGCCCCCACCACCGGGACGGACTCAACAAAATCAACCGATCTTGCCATTTTATTATCGCACATTTGATTACATTTCGCTATCGGCCGGGCCGCCCCTTCAAAACCCGGAAAACAAGGCTGAATGTAACAGAAACAGCCACGGAAGATCATGCGGTCATGCGGTCCCGGAACAAAAAAGGTATGTTTCACTTGTTTTCAAGGGGGGAAATCCATGGGCGGCGTCTGCGGCATTGTTTCCGTAGTCTTTCCGGAAGACCGGATCAAGGAATTGATCGCCGGAATGAGCAACCTTCAGCGACACCGCGGCCCCGAAGGGCATGCCGTTTTCACGGAAGGCCGGGTCGGCATCGGCTTCAACGGGCCAGTGAAACCGGGCCGGTCCAGGGGAATGCAACCGATGAGATTCCCCGATGACGGCGTCACGGTAGCCTGTGACGGACGGATATACAACCGCACCGAACTGAAAAGCATGATGCCCGCCCGGGAGTACGACACCGATGGTGACGCGGAGGTCGTTCTTCACCTGTACCGCCGGATGGGAACCGGCTTCCTCCGGCACCTCAACGGAATGTACGCCGGAGCGATCTACGACCCCGGAATGAAAAGACTGATCCTTTTCCGGGACAGGTTCGGCGTAAAGCCGATGCACTACGCGGCGACCGAAACCGGCTTTTTTTTCTCCAGCGAGGTGGAACCGTTGCTGACGGCCCCCGGCGTCGCTTCCGAACCGGACCTGACCATGCTTCCGGCCTTCTTCACGTACAGGTATCTGCCCGGCGACAAAACCATTTTCCGCGGTGTTTTCAGGCTTCCGCCGGCTTCGTTCCTGGAATACGACCTGACCGCTGGAGCGCACCGCATTCGGCGTTACTGGGAATGCTGCCCCGGGATACCGGAAAAGTACATTGACGAGGATGAGGCTTCGGAGGAATTCATCAGATTGTTCCGGGAAGCCCTCGAGATCAGGCTTCGTTCCGATGTGGAGCTGGGCGGCTTCATATCGGGGGGGATAGACTCGTCCGCGGTGGCCCTGCTGACGGCGAAGGCGAAGCCCGACCTGAAGATGTTCACGGTTTCGTTCGACGAACCCGGATACGATGAAACCTCCCTGGTGGACGAGTTCATCGCGGAGCAAAGCCCGGTCTTCCGCAGGACGAGCCGCTTCGTGCGCAAATGCACAAGGGATTCTTTGAAACAGCTTCCTCGAATCATCAGGGCGATAGGAGAGCCCCTGTCCCTCGGAGCGGTCATCCCTACGGACACCCTCTGCGCCCTCGCGTCGGAAAAGGTCAAGGCCGTGGTCACCGGCGAAGGGGCGGACGAGATCTTCGCCGGGTACAGAAAGTTCCTGGTGGAGGACGCCTTCCTCCGGTACAGGGATGCGCCCCCCGGGGAGCGAAAACAACTCGAGGCCCTCTACCCCGAACTGCCGGGAAGAGCCGCGATGGGCGACCTGGATGCCGTCGGCCGCCATATAGCGGGCGAGGCTCTTTTCTCCCCGGAGGAACTCCGGCGGTTGCTGGGAACCGAGGGCATACCCACCGTTCACCTCCCCCTGGAGGGGCTCCCCGACCTTTCCGGTATTCACCCGGTGCAGGCGATGCAGGCGATCGAGTGCCGCACCAGGCTGCCGGACTACGTGATAACCAGGCTGGACAGGCTGAGCGTGCGTTACGGTCTCGAAGCCAGAACTCCGTTCCTGGATTTCAGGCTGGCGGAATTCGCCGCCTCCCTGCCCGTCGGCCTCAAGGTCAGATCCGGCCAGTCACTCGATAAGTATATTTGCCGCAAGGCATTCGCCGGTTCCGGAATTCTTTCGGAGAAAACGGCCTTCAGGCCGAAAAAACCTTTCACCATACCGATGGCGCGGTGGTTTGAAAGGCCCGATCTCCTTCCGGATGAGATCAGGGACGTGGTCGAGGGTGACGAGGTCGGCCGCCAGGGCATCCTTGACGCTGAAATGGTGAAGGAACTCGCTTCATCGGTCAGCGGCCGTGGGGTCGGGCCTGAAACCCTCCGCTCCGCGGCGGACAGGTTCTTCGCGGTTCTGGTTTTCACCCTATGGTACAGGGAGTGCGTTGAAAACCGATGATTTCTCGGCGATGCTTTCGAGCCTGATAGCCCAAAGGCTTTCCGTGCCCAGGACAAGGCAGTTCGGCTTCGAGTACGAGTTCATGCCGCACCGCATCATGAGCCCGGAGGATCTGCAGAAGGTGCAGGAAATCCTGACCGAAGGGTTCGGATACTCGGCCGAACCGGACTTGTTCAGAACCGACGACCATTACGTGACATTCGAGCCGGGGGGACAGATCGAGTTCTGCAGCAGACCGACGGACCCCGGAGACACGGCCGTGGTGCACTCGATAATAGGCCGGGCGGAGGAAATCGCCGATGCCGTAAAGAAAAGCATCGGCCTGAAATACATCCCTGCCGGGTTCATACCGGGGAGGGCGTCCGCCCCGATGCTCCTGGACAAACCGAGGTATCACAACCTTCACAGGCTTCTTGGAACCACGGGCACCAGGGGGCTGGAGATGATGAAGGGCACCGCGGCGATTCACCTTCACGTGGGTCTCCTGAGCCTGGAGGAACTCCCGAGCCTCTGGAAGGTGGTCTGTGAAATCTCCCGTCTGCCGGAATTCAGGATGGGGCCGGAGAGGCGCCATATCTGGGACAATACCGATCCCTCGCGCTGCGGCCTCCTATGCGACGGGGGGACGCTTTTCAACGCCGACCACATGGGTTTCATGGACAGGATAAGGGATTTCGGTCTGAATGCGCTGGATCTGGCCTCCGGAATCCCCTTCGGGGAACTCCCGGCGGTAAGTTTTCAGGGCTTTCTTGAGCACCTCACAACCCTTTTTACCGACATCAGAATCAACATGAAGGGAATCACCCTCGAGTTGAGAACCCTTGACTCGGCTCCCCCGCAGACGTTCCTTGAAAGATGGCAACAGTTCCTGAACCTGGTGCAACAGGGGGTTTCAACCACGCAAAGAGCATCGGGGCCCCGGTCTGAAGGGAGCATGAAATGAGCAGGGCCGAAACAAACAGATCGCTTGACTTCATCAGAGAGATCATCGAAAGGGACATTGAATCCGGCAAGCACTCCGGCAGGGTGCACACCCGCTTCCCCCCCGAGCCCAACGGATTCCTCCACATCGGCCACGCAAAGGCCATCTGCACGAACTTCGGCATAGCCGACGAGTATCGCGGAGAGGTGAATCTCAGATTCGACGACACCAATCCGGTGAAGGAGGGGACCGAGTTCGTCGAGGCGATAAAGGAGGACATCGCCTGGCTGGGTTTCAAGTGGGACAGGGAGCTTTTCGCCAGCGACTATTTCCTGCAGATGTACGAATACGCCGAAGCTCTCGTCCTTCAAGGCGATGCGTACGTATGCGATCTGTCCGCGGAAGAGATCAAGGCCTACCGCGGCACCCTGACCGAGCCGGGCCGGGAAAGCCCCTACAGAAACAGGACCGTCCAGGAAAACCTCCACCTGTTCAGGGCCATGAGAAACGGTGAGTTTCCGGAGGGGAGCAGGACTCTCCGGGCCAGGATAGACATGGCCAGCCCGAACATCAACATGAGGGACCCTGCGATATACAGGATACTCCATCGCCCGCATCACAGAACGGGCACCGACTGGTGCATCTACCCGATGTACGACTTCGCCCACTGCCTCGAGGATTCCATCGAGGGCATCACACACTCGCTGTGCAGCCTGGAGTTCGAGGATCACAGACCCCTTTACGACTGGTTTCTGGAAAGGCTCGGGCTGTTCCATCCGCAGCAGATCGAGTTCGCCAGGCTCAACATGACGTACACGGTGCTCAGCAAACGGCTTCTGAGAACGCTGGTGGAATCCGGCACGGTCAGCGGCTGGGACGACCCCAGGATGCCAACGCTCAGAGGAATGAGGCGGCGCGGAATCCCTCCGGAGGCGATACGGGTATTCTGCGAAAGAATCGGGCTGGCGAAACGCGACAGCATGGTTGATATCGCCCTTCTGGAGCACATCGTCAGGGAGTACCTCAACCTGAGGGCCCCCAGGGCGATGTCGGTGCTGAACCCGGTACGCCTGGTCATAGACAACTATCCGGAAGGTGTAGTGGAGGAGTTCGATTACACGATAAACCCGGAGGATGAATCCGCCGGGACACGCCGGATCCCCTTCTGTAAAGAGCTGTTCATAGAACGGGATGACTTCATGGAAAACCCTCCCGCGAAATTCTACAGGCTTTCCCCGGGAACCGAGGTGAGGCTCAGGTACACCTACTTCATC
>JAKPTG010000104.1 GCA_029571005.1 Candidatus Fermentibacterota bacterium
TGAATCATTCCGGGGCGACGGTGCTGGCCGTAGGGGGGGCCGCCCTGGAGAAGGCCCTTCAGGCCGCTCCGGGCATCGAACGGCCCTTCACCCTGGTCCTTCTGGGGGAGGCCGGCCCCGCCCTCCGGGAAGCCCTGGCCCCCTTCCCCCCGGAGAGAGCCCTGGCGCTGGCGGAGTGCCTGGATCGGGGCGCCCGGGACTTTCCCTTCGACGAACTGGCCCGACTGGAGGAGGAGATCTCCGAGGACGACCTGGTGTCCATCTCCTACACCTCCGGGACCACCGGCAACCCCAAGGGCGTCATGCTGACGCACCTGAACTATTATTCCAACAGCCAGGACGCGGTGCGGGTGTTCCAGATTCCTCCCTTGGAGTATCAGACCCTTCTGGTTCTGCCCTGCGACCACGCCTTCGCCCACACCACGGGGATCTTCTGCTCCCTCCTGCGGGGTATCTCGCTGTATTTCGCCGACATGAGGGGGGGCCGGCTGGGGATGATCCGCAGCCTCCCCCAGAGTCTGCAGGAGACCAGCCCGGTCTTCCTGCTGACGGTGCCTTCCCTGGCCGCGTCCTTCCGGAGGAAAATTCTGCGGGACATCGACAGGAGGGGCGGAATCGTCCGGACCCTTTTTTACATGGGGCTCCGGGCGGGGATCAGGTACCATGGGGACGGATGGAACCGTCCCCGGCTCCGAACCCGGATTCGGGCCTGCGTCCCCTACCGCCTGGCGGACCGGCTCGTATTTTCGAAGATCCGGGCACTCTACGGAAACCGGCTGAAATTTTTCGTCGGCGGGGGGGCCCTGATGGACGTGAAGCTCCAGGAGTTTTTCAACGCCCTGGGCATGCCGGTGTATCAGGGCTATGGGCTCACCGAGGCTTCCCCGGTGGTTTCCACCAACTCCCCCCGGGCGCACAAGTTCGGCAGCTGCGGCAAGATCCTCCCCGGCTCCAGCTGCGAGATCCTGAACTCCGGCGGCTATCCCGCGGGGATCGGGGAGGTGGGGGAGATCTGCGTCCGGGGGCCCAACGTGATGAAGGGTTACTACCGCAACGAGGAGGCCACCCGGGAGGTTCTGAAGGACGGACTTCTGCGCACCGGAGACCGGGGCTACGTGGACGAGGACAGGTTTCTCGTCGTGGTGGGCCGGGAGAAAGCCCTGCTGATCTCTCCGGACGGGGAAAAGTACTCCCCCGAGGAGATCGAGGAGGCCATGACCATCGGCTCGCCCATGGTGCACCAGATCCTGCTGTACAACGACCACCGGAAGTACACCTCCGCCCTGGTGGTTCTGGATCAGGAGGCGGTTCGGGCTGCGGCGGCGGAGAAATACCTGACCGACCCGGAGGACATCCTTCAGGAGATCCGGGACTCGATTTTTTCCTTCCGCCGGGACCCGTATTACGCCAGGAGGTTCCCACCCCAGTGGCTGCCCGCCACCTTCCGGATCCTGGAGGAAGCCTTCAGCGAGGAGAACGGCATGATGAACTCCACGCAGAAGATCCTGCGCCACAGGGCGCTGGAGATCCATCGGGATAAAATCGAGGGCATGTATGCCGAGGGGGGCGATTCGCCCCTGGGCGAGGCGAATCTGGAGGCGGTCAGGAGGATTTTTCGAAAAACTCCCGATGCAGCAGTCTGACCGCCTCGTCGCAGTTCTCTTCCATTACAACGAAACTCAGGTTGATGTTCGACGCCCCCAGGGAAATGAGCTTGACGGGGATGTCCCGCAGGGCCTGAAAAACCCGGACGAAGAAGGACTGCTCCTCCCAGACATCCCGGCCCACCAGACAGATGGTGGCCTTGTCGCGGCGGATGTCCACGTCGGAGAACTCCTCCAGGTCCCGGACGATGCTTTTCAGATAGGCGGTATTCTCCACGCTCATGGTCACCGACACCTCCGACGTGGCCACCAGGTCCACCGAGGTCTTGTGCTTCTCGAAAACGGTGAAGATCCGGTTGAGAAAGCCGTAGGCGTTCAGCATCCGGGTGGAAATCACGTTGATCAGTGTGACCTTTTTTTTGAAGGCGATGGCCCGCAGCCCCCGGCCCCTGGTCTCGGCCAGGATCACCGTTCCGGGGTGGGCCGGGTCGTTGGTGTTTTTTATGAACACCGGGATGCCCTGTTCCACCGCCGGCTGGATGGACGAGGGGTGGACCACCTTGGCGCCGAAGTAGGCCAGCTCCGCCGCCTCCCCGTAGCTGATCTTGGGAATGCTTCGGGCCTCGGGGACGAGCCTCGGGTCGGTGGTGAGGATGCCGCTCACATCGGTCCAGATCTCCACCGTTTCCGCCCCCAGAGCGGCCCCGATGATGGTGGCGCTGTAGTCCGACCCACCCCGGCCCAGGGTGGTGGTGACCCCGTCCCGGGTGGAGCCGATGAAACCCTGGCAGATCACCAGCTTGCCCGGGGCGGGCTTCAGCTTCCGCCGGGTCAGTTTCCGGGTCTCCCTGAAGTCCGGCGCGGCGGACATGAAGCGGTCGTCGGTGCGCATGAAGGTCCGGGAATCCGCCAGGTCCGCCTTCAGTCCCCGCTCCCGGGCCCGGGCCGCCAGCAGGGTGGTGGAGAGGAGTTCTCCATACGAGACCACCGCGTCGCTGGACCGGGGGGAGCATTCCTTCAGCAGCGACAGCCCCTTGGCCAGGGACAGAAGCCCCCGGCGCATCCCCTCGATCCTCTCCCTGGCCTGGGCGAGGTTTTTCCCCGACAGGAAGGACTCCGCCAGATCCAGATGCCTCTGGATGATTTTTTCCACCACCCCCATGGCGCCGTTCCCGTCCCCCGTCACCGCCAGATCCGTCATCATCAGAAGCGAGTCCGTCACCTTGGACATGGCCGACGACACGACCACCGGCGCCGACTCCAGGCGCGACACCGCGATATCCAGGGCCTTGTCCATCATCTCGGCGCTGCCCACCGAGGAGCCGCCGAATTTCATCACGATCATGTTACCGTCCCGGAAAGAGGAGTTTTTCCGTTGCAATGGTAAATCACCATGTTTCGGCGAGCCGTGTCAAGCCGGGGTCGGCGGGCGATCCCTTTGACAAGCCGGCCCTTTCGGTATACCCTTTCCTGGAATCCGATGCGCCCGGGGCGGACCTCCGATTTCCATCCCGCCGATCGATGAACTCCTGCGAGCGCCGCCCCGAGCCCATCGAAACGAAAAGGACACCGACATGGACAGAACGAAACGATATACCCGGCTGCTGAAGGAAGAGACGGCCCTGGCGGTGGGCTGCACCGAGCCCATCGCCATCGCCCTGGCCTGCGCCAAGGCCCGGGAGACGCTGCTGGGCGAGGCCGCCGAGGTCCCCGACCCGGACCGGATCGAGCTGGCACTGAGCCGAAACATCATCAAGAACGCCCT
>JAKPTG010000010.1 GCA_029571005.1 Candidatus Fermentibacterota bacterium
TTCCCCGTCGTAGTCCAGGCCCCGGAAACCGTGGAACAGGGGGGCCAGGGTGAGCTCCTCCAGCATCCCCAGGGCGTCGGCGAGGCAGCAGGGGCAGAGACGGCTGGCCACATCCTTGTATAACTCCGTCAGGATCCCCCCCGCCCCGGCCACCACCGCCGGGCCGAAGGTGGGGTCCTTGATGCCGCCGATGATGAACTCCGGCCCGGAGAACCGCGCCGCCCTCTCCACCAAGAGGGGCTCGCCGGGGAACATCCCCCGGAGCTCCCGGACCACCTCCGGGAGTTTCTCCCGGGAAACCCCCAGGCGCACCCCGTTCACCTCGGTTTTGTGCAGCACGTGGGGGGAGCAGAGCTTGACCACCCCGGGGCACAGGGCCGACACCTCGGGAGGAATTTCCTCCTCCCCGGACCCGGAAGGGGGGTCCAGCCTGATGCCGTCGGGAACCGGAATTCCCCGACGCCGCAGAAGCTCCTTGGACTCCCACTCGTCGGGCATGCCGGGAATCCGCAGTCCCGCCATCCATTCCGCCAGGGAAAGAGGTTTCATCGGCAGGCCTCCATGGATTCCAGCAGGTTTTTCCGCTCCACCAGGAACCGGGCCGCCCGAACGGCCCGCAGAATGCTGGGGTAACCCACCACTCCCTCCTTCCAGAACCGCAGGAGGTAGCGGTCGGTGAAGGGTCCGTAGGTGACGAAAAGGATCACCGGTTTATCCGCCGTCCGCACCCGGGCGGCGATCTGTTCCAGCAGGCTGTCGTCTATCGATGGGGGGCTGAAGAAGACCAGGGAGATGAGAATGTCCACCCCGGGGTCCTGCAGCATCGCCTCCATGGCTTTCCCGTACATGGCGCCGGTGGCGCCGGCGGTGATATCCACCGGATTCCGGCCGGAGGCGAAGGGCAGGGTTTCCGCGATGATCCTTTTCTCCGTTTCCGGGGAGAGCCTGGCCATGGAGAGGGCCGCCCGGGGGTTCTGGCTTTCGATGTAATCGGCGCAGATAACCCCGTAGCCGCCGGCGGGGCTCAGAACGCCCACCCGGCCGCCCCGGGGAAGGGGGAGTTTTTCCAGCGCCCGGGCCGCGTCGGTGAGTTCCTGGTCGTCCAGAACCCGCTGGATTCCGTGCTGCTTGAATGCTCCGCTCACCACCAGGTCCGACCCGGCGAGGCGTCCGGTATGGGAACTCACCGCCTGGGCCCCGGCCTCGGTGCGGCCCGCCTTCAGCCCGATGATGGGTTTTTCCCGGCTGATGTCGGCGGCCAGCTCCAGAAACTCCCTTCCCCGGCCGATGCTTTCCAGGTAGAAGGCGATGCAGCTGGTCTTCCGGTCCTTCCCGAACCAGCGGAGGAAGTCCGTCTCCTCCAGGTCGCACTTGTTTCCCAGGCCCACGAAGGTGCGCAGGCCGAAACCGATGTTGCCCGCCAGCCCCAGGGCCTCGATTCCCACCGAGCCGCTCTGGGTTATCACCGACACCCCGCCCCCCGCGGCCAGGGACCTGTCCCCGTGCTCCACGAAGACGGTGTCGAAATTCTTCTCCGGGAAGAAGACCCCCAGCGTGTTGGGCCCCAGGATCCGGAACCCGTGGCGCCGGCCCGACTCCTCCAGTCGGCGCTGCAGCACCCTGCCTTCCTCGCCGGTCTCCCCGAAGCCGCCGGCAACGACGATTACATAGGGTATTCCCTTTTCCCCGCAGTTTTCCGCCGCCGCGGGCACCGCAGGAGCGGGGATGGTTATCACCGCCAGGTCCACCGGCTCGGGAAGGTCCAGCACCGACGGGTAGCAGCGCATCCCCAGAAGAGTCTCGTACTTCGGGTTCACCGGGTACAGGAGGCAGGAGGACCGGGTCAGCTCCTCCAGGATGATGCGCCCCACGCTTCCCTCCTTGGTGGAGGCGCCCACCACGGCGACGGACCTGGGGTCCAGAAGTTTTTCCAGGCTCATAGGGAAAACGCCTTTTCCGCGATGAGGTCGACGATCTCATCGGGGCTCAGGCCGGAGGTGTCGATTGTCAGATCCACGAAGTGGAAGTCGTCGTTGTCGGTCCCGTAGAGTTTGAGGTAACGGTTCCGGTCCCGCCGGTCGCGCTCGGCGGTTTCCCGGAGCACCGCCTCGTACTCCCCCCCTTCCCGGAGCAGGATCCGCCCCGCCCGCACCTCCAGAGGCGCGTCCAGAAAAACCTTCAGGTCCGCGTCCTTCAGCAGCCATACCGCCAGCCGGGAGCCCAGCACGCAGTCGCCGGCGGCGGCGAGCTCCACCTGCCGCCGGTCCAGCAGGAGGTCCCAGGAGGAGTCCTTTTCCGCCAGGTCGCAGAGGCGCCTGAAATCCATGCCCCGCTCGTCGGCGATGGTGTGGAAGGTATAGTTGATCATCCGCAGGCCCAGCCTCTCGGCGGTGAGCCGGCTCACCGTGGAGTTTCCGCAGCCGCTCTTGCCGGAAAGGGCGATTTTGATCCCCGGTTTCAGCCGCCGGGTCCCCGGTTTTTTCAGTACCCCGGTCTTTTCGTTCATTCGATGTTCCTGACCTGTTCCCGTATGTTCTCCAGAGCATCCTTCACCGCCACCACGTGCCGGCTCGCCTCGGCGAGAACGCTTTTCGATCCGATGGTGTTGATCTCCCGGTTCATCTCCTGGCAGATGAAATCGAGCTTCTTGCCCACGCCGCCCCCCTCCGCCGCCGTCTCCCGGAAGGCGCCGATATGGGATGCCAGCCGGACCAGCTCCTCGTTGACGGAATACCTCACCAGCAGCATCGCCACCTCCGCGGCGATCCGGTCCGGGTCCACCGCCTCCGCCAGAAGGCTCTCCATCCGGCCCCGGATGGTGCGGGAGAAGTATTCCTCCATTCCGGGAACCAGCTTCTCCACCGCCGCCCGGTTCTCCTCCACCTGCCCGAGGAGGCGCAGGATGTCCTTCCCGGTGGCCTCTCCTTCCCGGATCCGGGACGCCTCGAAATCCCGGAACACCTCGTCCAGCAGAGGCTCCAGCGCCGTCCAGTACTCCTCCAGGTCCCGGTTCCTGTCCGCCTTCAGGATGCCCTCCAGTCGCAGAAGGTGGGACAGCCGGATCTCCTCCTGCATCCCGGAAAGCTCGGACAGCTTCTTCAATGCCGTGAGGTACCCCCCCACCACCCCGGGATCCACGATTACGCTGAGGTCCTCCTCCAGGTCCTTCAGTTTGAGGAAGACCTCCACCTTGCCCCGGGCAACCCGGCTCCCCAGGAAGTCGCGGATCCTCGGCTCCAGGGGGCTCAGGGAAGGGGGGACATTGACAGAGATGTCCAGGTAGCGATTGTTGTAGGACTTGATTTCCAGGCTCAGATGGAACCGGGACGAGCCCGCCTCCCCGTAGCCGTAGCCGGTCATGCTTTTCATGGCCCCGCACCCTGGAACTCGCGGTACAGCATCTCCCCCAGCCGCCAATTGTCCCCCGCCCCCAGGGTGATGAAGAGGTCCCCCTGCCGGAGTTCCCGCCGCAGGAAATCCGCCGCGTCTTCGGGCTCTTCGAAATAGACGGCCTCGGGCCGGAGCTTCCGGACCGCTTCGAAGAGGTCCCGGCCGCCGATTCCCCCGGGGTTTTTCTCCCGGGCGGAGGCGTAGATCCGGTGCAGCACCACCAGGTCCGCGGACCCGAAGGACACGGCGAAATCGGAAAAGAGCGCCGCGGTGCGGGAATAGGTGTGGGACATGAAGTCCGCCACCAGCCGGCGGTGGGGATGGAAATCCTTCAGGCCCGCCAGGGTTGTCTTCAGCTCCGTGGGATGGTGGGCGTAGTCGTCCATGAAGAGGATGCCCCGGGCCTCGCCCAGGATCTCGCTGCGCCTCTTGGCCCCGGAGAAAGCTTCCAGCCCCCGGGCCAGCAAGTCCCCTGATTCGGACCGGGAAGCCCCGGCGGGGTCCAGCCCCAGGTCTTCCATGATGGTCTGCACCAGGGCCGCTGCCGCCGCGGCGTTCAGCACCGAGTGGGTGCCGGGGATTCTCACCCCCATGTCGGCTTCGAAGCCCTCCAGGCGGAACCGCGTCGCCCCCCGGGTCCTGCGCATGTCCCGTATGCCGAAGCGGCCCCGGGCACTCATCCCGTAGGGAATCAGGCGCAGGTCGCCCCGCCGGGAGCCGATCTCCTCCGCCGCCTCCCGGGCCCCGGGGTTGTCGGCGCAATAAATCAGGGCGCCGCCCGGGTGTATCCGCAGACCGTATTCCACGAAGGCGGATAGGATGTCCCCGTAATCCCGGAAGTAATCCGGGTGATCCAGTTCCACGCTGGTCAGAATCACCCAGCGGGGATGAAAGGAAAGAAAGTGCCTCTGGTACTCGCAGGTCTCGGCGATGAAGAACTCCTCGCCCCCCCACCAGGTGGAACGACCCCCGAATCCGCCCAGGGCGCTGCCCGCCAGAACCGCCCCCGGAAGCCCCAGCTCCTTGACCAGGGTCCCTGCCATGGCGGTGGTGGTGGTTTTCCCGTGCACTCCGGTGATCCCCGCGGAGGGGGAAAGGCCGGAGTAGGCCCCCAGGGCCTCCGTATAGGTCAGGAGAGGAAGACCCATTTCCCGGGCCCGTTTCAGCTCCGGGTTGGATTCGGGGGAGTAGGCGGAGGAATGAACCACCAGGTCGGCCTCGGCGGGGACATGGGCGGCATCGAAACCTTCG
>JAKPTG010000012.1 GCA_029571005.1 Candidatus Fermentibacterota bacterium
GGAACAGGCTGATGCCCTCCGGGGGCCCCTCAGCCGATGTAGGTCGGTGCGGTTCCGGGAGATTTCCCATTCTTGACCTGGTGGTAGTGGGCGTAGGTCATGGGGGGCTGCTCGTTGAGGATGCCCGCCTCCAGCACTTCGCCCAGGAACAGGGTATGGGTGCCGCAATCAAGGCTGCCCGTCACCTTCCCCTCCAGGAAGGCGCAGGTTTTTTCGGTGATTATCGGGGCTCCGGTGACTCCGGTCCGGAACTGAACGCCCTCCATCTTCGGGAAGTCCCTCCCGCAGCGGAAGCCGAACCTGCCGATGAACCGCATGTCCGCCTCCTCGGAGAGCACCGAGATGGAGAATACCCCGCTCTTCTCCAAAAACTCGTGGGTGTAATTCAGCTTGTTTATACTGAGCCCCAGGGCGGGGGGCGCCGAGGTGATCTGAAAGACCGTGTTGGCTATCTGGGCGTTGCAGTCGCCGGGGCCCCCCGAAGCCACCACGTACATTCCGTAGCTGAGCTTGTGCAGCGCATTCGCATCCATCACCCCTTCCTTTCCATATCGGCCCGCCGCTTTCGGCGGTGCCGGCTCTTCCCCGTCCATGTAAACGCCTCGCCGCCCTCCGCAGGCGCAGGGAGAAAACTGCGACGCGCCCCGCGGCGACGGCGTTTCTCCGGAAGCCCCCCGGTCGCCGGAAAGGCCCTTTGCCTTGATAATGCTCTTTCGGAGCCGGAATTTCAAGGGCCGCCCCCCCGCTTGCGGGACCCGGGGTTTCGGGCCGCCGCCGGCCGGCCCGGGCCATCCGTAACCGGCGTTGACGGCTCTCCGGCCTTCCGCCGGGCGGGGGAAGGGGCATGGGGCGGATGAAAAAAACCGGGTCGGCCCTGCATTCAACCTTCGCGGGGTTTTCCGTTTACGTCGAAGTACCGTTCGCCCGGCTCTGGAATGGTATCATTTTCCGAAACACGACGCCCGCTTCCTCCAGGGCCACCACCGCGGCCCTGATCATCACCCCGGCAACCTGCGCCGAATCCACGGCTTCGCCGAAGGCCGGGTCGGTCGCACGGTTGACCGTAATGGCCCGGGCCCAGGGAACCGTGACCAGGAAAAGCACCATCCCCGAGCCTCCCGCACCGGCGTACCGGGCGAGTTCCCGAACCTGTCCGGCCCCTCTGGAGGTGGGGGCGTCAGGGAAGAGCGCCAGGCTTTCCGCGGCCAGGGTGCATCCCTTTACCTCCAGGACCAGGCCGCCGTCAAGGAGGAAGTCGAAGCGGCTCGAGTAGCCCGGAATCGTCGCTTCCCGGCGGACAATGGCGGGAAGCGGCCCGACAAGGCCGCGCCGGATTATCTCTTCGGCGATCCGGGAGTGAAACGTGGTGTTGGTGAGTATCCAGGAGCCCCGCCTCTCCGCCGCCAGCAGTGTGCATGAGGTTTTGCCGACCGGCTCCCGGCGGGGGATGACGAGAACCGGGTTTCCCGGGAACAGGAGTTCCTTCAGGCGGCCGGGGTCAGGCACATGAGCCGTCGCGACGCCCCAGGGGAGCAGCACCTCCCCGACAAACCTGTTCCTCCTCTTCAGAAAAACGGCCTTTACCGCCTCCGGCACCGGGCACAACAGCATGGACACCATCCAGGTCAAGGAGTTCACGTATAAGACGGATGGTTCTATTCTCGAGGGAACGCCCCTCGTCAAGCATCCGCACCCCCCTGAGCAGCATCATGCCCGGAGCGGCCCTCCCGGTTGATACGGTGCGGTAGAGAACCTCCGAAGAGACGCCGGGGCCCTGCAGATACCAGATTCCCCGGCATAAAACCCCGGAGTCGGCGGGAAGGATCAGAGCCACCCTTTCCCCGGAAAAACACACCCTTGACGGCGTAGAGCTGACGTCGCCGAGTTCGGAAGAAACTGACCAAGTGTTCATACGTACACCTCCCGGCGGAAACATAGCGAATCCCGCCGGTAATGTAAACACATGTTCAGTATCGGTCCGGAGGCGCTCGTCAGTCGGCGAGCTTTTCCCGGAGCCGGTACAGCAGCTCCATGGCCTTCCGGGGGGTGAGGGTGTCCGGGTCCACACTCGCGATCTCCTCCAGCACCGGGTGTGATGGGTTCGACAGGGGAAGGGAAAGCTGGCCGTCCTCCCGGACGCCGGAGGGAAGGAGGTGGCGACCCGCCTCCAGGTCCGACAGCACCTTCCCGGCCCTTCCGACAACGGATCTGGGAACCCCGGCCATGGCCGCAACGTGGATACCGTAGGACCTGTCGGCGGCCCCGTCCTCCAGCCTGTAAAGAAAAGCCACCCCTCCATCGCTCTCCCGGACCGCCACATTCACGTTGGCCGCTTCCGGAAGTTTCGAGGCCAGAGCGGTGAGTTCGTGGTAGTGGGTGGCGAACAGAACCAGAGGTCTGTGCTCCCGATGGTCGTGCAGGTATTCAAGCATGGACCAGGCCAGGGAAAGGCCGTCGAAGGTGCTGGTACCCCGGCCTACCTCGTCCAGAATCGCCAGGCTGCGGTCGGTGGATCCATTGAGTATCGCCGCCGCCTGGGCCATCTCCACCAGGAAGGTTGACTGCCCCCGGGTGAGCCGGTCGGCCCCTCCTATACGGGTGAAAAGTCTGTCCATCGGACTGAAGGTCATGGCCTCCGCCGGAACGAAGGAGCCGGCCTGGGCAAGCACCAGGGTAAGGGCGGCCTGTCTCAGGATCGTTGACTTGCCCGCCATGTTGGGGCCGGTCACCAGCAGTATCCTCCGACCGGGCTCCAGGAGTATGGAATTGGGCACGCACTCGCCCTGGGGCAGCAGCTTCTCCAGCACCGGATGCCTTCCTTCCCGGATATCCAGCCTGGGTTCCGCCGAGAGTTCCGGCCTGCACCACCCCCGTTCGGCGGCCGTCGCCGCCAGGGAGGCCAGCACGTCCAGGAAAGAGAGGATTCTGGCGGCGGCGGATATCCTCCTGACGTGGGCCGCCACCCGGTTCCTGAGGTCGTTGAATATCCCCTCTTCCAGCGCCGCCGTTTCCTGATCGGCCCTGAGTATCCTTCCCTCCCACTCCTTCAGCTCCGGAGTGATGAACCTCTCCGCCCCCACCAGGGTCTGCCTCCGGGTCCAGCCTTCCGGCACCCGGGAAAGGAATGACTTGGGCACCTCGAGGTAGTACCCGAAAACCTTGTTGTAACCGATGCTCATCCGGGATATCCCCGTGCTCTCCTTCTCCCGGTCGAGCATCGCCTTCATCCATTCCCGGCCTCCGGTCCTGAGCCGCCTGAGCTGGTCCAGCTCATCGCTCACCCCCTCCCGGACGACCCCTCCGTCGGACAGCCTGGCGGGGGGATCGTCGGCGAGAACCGAATCAATCATCTCCGCCACGTCCCTGAGGGTGTCCATCTCCGCCGCCTCCCGCAGGAGGGGGTTCCCCGCGTCACGGACCAGGCCGGCCAATTCCGGAAGAATTTCGGCGGTTCTCCAGACCGCCCGGAGGTCCCGGGGGCCGGACCGCTGCGTCCCCAGCCTGCCCGCCTGTCTCGCCAGATCGCAGCACCCCTTGAGGGCGTCCAGGAGGGGCCGGGCCAGGGACCGGTTCATGATTTCCTGCACCGCGCCGTGGCGAAGCGAGATGGTTTCCGGGCTCCGGGGCGGCGCCGAGAGCCATTCCCGCCAGAGCCTCGCCCCCCCGGGGGTGACGGTGCCGTCGCTGATCTCCGCCAGAACGGCCCCTTCCTCGCCGGGAACCCCCCGGGTGATGCCCAGGGAGAGCTGGGTTTCCCCGTCCATGATCAGGCAGTCGTCACGCCGGTAACTTCCGGAGAACTCCAGATGGGACAGCCCGGACCTCTTGGTTTCCTCGATGTAGGCCAGAAGCGCCCCCATGGCCCCCAGCAGCGCCGGAGACCCGGAAATGCCGAACCCCTCCGGCGCTCCCCTGCCGAAACGCTGTTCCACCAGCCTTCTTCCGTGGTCCGGGTCGAACTTCCAGGGTTCGACCTCCGTCATCTCACAGCCGGGGGGAGCCCCGATTCCGGAACCCGGGGCCGAAAGCAGTTCCCTGGGGCCGGTTCTGGAAAGTTCCTGGGACAGTACGTCCCTGTCCATGGAACAGCACCTTATCTCGCCGGTGGAGAGGTCGCACAAAACCAGGCCCGCCTCGTCCCCCGCGACGGCCGCCGACCCAAGGAGAACCGCGGCGCCCGGTTCCAGGCTCTCCCCGCCCATGACGGTTCCCGGGGTGACCACCTCTACGACGTCCCGCCGCACAAGCCCGCGGGCCTTGGACGGGTCCTCCATCTGTTCGCACACCGCCACCCGGCAGCCGGCCTTGACAAGCCTCGCCAGGTAGCCGTCCAGGGCGTGGTGGGGGAAACCCGCCAATGGGATTCCCGTTCCGTCCTCCCTCTTCTGCCTCGCGGTCAGGGCTATGCCCAGTATCCTGGAAAGTTTTTCGGCGTCGTCGTAGAACGACTCGAAAAAATCCCCCATCCGGAAAAGCAGCAGGCAGTCGGCGTACCGCCCCTTCAACTCCAGGTACTGGCGCATCATCGGGGTAGTATCGGAACCGGTCAAACCTTTCCTCCGCTGCACTCCATGTATATCTCCGCGGGCACCAGCCTGCGTCTGCACGCCTCCGTTCCCGGCGGACACCGGCGGCCCCCGTGCCGGTGGCAGGGCCTGCACGGCACTCCGGGCACCATGAAGGTCTCCCCGGGGGAGTGCCTCCAGAAACCCAGCTCGGGGGACGTCGAAGTGAAAACCACCATGGTTTTCACCCCTAAGGCCCGGGCGACGTGGGCGGGCCCGGAATCCGGAGAAACCACCAGATCCATGGTCTCAAGCCGGGTCAGGAGTTCCTCCGTTCCGCCTTCGCCGCAAACGTTGCTCACCCGGCGTCCTCCGCAGGCGGCCCGAACCCGTTCGCCCGCGGCCCGGTCGCAGGCGGCGCCGATAAGGAACACCCTGGCCCGGTCACGATCGCAGAAGAGCCTCGCCAACTCCGCCGCCACCCCCTCGGGCAGGGACTTCATGGCCCACCTGCCGCCGACCACCAGCCCCACCGAGAACTCGCCCTCATCGGGAAACCCACGGCGCAAAAGCCTCGGCACCGGATCGCCCTCCAGGCCGGCGGCTTTCATGAACTCCTCCGCCCGGTAAGGCATACTCCCTCCGGAGGCCCCCAGGCAAAGGATCCTCCTCCTGAGCCGGCGGTTCATGGAGAACCTTCGGGCTCCGGGAAATGCCAGCCTCGTGGCCGGATTGTTCTGCAGGTCCGCGACTGTGCCCGCCCGGCGCCCGGCGGCCGCCTTCAGAAGCGCAACCGGCCCGGTCTCGCACCCCAGCGGAGTCACCGCGGGGGTGAACCGCTCAACCACCGGAACCAGCTCCCTTCGGGTCAGAAAGGCAACGGTGCCCAGGGATGCGGCGGCGGCGGCGGCGGGAGCCGCCATCACCAGGTCCCCCAGGGAATGGAGCCTCACCAGGAGGTAGTCAGTCCTCGGCGAACTGGAGTTCATAAAGGGAGCGGTACCTTCCTCCCATGGCAAGAAGGGCCTCGTGGGTCCCCTCTTCCAGTATCCTTCCGTCCTCTATGTATATCACCCGGTCGGCCTTCCGAATGGTGCTCAGCCGGTGGGCGGCGACGATGGAGGTTCTGCCGGCCACAAGCCCCTCCACCGCCTTCTGAACCAGTTTTTCACTTCTGCTGTCCAGGCTGGAGGTGGCCTCGTCGAAGATCAGTATCGGCGGATTCCTCAGGACGGCCCGGGCTATGGCCAGCCTCTGTTTCTGCCCTCCGGAGAGGGTTGTACCCCGCTCGCCTATCACCGTGTCGAACCCTTCCGGAAGCTTTTCTATGAACTCCAGGGCGTTGGCCGTGGCCGCCGCCGCCACGACGTCGGCCAGGGGGACGTCGGGGCTTCCGTAGGCGATGTTGTTCCTGACCGTGTCGTTGAAGAGAATCGTGTCCTGGGTGACTATACCCAGGAGTCTGCGAAGGCTTCCGATTTCCACGGTGCGCAGGTCCACGCCGTCTATGGTCACCCTGCCGGAGGTCGGATCGTGAAAACGGGGTATCATGTCCGCCAGCGTGCTCTTCCCGCCGCCGCTGGGGCCCACCAGGGCCACCATCTCGCCCTTCCCGACCGTGAGTTCCACGTCCCTGAGCACTTCCCGGCCCGGGAGGTACGAAAACGACACGTGCTCGAACCGGATGCAGTCCTCGAAGGACTCGAGCCTCACCGGGTCCGACGGCTCGGTGATCGCAGGGCGGGTGTCAAGGAGCCGGAAAAGCCTGTCCGCGGAAGCGAGGCCTTCCTGTATCCCCGCCCAGGCCTTGCTCAGGGCTTTCACCGGATCCATCATGCTCAGGGCGGCCGCCAGGAACACGAGGAACCTTCCGGCACTCATGCCGCCCCCGTGGATGACCTCCCTGCCCCCGTACCAGAGCACCGTGGCACTGATCAGGGCACCCAGAAGCTCGGTCAGCGGGCCTGAGAGGGCCTTCACCCGCCTGAGCCGCACCTCGTGGCGACGGTGATCCCTGGAGGCCTCGGTGAAACGCCGGAGTTCGTATTCCTCCATACCGAAGGCCTTCACCACCCTGATGCCCAGGAAGGATTCCTGCAGTACGCTGGCGAAATCCGCCATCCTCTCCTGGGACCTGTGGGTGCTCTTCCTCAGCCTCCGGGCCAGCGAATTAACCAGGATCATCCCCGGAGGAAACACCAGCAGGGCCACCATGGTGAGCCGCCACGAAGCCAGCAGGGCCAGGCCCAGGAACACCACCAGCAACACGGCTTCCTTGATGACGTTCACCAGGGACTGGGTCACCGCGCCCTTTATCCGCATCACGTCCGCGGTGAGAAGGGTGATCAGCTCGCCGGCCCTGCTTCCGGTGAAGAAGCCAAGATGAAGGTCAAGGATGTGCCTGTAGATCCTGCGGCGCAGTTCCTCGAGCATCCCCTCCTCCACCATGGTCAGGTGGAACGCCTGGAGGAAAGCCGCCGTGTTCTTGAGCAGTATCAGGGCCGCCACCACCGCCACCACCGCTATCAGGGACTGGTCCGGGTCCGCCCTCCTGAGCCCGCTTCTGAGCGCCCGCCCGAAGTCGGACAGTCTGGCCGCGACTTCCACCGGATCGCCGGAGGAAAAGGCCCGGACGAACCCGCTCCAGGCGCCGCCGGCCTCGTCCGCTACGGCTTCGGCCAGGTTCGGAGCCGACCCCGGGGAATCGCGCCGGGTGAGGACATCGTCGAAGAGGGGAAGTATCATACCCAGGGTCGCTCCGCTGGAAAGGGCGAAGACCACCGAGAAAAACAGGGCCAGCAGTATCCTTCCGCGGTAGGGCCCGGCTAAGGCGACAAGCCTGAGGAACATGGACTTTCCCTGTTTCATAGGGGGTATCCTTACTGCGGAGGGCGCTTTGGTCAAGGAACTGGAACAAAGGGACTGCAACGGAGTAGAGGCTTGCGAAAACATACTTCGGAGGTCGTCTGAATGGGAGTGCCTCTCCCGGGGCTGATGAAAAGGCGGCGGGATTCCAGGACGGATTCTGAACTGATGGTGGCCCTCTGCCGTGGCGACGATGACGCCTTCGGCGAGATAATGCAGAGGTTCAGCAAACCGGTGTACTCCCTCCTCCTGCGAATGCTGGGAAACGAAGACGATGCGGAGGAGCTGCTGCAGGTCACCTTCTGCCGGGTGTACCGCTACAGGGCCAACTACGACCCCGGCCGTCCTCTGGTGACCTGGGTGTTCACCATCGCCAGCAACCTGGCGAAGAAGGAGTGGCGGAGAAGGTCCCGCTGGAACAGCGTTCCCCTGGAGAACGCGGTGGTCTCCACCCTGGAGGTGGACTCGCCCCACAGCCGTGAAGGCAGCAGAGACCTGCAGCTTCGTCTCGAAAGCGCCATCGCGATGCTTCCCCGGCACTACCGGGAACCCTTCCTTCTCCGGGAGAAGGAAGGGCTGTCCTACGAAGAGATCTCGGAGGTGCTGAAAATCAGGATCGGAACCGTCAAATCCAGGATCAACAGGGCGAGGGCGGCCCTGAGGGAGACCCTGGGCGACATCTGGGAGCAGTGGAAATGAAGTGCCGGGACGCGGTGGAACTGATCGGTCTTCTGACCGACCGCCGGCTCTCCGCCCACCGGGAGAGCATGCTCCGCTTCCATCTCAACGGCTGCGCCGCCTGCCGCCGGACCATGGCTGCCTACGCCGCCATTTCCGGGGCCGTATCCGCCCTGCCGGACCCGGAGCCCCCCGAGAATCTCGAAGCGGCCGTAAGGGCCAGGCTGGAAACCGGAAACTACGACGCCCCGTCCCCGGCCCCCTCTTCCAGGCTCCTTTTCCTGCGCCGGGCCGCGGTCATACTTCCCTTTGCCGCGACCCTGATCCTGGCGGCCAAGCTCTTCATGCCGACACCGCCACCCGGCCTCGCGGAGGATCAGCTCCGGGACGGTTTCACCCCCATTCCGCCATCGGCTTACACGAGACCGGTAACCCTCACCACATTTTAGGATGCAGATGCCTCTCCTCACCCTTGCCCTGGCGGGAATACTTTCCGTGACCATGTTTCCAAGCGCTTCGCCGGTGGTGACGCCCCTGGGCAGGCTGGATTCCGACGGACGGGTGGAGGTGTGCAACGGCGCGCCCGTCTCCGCTTCACACCTCGTAACCCTGTACGGCTTCGTACACGGTGCCGCACCCTTCGCCATAACCGACGAGGGCCGCATTCTTCCCGACAGTACGGTGTTCTTCGGCGACCTCGGCCTGGCGATGCTGATTTTCGAGGGTGAACCGTTCCGAAGGTGGAACACTCCGTGCCCCGAGACGGTCTCTGCGGGGGAAGCTTTCTTCGTAGCCGGCTACCGATCCGACGGGATAACCATGCAGCAGACCCGAGTCCTTTGCATCAGGAACGACGGCTCCGCACTTCTCTCAACGGCTCCGGCCCCGGGGCTGATGGGGGCCGGGGCCTACGACGCGTCCGGAAGGCTGCGGGGAGTGGTGACCGGGACCGTGAGCGATTCCTCGGGCGATGAAAGGCTCGCCATGCTCCCGTCGCAGCTCTGGCTGGTCTGGTGCGCCAACCTGGTGGACGGCGTCGGCGCCCCGGCCACGCCCTTCGGCGTCTCGGCCATCGCCTACACCTGCGGCGAAGTTGACGATGAGGCTCCTTCGGGCATCCTCATCATTGATGTCTGCACCGGATCGAGGGCCGAAAGGTGCGGCCTTCAAAAGGGTGATATCGTTCTGAACGCCGGTGGGATGAGGGTTTACCACCCCGAGTCCCTCAGGGGGATGGTGCAGTCCGGCGGCAGCCTCGAACTGACGGTTCACCGCTCGGGCGGTACGGTCAGACTCACCGTTCCGGGAGAATAGCGGCCCACAGCCCCGGGTCGGAAGGGAGTTTCCCGAGGGCCCGGCGGTTCACCCGCAGGTTGAATTCGTCCTTCATACCCTGCATCCATTGCTCAGCCCTTGCATCCTCGGCCCGCACCATGGCGTTCCTCCTCAACAACGGCATTATCTCCCACGGTTCCGCGGTATGCTCCGGTATAACCTCAAGAACCCTGTAAACCGCCAGGCCGGGCATGTGTTCCATCTCCAGCGGACCGACCCATGAAGTGTCGCCGGGGGCCTGATCGAAGACCGGCTCCCTGTGGCCGTAGGGGAGTTGCTGGAAAGCCAGCGGCGGGGTCACCCTGGATACCGGGCCTTCGCGGAAGAGAAAGGGAAGGCCCTCAAGGCTCCGGGCGATTTCTTCCGCGCCGCCGTCCTCCAGGGCGGCGAAAAACAGCGCAGCCGAATCCTCGGGGATGTGCAGGGCAAGAAGGACCCTCTTCTCCGGTATTACCACGGGCTCTTCAAGAAGCCGGTACTCGTCGAGCACCGCTTCCTCGTCCAGCGAAAGCATCGCCGTCACCGAATCGGCGTACATTGCAGACACGGCCGTCTCCAGGGCGAAATCGTCGGCCCCGGCCTCCAGGGAGTCCATGAGCGCCGGACACAGCACGGCCAACTGGTTCATGCGCAGGGTCTGTATTATCAGGTTGTCCACGGTCATCATCGCCCACATCGGTTCCCCCGGGTTCACCGGGAGCCTGGTCTGGAAGAACTCCAGCTCCCTCGCCAGATCCTCCGCCGTGACCGTCAGAAGGGATGAACTGAGCACGGTGTCCCCGGGAAGGGCCTGGATGGAGCCGGCGAAGTATCGGGAGACCCGATGGACCGCCAGGGTGTCTATGCTTATCCCGTACTCCTCGCGGGCCAGGTAATCATCGGCAAGGTTCATGAACCGCAGCCTGCCCTGGGCGCAACTCCACAGAAGGACGCTGTCGGGCGGAAACGGCGACGGCTCTCCCCTGAGAATGCTGTTCAGCCTTAGCGAGCCGTCCCTGAAGGGTATTGAGGAACCCACCGGAATCTCCAGGAGCGCCCGGGCCGGCTCCGGGGGGATCTCCGACAGCCTGAGAAAACCCATATCGAGTTCCCTGCGCCCCGGAGAAAAAAGGGTCAGCCGGACGGTGTCGGCGGAGTGTTCCGCAAGAAAGCGGAGTTCTTCGCCGGTGAACCCCGATACAAGCTCATCATGCTTCAGCGCCGACCAGGCGATGAATGACTCGGTCCTGAGCCAGGAGTTCCTGAAGGAGACCACCGCCGGGTCCGCAGTGTAGCCGTTCCGCACCGCCGCCGCCTTCAATATGTCGAGCATGGCGATGCCGGAAACGAACTCTTCGCCGGGAGATCCGGACCGGAGGAAGTAGTCGCGCCCGGCCTCGTCGAGCTGCGACCATGCGGCGGAAGCCTCCGCCAGGGTAACGGCGCCGCAGTCGGAACGGGCGAGCCAGTCCTCCGGGCCGGGCGAGCACGATACGGCGAGTGCCGTGAAGAGCCAGGTCAGGACAGCTTTCCGCAAAACCCGCACTCCTTCCCAAAAAAGAAGGGGGAAGAGACGATCTTCCCCCTTCGAAAGAAATACCGCTCGATTAGAACAGGTGCTTGATGCCGGCCCAGGTGGAACGCTCGAGGGAAACGGTTCCCTCGATGATCTTGAAGAGGTCGGCGGCCCCGATGTCAGGGTTCGAACTCACGGGCACCCAGTTGTATCCGGCTCCCTGGGTTCTGTAAGCCTCACTGCCGACGACCGCGGGACCGAGCGCCGTATACCAGTTGTCGCCGACACGGTGGAAGCCGAGCCAGGCGGTGGTGTTGGCGGGGATAAACAGGCTGGTCGGCAGCGTCATGACGGCGACGTAAACGGAGTACATGCCGTAGGTGTAGCCCGTAGCCTGGGAAGATACCGAATAGCTGGTCTGGAAGACCTCGTCGCCGGGCACGCCGGCATTGTCTTCGAAGTACATGAGTTCAAGCTCGGAGGGGGCACTGGCGGTGGAGACGCCCCAGTAAGTGAAGGATCCGATGGAGACTGGCTGGTCGTGCAGGAAGTCGTCTACCACCCTGTAGTCGTTGAAACTGGCGGGAATGGTGCTGCAAACCGTGTCGGGGTCGTAAGCGTAGGTGTCAATGACGTCGTCGGTCTCGGGGAAAACGAAGCCCGACCCGGAGCTCGTGCCGCTGATCTCGGAAGAGGCGAAGACGAGCACCGCAAATGCAAGTACAGGGATGAGAAATCTCATTTTGCTTCCTTTCTTTTCTTACCTTGCTCAAGGTTCCTTACGTTAGGACACAGGACCTGCAACGGCCCATAATGACGTAGCATAACAAAACCCTGCCGTACGTCAACTCCCGGGCTTACTTCTCCAGTATCGCAAGCGCTTGACGGGAAAGCACCAGAGCATTCCATCCGTCCGGGGAGACGGCGATGTCCAGCAGCTCCCCGAACTCTTCCGTCCTCCAGCCAATACCGCCGCCGGAGCCCACCGCCACAAGGATTCCCCGGTCGGTGAAGGCCATGGCATACTCCAGGGCCGGGTCCACCGCCGCGGCAAGGGGAGTGCCGGTGACGGTGAACATTGACGAGACGGAAAGGCCCGGCAGCGCCAGCAAAACCACCTCGTTCCCCCCGGAAATGCATGCGGAAACGAACCCGCCGCCCGGCGAAGCCAGGTGAAGAACCTGGCCGCCGGCGTCGTACCGATCCACCGGTGTCAGGTCTCCGGGCTGAAAAGACCGGATGGTACAGTCCGAGCCGGCCGTCAGGAGGTCGGGGGTCCCGGCCAGAAGCACAGGACCCTGAAACACATGGGCGGAAACCTCCTCCTGAAGCGTCACCGGGTGGTAGCCCCGGATCGCGCCGTCGGAAAAGGCCAGGAAGAACCTCCCTCCCGAGAAACCGCAGCCCGTGGGTTCGGCGGGTATGGAAGCCCGCCCGTTCACCGTGAAGGCCCCCGGTGTAACCGAGAACAGGGAGTCGCCGGTGACGGCGAACACGCTGTTCATGCCGGGCTGCTCCTTCACCAGGAGGATCCGGCTCGAGAAAAGCACGGAGCCGTGAACCCTCCCATGGGCCAGCTCCAGGAAAAGAAGCCGCTCCCCGTCGCCGACGACCCCGTACCTCCCGTCGGAGGTGAACGTGCAGTTCAGGGAGGGGGTGGAGACAAGGGGCTTCACGCCCGCGGTGTACGAAGGGTGCAGGGGCGCCGGCCCGGGCTCCTGAATGCAACCCGTCGCCAGGAGGAGCAGCAGCGCCGCCGCCCTCCTCATCCGCCCACGACCATCATCCGGGTGGAGGCCGATATCCCCCCTCCCTGCAGTACGACGAAGTAAAGCCCGGGGGTCAGGCCCTCCGCGGAATAGCTGAAACTGTGGCTTCCGGTTTCCATGACGCCGGAAGTCACGACGGCCGCCACCCGGCCCGCAAGGTCCACCACCAGAATGGAGTAGGGCCCGGGAACCGCTATGTCCGCATCTATCCTGACCTCCCGGATGGCCGGGTTGGGGATGACCGGATGAACGGCGGTTTTCCGGGGTTCCTGCCCCTCAATACCCTCGGGCCAGGTCTGAATGGTGCCGAAGGCCGGAGTGAGGTTGTGCAGCCTGGCGCCCACCATTACCTCGGAACCGCCCTGGGCGGTGAAGCTGAGGACCGCCTCGCCGGCCGCGTCGCTGACCGCCTGGGTGTAGAAGGTTTCCGGGTGGTCCGGATGGTTTCCTATGCCGTCGGTTACCGTGATCACCGCCCCCTCCACGGGAACACCCAGGGACGTGGCGGTGACGGTTATGGTGTTCTCGCCGTGGAAGACCCAGGAGGGGAAGGACAACTGAAGCGGGAACGGAGAACCGTCCTCGTCGCAGTTGAACACGTCCATGGACGGGTCTCCGAACCAATGGTACATCCGGGCGTTGTTCAGGCCCGAACTCCCGAAATGGGTGATTATTGCAGCCTGGGCGGCGGCGTGCATCTCCGCGACACAGGTGTTCCCCACATCGTAGAGCTGCCAGTAGATGACCCGATCGAAGCGATGGTTCACGAGGGTGGCGGAAGGGGCGCTGGCGCCGCAGGTTCCGCTGGCCCCCCTTCCCTCCGCATAAAGCCAGCTCTCCGCCAGACAGTTGTAGGGCTTGTCATGGGTGCCGTTATCACAGGCTACATTGAAAACCGGGGGGAAAAAGGTGTTCGTCAGGGCGTAGATGGTTCCGGCGTTCCAGCCCAGAGACCAGCTCCAGGAGGTCACCGAACCGTGCCCCCGGTAGTTGACGGTTCCCACCCCGGCGTTGATCCTCTCCTGAACCTGTTCCAGGGTCGCTCCCTCCGGCGGATAATAGGTATCGAAAACGGAAGTCATAAGGGTGTAGTTCCAGTTCTTTATGGCGTTTTTGTTCTGAGTGTATTTGTACGGATACTCCTCCTCGTGGGCGCACAACATGGCGGTGGCGGGGATGGAGGGCTCCCCCGGAGTGCCCGTGTGGGTCGAGTAGGCCATGGACTTGGCCACCATGTTGGCCAAGTGTCCCTCCCCCGCCGGCAACCGCCCCACAGCGATGTCCGGCATGTTGTCCCCGTCCAGGGTCTGGTAATAGTAGTCGCCGTAAAAATTACCGAAATGGTAGGAAGGCAGTTCCTGATGACTGGCCGCTATCAAGGCGAACCGGGTCACTCCGGGCAGATATCCGGCCAGTATCCCGGACCTGATCTGCGCCGGGGTGGAACCCTTCGGGAGGATCGTTATGGAGACCCGGTGCCCCAGCAGGTTCACCATCTCCAGCAGGGGAGTTATCTCCGGCAGATTCTCCTCCGTGGTGATCACCAGGTAAACCGCTTCGTCCTCGGTGACCGGAGAGCTATTCACCGGCAGCTCCATCAGGCTGAAGTTCGCAACGAGGCTTTCCAGCATTGTCGCCGTCTCTGGCCTGAGCGACGGCCGGGGCAGGGCGGATCCGGTGAAAGCCATGGTTACCCTGATCGAGGAGGCGGCCTCCAGAAGCCTGGACTCCGGATTCCACCTGAAAGGCTGCAATAAAAGCCTGACGGTATTCACCCCGAAAAGGACGCCGCATTCTCCCAGCACCGCCGGGCTTTCCGGCTGGAGCCCGGACAGCCCGGGGGAGAGATCCGTGAAGCCGGTGGAACCGGCGCCGTCCAGGGCCAGGGGCTGAACGGGATAAACCGTGACGGTTCCGACGGAAGTCCAGTCCGCCTCGACGGAGACCACTTCCGGGGCCGTCCCCAGGGGAAGACCCAGCAGCACCGGGACCACCGGGAGTTCCGGAGCCCCCGGGGCGAGGTCGGTGTCGTACTCCAGGTCCGGAAGCATGACCCTGGTGAAACCGCGGCAGGGAAGGGTGGAAAAGCCGGGAACCGTGAGTTCCACGGTCATACCGCTTTCCGTGTAGTCCGAAATCCTTACCTCGGCCCGCCCCAGGTATTCGCCGCCCAGGGAAAACCAGGCGCTGCCGGGGGAACAGGGGGCGGCGGCAAGGAGAAAAAGCATGAACGACATGGTGTCCTCCCCTCAAAAGCATCCCTGTAATCGTTTCCCGGCGGATGACGGAAACCGCCGAGCCCGCCGCCGGATCCGATATGCATGGAAAACAGGGCTTCGGGCGGCGAAAACACCCTCCCCCGGCCCATTGGGTAAACTATTGCGATGCTTCACCCGCGGCAAGTACCGGGCTTCCGCCCGACAGGGAGGACCTGCGCTTCCAGGTACCGGTGGAGAACCATGCCCCGCCGGCGATGGCGGTGACGGCGTTGGATGCGAACATGCCCCACCAGAGGCCGTCGGTGCCAAGGAAAGCCGGCTTCGACAGGAGGTAGGCCAGGGGAAGCCGTAACACCCACAGCCTGGCGATGTTCAGCACCATGACCGGCAGGGTGAACCCCGATCCCTGGAACCCGCCGAACAGGACGGTGACGAAACCGAAGGCGAATACCGACGGAGTGGTTATCCGGAACATCGTCCGGGAAATGTCCATCACCGCACCGTCGTTCACAAAGATCCGGGCGATCGTATCCCCGAAAAAGAACATGGGCACGGTCACGGGCAACAGTATGATCCCCACCATGAGCAGGGCGTTGATGGTGCTCCTCTGAGCCCTCCCCGTTTTACCGGCCCCCAGACACTGGCCCACCGCCGCCGCGTTGGCCTGGGAAAGCCCTATGGAAGGCGCCATCGCCAGGTGGATGATTCTGTTGCCCACTCCCAGGGCGGCGGTGGCGGCGCTTCCGAAGGAGTTCACTATCCCCATCATGACCGTGAATCCCAGGCTGGTGCCAGCCTGGCTGAAGCTGATGGGAAGGCCGATGGCGAAGATTTTTTTCAGAGTCTCCCGGTGAGGCCTGAGGCTTTCGCAGGAAAGGCTGAACTCCCCGCCCCCCTTGAAGAGCCTCCGGACCCCCACCAGGGAGGCGGTGAAGTGACAGAACAGCGTGGTCGCCGCCGCCCCGGCGACCCCCATGGCCGGCAGAGGTCCGACGCCGAAGATGAACAGCGGGTCAAGGACGATGTTCATCAGCACCGTCACCAGGCTTACCTTCATGGGGCCCAAGGTGTTGCCCAGACCGGTACTGATTCCCTGGTACACGAAGAACGGAAACGTCAGGGGCAGACCTGCAAACACCCATCTCATGTAGATACCCGCCTGCGCCACCGAGTCGGAGGGGGTGTTCAGAGCCGTCAGAAGCTGCGGGGTGAAGATGAATCCCAGGAAACCCAACACCAGGCCGAGGGTCCCAAGGAGCAGCAGGGTCTGCCCTCCGGCCTTCTCCGCCAGGTCCCACCGTCCGGCGCCGCGGTACTGGGAGACCAGGGTGGTTCCGGCGCTCCCCAGACCCAGGCCAAGGGCCATGGCCACGAACACCACATTCATGGACACCGTGGGGGCTACCAGTGCCTCTCTCCCCAGCTTTCCGAGCCAGAAAGCATCCGCCAGGTTGTAGAGGGTCTGCAGAAGGTGGACGGCCATCACCGGCCAGGCAAGCCGCAACAGCCTGCCCTGGATCGGGCCCCGGGTCATGTCCAGCGAGGATTCCCGCATCGGGCTCAAATGCCCTTCAGAAAAGGGTTGGTCCGCTTCTCGAACCCCAGCACCGTTTCTTCGCCGTGGCCGGGAAGAACCCGCAGATCGTCGTCCAGGGTCATGAACCGGCGCAACGAGAGCATCAGCCGCCCGCCGTCGCCCCCCGGGAGGTCCGTCCTGCCCACGGAGCCGCGGAAAAGGGTGTCCCCCGTGATCAGCAGCCCGTGGCCGAGCAGGCATACGCTTCCCGGAGTGTGCCCGGGGGTGTGGATCACCCGGAACTCCATGCCCCCCAGCCTCAGCGGGTCTCCGTCCTCCAGGAACGCCGAGGGGGGCGGGGGCTGCGGAACCTCGTACCCCCAGCAGCCTCCGGCCTCCCGGGCCGAGGCCATCATTCCGGCGTCCAGCCTGTGGATCATCGTCGGAAGTTCCAGCTCCAGGTTGCCCCAGACGTGGTCGAAATGACCGTGGGTGTTCACCACCGCCGCTTCCGACCGTGAATCCGGCCCCGGCAGCAATTCCGCCAGCGCCCCCGGCGGCCCCCCGGGGTCCACCACCAGCACGGAACCGGTCTCGACGCAGGTTATGATCCAGCAATTGGTGGAAATCGGCCCCAGCACCCTTCCGACGACGGTCACTCTCCCGCCGCTCACCCTGTCCCCCCCATCCATGACAACGACGGCGCCATGGCCGCCGAATCCGACACCATGGAAAGCATGGTCTCGTACACCCCCAAAGCCTCCTCCCGCAAACCTCTGCCCTGAAGGGAAAGCGCCGGGCGGTTCATGGTCGCCGGGCTCGCAGTGTTCTCCGCGAGCGCCATTCCGGCCCGTCTCTCCGATTTCTCGAGACCGTCCGGCGCCCCGTACACGATCTCCCGTCGGGTTCCCGCCCCCGGATACCCCGGAGAGGGGAAAAGAGTTTCCGGGAGAGCGCGCATCCGGGGTTGCCGGCCATTGTGTGACAATTGGTGAATATACACCCTCAGGGTGTACTCCCGACAGCTTCCATCCCCTCTCGCAGAAGGACCGGGGAGCCGATGATCACCCTGTCTCCGAAGGAAAGCCCCCCGGTGACCTCCACCGAATCGCCGGCGGCGATGGCGATGGTCACGTCCCTGAACCGCACCCGTCCGTCATCCAGCACGGGGACCCTCAGCCTTCCGCCTTCCATGGACAAGGCCCCGACCGGGATCACCACCGCCGAGTCGGACCTCATGAGGGTTATCCTTACTGTGCCGGTGGACCCGGCGGGGGGGCAATCCCCGCCGTCAACGCCGGGGAAGCCGATACGCATGGCCACCAGTCCGGTAACCGGATCCACCGCCTCCGCCGCCGCCTCCACTATTCCCGGAATCCGGGGGAAGCCGTCCCTGTCGGGAATGAACACCGCCTCCGCTCCCGGCCGCACCAGGGTCAGGAAGGATTCAGGCGCCAGAAGCCTGACCGATGGGGCGCCGCCGGCCAGGGACACCAGGGGTTCACCGGGGCGGACGAACACCCCCGGTTCCAGGGCCATGCCAACCACCACACCGTCAAAGGGGGCCCTTAGGGTGCCGGTCTCCTCCGCCGCACGGGCGGCGCTCCATGCGGCTTCCGCAGCGAGACGGGAGGCCTCCGCGGCCCTGGCCGCCGCCTCGGCGCCAAGCATCTGCATCTCACTCAGGGCTCCCGCCCCGTACAGCTCCCGGGCCCGGGCCAGCTCGGCGGCGGCCCTCCCGGCCTCGGTACCCTCCCGTCTGCGCAACTCTCCCGCCGCCCGCAGCTCCCTCGTCAGGGCATCGTCCCCGCTCAGGAGCACCAGGGGTTCACCCGCGGACACCGAGTCTCCCGGATACGCCCTCACTCCGGTGACCACTCCCCCCGGGGAGTAGAGTACCGCCAGGTGTTCGGTTTCGAGGACGCCCCGCAACTCCAGGTTTCTGGAAATGCCGCCGGGCTCCAGGGTCAGAGTCTCCACCCCGACCCGGGCCGCCGGGGGAGCACCGTTTCCGGAACATCCGCATAAAACCGCCAGGACCGCCGCTGACGCCCGTTTCATCTCCTACGCCTCCGTCCGGTTCTGACGGCGTCCGACAGAACGTACAGCACCGGCAGGGCCAGGAGGGTCAGGGGGGTGGCCAGAAGCATGCCTGCGGCGACCGTTCTTGCCATGGGAGCCCAGGCGTCGGCACTGGGAGAACCGCCCAGGGACAGGGGCACAAGGGCCAGAATGGTCGTGGCCGCGGTCATGAGGATGGGCCTCATCCGGGTTCTTCCGGCGGCCATCACGGCGTCCGAGGCGCTGCCTCCCCGCTCTTTCCGGTAGGTATTCGCGAAATCCACCAGGACTATCCCGTTGTTCACCACTATCCCCGCAAGCATCAGAATCCCCACCAGGGAAGTGAGCCCCATGGTCATCCCCAGAACCAGATGAACCAGCACCACCCCCACCATGGCCATGGGAATCTCGAAGATGAGTATGAACGGTTCCAGAAGCGACTCGAACTGGGCCGCCATCACCATGTAAACCAGCAGCACCGCCACCACGATGGCGAGCTGCATCGCCCCGAAGGCTTCCTTGCGGTCGGGAATGTCGCCCAGAAGCTCCCATCGCGCCCCGGAGAGGTCCAGGGTATCCATCACCGCTTCGATGTCCGATTCCATGGAACCCAGCGGCCTTCCGGCGATTCCGCACGACACCAGTACGCACCTGACGCCGTTCCGGTGGTTGACGGTCCTTGGAACCAGGGTGCGCTGGAGGGTTCCCCAGGAATCCAGGGGCGCCCCCATCACGGGAAGGGCGGCCAGGGCTTCCGGGGTGGACCTGAAGCGTTCGGGGTACCGGAGGTTGACCGGTGTCTCGCTCCCCTCCCCGTACAGGGTGGTTGCATCAACGCCCATCAGCCCCAGGGTGATCTCGGCGGACACCTCCGCAGGGGACACCCCTCGCGCCGACATGGCTTCGGGATTGGGCACGAAATCCACCTTCGGCACCCATTCGTCCAGAGACGATCTGTGGTCAACCGTTCCGGGAATCGTTGCAATGGCCTTCTTCAGGGTTTCTCCGGCATCGCGCAACTGCGCCAGTTCGGTTCCGTACACCGCAATGGTCACCGGGAATTCGTTTCCTATGGGAAGGAGTGTTTGCACGGTGAACTCCAGGCCGGGAAAGCCCTCCAGCACCTCCCGGACCATGCCTTCGTACCCGGCCGCCGACCCGGGCAGCCGGGTATCCCTTCGGAAATAAAGGCTGATGTTGAGCCGGCAGGATGCGTCCGCTCCGAACAGCACGGCCCCGATTCCATCGCTCCTGCCGGTCTGGACCCAGCAGTGTTCCAGATCGCCGGGAAGAGCCACCGCGCTCAGGGAATCCGCCAGGGCCCGGGCCACGCTGTCGGCGAAGGCAAGCCCGGTTCCCCGGGGAAGCGATGCCTTCACCTCGATCACCCCCTCCCCCAGCTCCGGCAGAAACGCGATGGGGATCAGGTACATCAGACCCGCCGAAACCACCACCGCCGCCGCAAGCAGCCCGGCGACCAGTTTCCTCCTGGCCAGGCACCGGGACAGGATACGGGCGTAACAGTGCTCCAGACGGTCCGTGACTCCCACCATCCATCCAAGGACGGACCCCGGCCGGTGTTTCCGCACCACGCTCCGGGGAAGGGTGGCAAGGAGAGGTATGAGGGTCAGGCTCACGAACAGGCTTATCAGAATGGCGGAGGAAATGGTGATGCTGAGATCCCGGAATATCTGCCCCGTCATCCCCTTCACGAAAAGCATGGGAATGAAGGCGGCCACGGTGGTAATGGTCGAAGCGGTCACTGCGGTTCCGACCTGGGAAGCCCCCTTTTCAGCGCTCTCACGCACCCCGGCCCCCAGCACCCGAAGCCTGTGGATGTTCTCCAGTACCACCACCGAGTTGTCCACGATCATGCCAATGGATACGCTGAGCCCCGCCAGGGACATGATGTTCAGATTCACCCCGAACAACCGCATGGCGGCGAAGGTGGCGATGAAGGACACCGGCATGGACACCCCGGAGATGCCGGCGTTCGCGAAGGAGCCAAGGAAAAACACCAGCACCGCGGCCGCAAGGAGAATCGC
>JAKPTG010000029.1 GCA_029571005.1 Candidatus Fermentibacterota bacterium
GACATAAGGGTCTTCATGGACGACGGCATAGAGAACCCCCTTTCGATACCCGGAACCTGGCGGGTCCCCCTCCCCGGCGGCGGTTACCTGGAAGGCCCCGGCTCGTGGGACGAACTCCGGGAGGGGCCGGACCTGGACTACGTACTCGAGGACTCGACGACCATCCGTTTCATCACCCCGGTGAGCAGCAACAACATGGTGGCGGTATGGTTCGTCACCGCCTCCGGCGACACCACGGGCCTGGTTCCCCAGGGAGGCCCCTACGAAAACCTCCTGCTGATAAAGAACTCCAACCCCACGGTGAACGACCCCACCTGGCAGTACATGCTCAGGAACCGCTACTACCTTGGGGCCAACAACATAGTAAGGGAGAGCTTCAGTTGTGACATCTTCCTGGACACGCCGGGCCAGGAGCCGGTGTCCAGCCAGAACGGAGTGCCCTTCCTGGTCCTGCTGGGGCTGGACTCCAACGGCGACGGCTCCATGGTGGACGAGACGGCCACCATGGACTGGGACAACGGCTTCATAGTCTTTCCCGACAACAGGCCCTTCACCAGCGATGTGCTGGAGGTTCGGAACCCGGCGGTTTACAACGAGAAGAGCCCCCCCACCAACATGAGCAAGTACTTCCTCAGGGTGAACTTTCGGGCGGCAAGCACCACTTACTCCCTGGGGCGCATGGGCATAGTGCCGGGGAGCGAGAGGGTGACCCTTACCGTGGCGGGTCAGGTTTACAACCTGGTCAGGGACCAGGACTACTCCATAATCTACGAGATAGGGCTGCTGACCCTGATGGGGGAGAGGGCCGAGCAGGCCCTGGACCCGGCCAACACCCTCCGTGTGACCTTCGAGTACCTTCCGTTCTTCGCCCGGATGTCCAAGACCCTGTTCGGAGCAAGGATGAAGTACCAGTTGGGAAGGCTGTCCTGGGTCGGGGCCACGATGATGTACGAAAACGCCTCCACCCCGGAGGATCGGCCCTCCCCCGGAGAAGAGGGCTACAGCATCGCGGTGATGGACCTGGACGCCCGGCTGGAGGCCAGACCCGAGTTTCTCACCGACATGGTGAACGCCCTGCCCCTGGTGCGCACCGAGGCGGAGAGCATGGTCCAGTTCTCCGGTGAGGTGGCCATGAGCCTTCCCGGGGGGAGTTCCGTGGCGTACATAGACGACATGGAGGGAAGCCAGTCCGTCTATCCCCTGGGTCAGACCAGGCTCGGATGGTCCTTCTCCTCCCTGCCCGTCGAGGGCGGCGAGGCCCTGGCCGGGAACGTCCGCTGGTGGAACTGGGCCCGGCGGTGGAGGCAGGGAGACATAGTGCCGGGCCTGACCGGCACCAACGCCTCGGAAGACGTGGCGCCGATGCAGTTCTACTTCGAGCCCGAGGCCGGCCTTACGGAGTCCTGGGGAGGGGTGATGCGCTGCGTGGACCGCTACGGCGTGGACCTCTCGGGCAGAACCCACGTGTCACTTTACGTCAGGGCCACCGGATCGGCCCGGCAGGCCTCCCTCTACCTGGACCTGGGGGAGCGGATGGACGAGGACTCCTACTGGGTCGAGAGGGTCGGCGACCAGTTCATAAGGAGGGCCAACGGCGTTCTGGACACCGAGGACAGCAATGGAGACGGGATACTGGCCACCGGTGAAGACACGGGCTACGACCGGCTGTTCAGTTCCCAGGAGCCCGGTTACGGCCCGGACAACCGTGACCCGAATCAGGACGACTACGTCTATTCCGACAGCCTGCCCCTTTCCATGCGGTTCAACAAGATAAACGGAACGGAAGGGAACACGCGGCTGGACACCGAGGACCTGAACCGCAACGGCGTTCTGGATGTCGCCAACACCTTCTTCAGGGTAAGAATACCCCTGGACGACCCGGAGTACATCGTCCACGGCCCCAACGAGTACGGCTGGATGCTGGTGAGTGTTCCCCTGAACGACTCGGTGCTGGTCACGGTGCCGGACATCGTCACCGGAGAGCCCACCTGGAGCAAGGTGGTGTACGCCCGGCTCTGGGTGCAGGGCTTCACCCAGCCGGACACCCTGGAAATCCACGATCTGGGAATGGTTGGTAACCGCTGGGAACGCAGGGAGATACAGATGTGTGACTCCATTGTTCCCCCGGTGCAGCCCGGGGAGCAGTTCACCGTCTCCGTGGTGAACAACCGGGAGAACCAGGAGTACATAGCCGACCCGCCCCCGGGGGTTGACCCGGGCAAGGACGACTACGGGAACGTAAAGCTGGAGCAGTCCTTGAGCCTGAACTGCGTGAACCTGCTGGCAGGCCATCAGGGGATCGCCCGGCAGGACTTCTACACGGGGGCGGACTACACCTCCTATCAGAGCTTCAGGATACTGGTCCACGGCGACGGCGATCAGGGGGAGGCCTTTTTCCAGATGGGCCGGGACAGCGTCAACTACTACGAACTCACTGTGCCCCTGCAGCGGGGCTGGCAGGTGATAGATGTGCCGTTGCAGGACATGGTCTCCCTGAAGCTGCTGAAGGACATGCAGGGCATGGAGTACATGAGATCGGGCAACCTGGCGGTCATGGGAACCCCCAGCTTCGCCAACGTGCTCACCCTGGCCCTGGGGGTTCGTAACGACCTGGGTGTTCCGCTGACCGCCGAGGTCTGGATAAACGACATCACCCTGAGGGACCCCTACCGGAACCGGGGGTACGCCCACCGGCTCACCGCGGCGGTCAACTTCGCGGACCTGCTCTCGATCAACGGCGACTACCGTATGGTTGACGCGGAGTTCCACAGCCTGGGGGTAAGCACCGGCACCGGCACCACCACCACCAAGTACTCCGCCGGAGCCACCCTGAACCTGGACCGGTTCACCCCGCCCACCTGGGGCTGGGCCATGCCGGCCACCTACGCCTGGAACCGCACTCTGGGCGAGCCGAGTTTTCGCCCTAACAGCGACGTGAGGGTGACGGGGGAGGATTCGTGGTTCCAGCGCAGCGATGAAAGTGCGTGGAATACATCGGTGCAGTGGCGCAGGAGCATACGCTCCGAGGGGCTTACGGGCCGCTACTTCCTCGACCCCTGGACCCTGCGGCACACCATGGGGGAGAAGCGGGGCTTTTCCCCCTCGGCGAGCGACTCCGTGGAGAACGAGCGTTTCACCGTGGACTACAGCCTGAACCTGGGGAGAATGCGGCTGTTCAGGCTTCCGATACTGGAGGATTTCAGACTGAGGCCCACACGGTTCAAGTTCGGTGTGAACTTCCAGAGGGGGAGGGACGTGAGGTGGGACGTATCCGGGGAAGACACGGTGCAGACCCGGCACGACACCCAGCGGGAGCTGACCACGGACGGTTCCGTGGGCTTCAACTTCTGGAAGGGGAACACCCTCTCCTATTCGCTGCTGGTGGGCAGGGACCTTTACCACCCCTGGAACCCGGACGGCCTCTCTCTCAACGTCGGGCGGGAGACCTCAAGGAACCAGAGCCTTTCGGCGGCCCAGGAGATGAACCTCTGGAGCTACCTCATACCCCGGGTCAGCTTCGACTCCAACTATTCAATGCTCCGGCTCAGCCCCCACACCCCCGGGGCGGACACCCTGGGCCTTCCCGACGTGGGGCTTTCCACGAGCCTGCGGTACAACCTTCGTCTGGGCATGGCCCATGCCATGCGCCGGTTTTCCAGGCTTCGCGACGAACGCCGGGACGAGGAGGCCACCCCGGGCAGCCCGAGATGGGTATTGATGCAGATGGAGAAGTGGGCCAACAACATCAACGATCCCACCCTTGCCTATACCGTGACCAGGTCCACCAGCTACAAGTCCATGGAACACCTTCCGGGCTGGAGGTACCGGTTCGGCCTGGATGACATGGTGGACAGCATAACCCCCTATAACCGCACCGAGGGGGAGAACCTCCAGATAGGCGGCGGTGTGCGGCCCGTCTCCACCCTTTCCCTGCGGGCCGAGTACGGCAATTCCGTGAGCAGGAGCTACTACAGCGGCTACTGGAACCGGCAGGAGACCGTCACGTGGCCCTCCCTGACCCTCTCCTGGAGCGGCCTCGAACGGCTCGGCCCCCTGGGGTTCCTTCGCACCGGCACCCTCAGCTCCGGCTACAGGGTGGAGACGGTGGAGGCCTCCCGGGTGGAGGGCGGCGAGGAAACACCCTTGAGCGAGACCGTCTCCCGAAGGTTCGCGCCCCTGATCTCGGTGAACGCCGGCCTGAAAAACAAGGTTCAGATAAACGTCTCCGACAACCTGACCTTTACCGAAAACCGCAATTTCACCGGGACCAGCGCCGTCACCAAGGGCACGGGCCGTTCGTCGCAGTTAGGGGTGTCCTACGCCTTCAGGGCCCCGGAGGGCATCTCCATCCCCCTGCCGCTTCTCAACCGGATAAGGGTGCGTTTCCAGAGTGAACTCACCACCGGCATCAAGGTCACCAGGAGCGTCAACAGGAGCGAAATCATCAGGGACGTCGGGGACGACATACTGCAAACCGACCGGAGCGAATGGCGCATCGAGCCCTACGCCAACTACGACTTCGGCACCGTACAGGCCGGGCTGACAATTATTTACGGCTGGAAGAAAGACAAGGTCAACTCCCAGTACGACCAGACCGATGTGGGGCTGAACCTCTGGGTGATGATCAACTTCTGACGACGGAAATCCAGTTTCCGCGCTTTCCGGGCATTGACTTGCCCCGTAATTGTAGCAGAATAACCCGGCACGTTTCTCGTTCCGAACGACGCTGCGGCGCCATCGCCGACCTGAGAGAAGGGTGTTGATCAATGAAACTGGGCCAGATGCTGGTAAAGGCCGGCGTGATCACCCGGGAGCAGCTCGAGAGCGCCCTGACCGCCCAGAGGGAACAGGGCGGCAGACTGGGCTACAACCTTGTGCGGATGAAACTCATCTCCGAGGAGGACCTGAACGATTACCTCGGCCGGCAGAGCCGCATCGAGGCCATCAACATTGATAAGATGAAAATCGCTCCGGAGGTTTTGCAGCTCATTCCCGCGAAGCTGGCGATCCGGTACGAGGCGATTCCGGTGGAACGGAACGGGAAGACCCTGGTGGTGGCCATGGCCGACCCCCACAACCTCTTCTCCATTGACGACCTCCGGTTTTCAGTGGGCATGGAGATAGAACCCCATATCTGCGCCTCCAGCATGATACAGCGGGCTCTTGACCGGATTTACCGGCAGGAGGGCGCCATAGTCCCGGTCCGCGATAAAAAACCGAAGAAGGCGCAGGGCGTCGAGCCCATGCTCGATGGGCCGGATGAAAAGCTGCTGGTGGGGGATGAAGCGTTCTTCTCCCTCATCGAGGATGACCCCGACGATGAAGAGGAGATGGATGAGGACCTGGCTGTCAGCACCAGCGATTCGCCGGTGGTGAGGCTGGTGAACCGGGTGGTGGCGGATGCGGTGAAGCGGGGCGCCAGCGACATCCATTTCGAGCCCTTCGAGAAGTACGTGCGGATCCGCTACCGGATAGACGGGGTCCTGCACGAGATAATGCGGCCCAGCCGGAAGTACCGGCTTGCGATGGTGAGCCGCCTCAAGATCCTCGGGGGGATGAACATCGCCGAGCGCCACCTTCCCCAGGACGGTCGAACCAAGATCCGGGTGGGCGACAGGTTCGTTGACATGCGGGTGTCCACGCTGCCCACCCTCTTCGGGGAGAAGGTGGAGCTGAGGCTTCTGGACCGCACCCAGGTCTCCCTGGACCTGGAGACCCTGGGCTTCGAGGACGAAGCCCTCAAGCTCTTCCGGAAGGCCATCAAGCGCCCCTACGGAATAGTCCTGGTGACCGGCCCCTCGGGAAGCGGCAAGACCACCACCCTCTACAGCGCCATATCGGAGCTGAACGACATCGGCGTGAACATCATGACCGCTGAGAACCCGGTGGAGTTCAACCTGAAGGGCATCAACCAGGTTCAGATGAACGAGGACGTGGGGCTCAACTTCGCCATGGCCCTGAGGGCCTACCTCCGGCAGGACCCGGACATCATCATGGTGGGTGAGATCCGTGACAAGGAGACCAGCGAGATAGCCGTCCGGGCCGCCCTCACCGGGCACCTCGTGCTTTCCACGGTGCATACCAACGACGCTCCCAGCACCATAAACCGTCTGGTGGACATGGGCACCGAGCCCTACATGCTCAGTACCTCCCTCATCGCGGTGTGCAGCCAGCGGCTGATCCGCAGGGTATGCGACAAGTGCAAGACCCAGGTGGCGATCTCCAGCGAGGCCCTGGAGGATGCGGGCATCAGCCCGGACCGGTTCAAGGATGCGGTTTTCTACGAGGGAACGGGCTGCTCCCACTGCAACAACACCGGCTACAAGGGGCGGGTGGGCATATACGAGGTGATGGCCGTTGACGAGGATATGCGCGCCTTGATCGAGAACGACGCCAACAGCATAGAACTGGAGAAGGCCGCCCTGGACAAGGGGATGATAAACCTCAGGGAGGCGGCCCTGAGGAAGCTCGAACGGGGCGTCACCACCTTCCAGGAGGTGGTGAGGGAAACCGTGGCCAGCTTTTAGGAGCTTTCAAGGGAAAAAATGCAGACAAGGCTTGCCATGATGCTGGTTCAGGCGGGGCTCGCCACCCGGGAGGAGATAGAGAACATCGCCGCGGAGTGGGGGCCCGGGGAGGTGGAGCTGGCGGAAGCGCTGGTGCTTCGGGGGCAGGTCACCGAGGAACTCATCACCGAATTTCTGGCGGACATCTACAGCGTGGAGCCGGTTTACCTCAACGAGACCGTCCTTCCGGACGATGCGGCCGGGATAATCCCCGAGGACACGGCCCGGGAGCACCTGGCGGTGCCCCTGGAGCGTGACGGGAACACCGTGTCGGTGGCCATGGCCCAGCCCGTGAACATGTACGCGGTGGACGAACTGAAGTTCGCCACCGGTTGCGAGATAGTGGTGTACGCCTCGTCGCCCTCGGCGGTGCGCAGGGCCCTGGACGAGGTGTACGGCCGCAGGGACTCCCTGGTGACCGTGGAGTCAACCCTCAACGATTACGACGAGCACCGTGACGGGGTGGTGGAGGTCGCCACCCTGGACCCGGGGGTGGACGAGGACGACGTCACCGACGACAGCCTCATCACCGACAAGGAAGAGCCCATAGTCAGGTTTGTGGACAAGATGATAGCCAATGCGGTGAAGTCCGAGTGCAGCGACATCCACATCGAGCCCTACGAGAAGTTTCTCAGGATACGCTACCGCAAGGACGGTACCTGCCATGAGGTGACAAAGCTGTCCAAGGCGGTTCAGCCCTCGATTCTTTCCAGGCTGAAGATAATGTCGAGCATGAACATCGCCGAGAGGAGAAAGGCCCAGGACGGCAGGATAAAGGCCAAGGTTGACAACCGGATAATTGACTTCCGGGTGAGCGCGGTTCCCACCGTGAACGGGGAGAAGATAGTGCTCCGGATCCTGGACCGGGGGAACCTGGAGTTCGACCTCAGGCAGCTCGGCTTCCCGGAGGACGCCCTGAAGAGCTTCATGGCGGGGGTGAACGCCCCCTTCGGCATCGTCCTGGTGACCGGCCCCACGGGAAGCGGCAAGACCACCACCCTCTACTCGGCCCTCAGCAGCCTCAATGTGCCGGGGGTGAACATCCACACCGCGGAAGACCCGGTGGAGTACCACATTGACGGAATCGTGCAGACCCAGATAGACCACGCCATGGGCTACACCTTCGCCGCCGCCCTGAGGAGCCTCCTCCGGCAGGACCCCAACATCATCATGGTCGGCGAGATCCGTGACCTGGAGACCGCCTCGATAGCCATGAAGGCCGCCCTCACCGGGCATCTGGTTTTTTCCACCATCCACACCAACGATGCCCCCGGCACCATCAACAGGCTGGTGGACATCGGTATAAAGCCTTTTCTGGTGGCCAGCGCCGTGCGGACCATCATGGCCCAGAGGCTCGTAAAGAAGATATGCAATTACTGCAGAGAGCCTTTCACTTTTCAGGAGTCTGATTATATTGGCGCCGGAATAGACCCCGTGGTGATGGCGGGGGCCAGGACGTACCGGGGAAAAGGGTGCGGTCGGTGCAACGGTACGGGTTACAAGGGGAGGATAGGTCTTTACGAGGTCCTCACCCTTGACAAGGAGATGAAACAGGCGGTCATAGACCGGGAGACCGCCGGCAGGCTCAGGTTGCTCGCGGTTCAGAACGGCATGAGGACCCTCAGGATGGACGCGGTGGAGAAGCTCAAGAACGGTATCACCACCCTCGAGGAAGTTACCAGGGTCACCGCGGACGATGATGAGGAAGTGAAGGTGGCAGCAATGAATTACAGCCTCGAGTCCCAGATACGGGCGGTTTCTTCCTGATGGCCGCCGAGGGCGCCCACGGCCTCACCGTCAGAGCCCTCCTGAAGGAGATGATGGAGCGCCGGGCAACCGACCTCCACATCACCGTGGGGGCGCCTCCGACCATGCGCATAGACGGTGAACTGGTGAGGATGGAGTACGATCCCCTCACCCCCAAGGAAACCCAGAGCATCATTTACAGCCTCCTCAAGGACGAACAGAAGAAGCGCTTCGAACTCGACCGGGAGCTGGACTTCGCCTTCGGCTTCAAGGGCCTCTCCAGGTTCAGGGCCAACGTATTCCTCCAGCGGGGCGCGGTGGCGGCGGCCATCCGTGTCATCCCCTACGAGATACTCGACTTCGAGGAACTGGGGCTGCCCCCGGTTGTCAGAACCCTGGCGGACAAGAGGCAGGGGCTCATCCTGGTCACCGGCCCCACCGGCTGCGGCAAGACCACCTCCCTGGCCTCCATAATCAACAGGATAAACAGCCTCAGAAGGGCCCATATCGTCACCATCGAGGACCCGATAGAGTACGTGCATCACCATAACAAGTGCGTGGTGAACCAGCGGGAGATAGGCTCCGACACCGACAGCTTCGCCGATGCGCTCCGGTACATCCTGAGGCAGGACCCGGACGTGGTGCTCATCGGCGAGATGCGTGACCTGGAGACCATGCAGGTCGCCCTGAACATCGCGGAGACCGGCCACCTCACCCTGGCCACGCTGCACACCAACTCAACCTACGAGTCAATCAACCGTATAATTGACACGTTCCCGTCCGAGAGCCAGGACCAGGTCAGAAGCCAGCTTTCCTTCGTGCTCCTGGGGGTCATCACCCAGCAGCTCATTCCCCGGCAGAGGGGCAACGGCAGGGCGCTGGCGTCGGAGGTGCTGGTCTGCACCCCCGCCGTCAAGGCGTGCATCCGTGAGGACAAGCTGCACCAGATCTACGGCATCATGCAGGCCGGCCAGAAGTTCGGCATGCAGACCATGAACCAGTCCCTGTTCCGGCTGGCCTCCAACCGGGATATAGCCAGGGACGTGGCTCTGGAGCGCTCACACAACCCTGTGGAACTGGAACAGATGCTGGTAACGGGTCGGGACATGACATAGGGAGGGGCTGCGCATGGCCAAGTTTCACTGGCAGGGTACCAACAGACAGGGCAGAACGCTCTCCGGAACCATAGACGGCAGGAACAGGAAGGAAGCCCAGGAACTCCTGGAGCGCAGGGGCATAACCGTCACGGTTATCAAGGGCGGCTTCGACATGGCCAAGTTCGGGGTCATCGGCTCCGGAGTGAA
>JAKPTG010000058.1 GCA_029571005.1 Candidatus Fermentibacterota bacterium
CGGGGTCCGGTCCTCATCGTTCCCACCAAGTATTACGCCACCCCTACCGAGGTTTTTCGGGACCACGGTTTTTCCATCGTCATCTGGGCCAACCATCTCCTCCGCTCCGCCATCAGCGCCATGCAGAAAACAGCGGCGGACCTGAAAAAACATGAGAACCTTCTGGCGGTGGAGGACAGGGTGGCGCCCGTTAAAGAGGTCTTCCGCCTCCAGGGGATGGACGAGCTGGACGCGGCGGAGCGCCTCTACCTTCCCTCCACCGGGGGCCGGCGCCGGGCCCTTGTCCTGGCCGCTTCCCGGGGAAAGGAACTGGGTGAACTCACCGAAGACAAGCCCAAGGCCATGGTGGAGATTTCGGGGCAGCCCCTGCTGTCCCACATCGTGGACGGCTACAACTCCGCCGGAATCAAGGACATCACCGTGGTCCGGGGTTACCGGAAGGAAAAGGTGGATCTTCCCAACCTCTCCTTTGCGGACAATGACGACTACGCCGACTCAGGCGAGCTGTACTCCCTGAAGGCCGCCCTGGACGGGATGGCCGAGCCGGCGGACCTGATCATCTCCTACGGGGATGTGATCTTCCGCAAGTACATCGTCCAGATCCTCCTGGAAAGCACCGCCGACCTCACCATCGCGGTGGACACCAACTGGTCCGAAAGCGTGAACCGGAACCGCTACGCCGATTATGTGGAGTGCTCCGAGCCTCTGAGCCGGCGGGTTTTCGGATCGGAGGTGACTTTAAAGAGGATGTCCCCCGATCTATCCCGGGAAAGGATCCACGGCGAGTGGATGGGCTTCCTGCGGGTATCGGAAGGGCGCTTTGAGTTTCTGAAGAAAACCTTGGCGGCTGTCCTGGCCTCCCCCGGGGGGAGAACCGCCAGGATGGACGATCTTGTGAACCGCCTTGTCAGGGATGGCCAGGAGGTGCGAGTCCTGTACACGACGGGAAACTGGCTGGACATCGACAGCCTGGAGGACCTGGTCCTGGCGGGGAGCTTCGCATGATTACCGCCGATGTCTTTGTGAAAGCCGCCCGGGACAGGGGCTTCGGCCTCTGGTCCGGGGTTCCCTGCTCCTACCTGAAGCCCTTTATCAATTTCGTCATCGATTCCCCCGAAGACAGGTACATTGCCGCCGCCAACGAGGGGGACGCGGTGGCCATCGCCTCCGGGGCCGCCCTGGCGGGGGTTCGGGGAATCGCCATGTTCCAGAACTCAGGCCTGGGGAACGCCGTAAACCCCCTGACATCGCTGAATTACATCTTCAAAATACCCATCCTTCTCATTACCACCCTGCGGGGAGAGCCGGGAGGTCCCCACGACGAGCCCCAGCACGGCCTGATGGGTCCCATCACGACCCGGATGCTGGAGGTGATGGAGATCCCCTGGGAGTACTTTCCCACCCGGGAAGAGGAGGTGGCCGCCGCACTGGACCGGGCGGTCCGGCACATGGACGAAACGGGCATCCCCTTCGCCTTCGTGATGAAGAAGGATTCGGTGGCTCCCTGGCCCGTAAAATCAAGGCCGGAGCCGCGGCCGGTTTTTGACCCGCCCCCCCGGGAGGGCCGCTTCCTCCCCGCTGCGGCGACCCGCACCGAAATGCTGAAGGCCCTGCGGGCCGTGGTCAGGCAGGGAGACATCGTCCTTGCCACAACAGGCTTCACCGGCCGGGAACTCTACGCCCTGGAGGATTCGGAGAACCAGCTTTACATGGTGGGTTCCATGGGCTGCCTCATGTCCCTGGCCTTAGGTGTAGCCCTTGTGCGCCCGGACCGCCGGGTCATCGCCGTGGACGGAGACGGGGCGGTCCTGATGCGTATGGG
>JAKPTG010000049.1 GCA_029571005.1 Candidatus Fermentibacterota bacterium
CTTCTCGCCGCGCCCCGGAACCCCCGCCGCCTCCATGAAGCGGCTGCACACCGAGGTGGTCACCGGCAGGAGCAGGGAGTTGCGGGAGATTTCCGCGGCCATCCGCCGAAGCTTCAGGGAGGCCCGGCTTGGAAGCGACGGGCTGGTGCTGGTGGAGGGCAGAAGGCATAGGGGGAAGCCGGTCGGTCTGACCGACAATTACATTCCGGTGGCTCTTCCGGAGAACTCCCGGGAAGGGGAGCTGCTGCGGGTGGTGCTCTCCCGGGACAACGTCTGCTGGGGGCTTCGCTGATGCTGGTGGCCCTCACGGGGAACAGCGGATCGGGGGCCAGCACCGTCGCCGGTTTCTGGGAGGAGCGGGGCTGTCGGGTGTGCAGCCTCGACCGGACGGGACACCGTCTCATGGAGAAACCCCGGATAAGGGCGGCCCTGAAAGTACCGGGGCTGGACCGGGTTTCCGGCCCCCAGGCAAGGAGGATACTGCGGGAGAGGGCGTTCACCGAGCCGGGGCTGCTGGATGACATCAACAGGGTGATGCACCCGGTGATGATCCGGTGGGTGGCCTTCTGCGCCGAGAGATGCCGCGGGCTTCCGGGGGTCTGGGTGCTGGAGGGGGCGCTTGTTTTTGAGCTGGGCCTGGAGAAGTACTTCGATACGGTGGTGGCCGTGGTGGACACCCCGGAAAGGGCGGTTCTTCGTATAATACAGAGGGACGGAGTATCCCGCCGGGTTGCAACGGCCCGGAGGCGGAGGCAGCTTCCACCGGAAATAAAGGCCGGGAAGGCAGACCTGGTGATCAGGAACTCCGGAACACTGGAAGACCTCGAAAGGTCTTCCTGTTCCGTTCTTGACCGGTTGATTCAAATTGGAGGAAAACGTGGCCAACAGAACCCGTAAACGCTTGTCCAAGACGGAATTGAAGAAAGACCCGGTTTACGATGGCCTGGAAAAGGGCCTGGTCTTCGTGAAGGCCCGCTACAAGGAACTTTTAGGTGGGCTTTTAGTGTTGATCCTGGCTATAGTAGTGATCAACGTCCTGGTCTCGGCGTCTAAAAAAGCCGAGGAGAGCGCCATGGCCGGGTTCATCACCGCATCCGGTATCTACGACCAGGCGATGAGGGCCGCCGCTTCGGGAGATGCCCGGACCACCATCCAGGCCCTGGATGCGTGCAACGCCATGGCCATGGAGACCTGGAACCAGCACCCGCAGAGGAGCTGGGGCCGCCGTTGCGCCGTGCTGGCCTCCAAGGTGATGATACTCCAGGGGAACAACGACCAGGCCATCACGATTCTGGGGGAACTCCTGGCCGCCGGGCCGGCGAAGGACGTGGAGATGTCCGCCCAGATTCACATGGCTACGGCCCTGGAGAACAGGGGCAGCCGCCAGGACCTGGAAAACGCCGCCGCCGGGTATCGGAGGGTGCTGGAACTCGCGGGCGACAACCCGGATTTCACACCGGTGGCGGCGGAGGCGATGATGGGCCTTTCCAGGGTCTCCTGGGCCATGGGTGACGCCGGGGGGGCCGAAGAGTGGCTCGGGCGCTCCCTGGAGCTGAACCCGGATACCACCGCATTCATCGGCTACAGCCTGGCCAGGCTCAATGTCCGATAATAGATATTATGTAAAGTTACGGGTTTTCCGGGTTTTCACCGACCCCGGCTCTTGATCTCCTCGTCGAGTTCCGCCGACAGCTGCACCGCCGCGTCCCTGAGGGCCTCGAATCTCCCGCCTTCGGGCTCCCGGTCGCTGATCTGCGCCTCCAGGTCCTTCCAGAACCTCTGAATCCGTCTCGACAGGAGGGTGTCAACCGCTTTCTCGTCCAGTCTGTCCGCCAGCTCGTCACAGCCAAGGTAGCCCCGTCTGCCGGTGAGCACCCTGGAGAGTTCCCCCTCGAACCGCTCCATGAGCTGCTCCATATTCCGGGCCGTGGCCACGGACTCGATCCTCCGCCTCCTGTGTCCCGCCGCCGCGATCAGCAGAGTGCTTATCAGGGCCGCGGCCCCCAGGGACAGCACCGCCCAGGTGGAAGCCGGTATCCTGCTCTTCGCCGGATCCGGCACCCTGATCTCCACGGTGGACCTGGGTATTACGGCTATGTCCAGGGTGCAGGGCGCCATCACCAGGGTGCGGTAACGGTCGTGCTTCCGGTCAAGCCAGTACAGGGTGTCCGGACCAAGTACGACCGAGCCGGTATCCGCCGGCTCGACGATCATATCCCACCAGGCTTCCCCGCCGTCGAGCCCGGAATCGCTCTCCAGAAGCTCCGCTCCGTGGGCCGTGATGAATTCCGGCCCGGACAGCATAACGGCCCCGGGGCCCGAAGCCCTGAGACGGACCGTCCTCTCCCCCGCCTGCCCTATACCCGGCCCGGTTTCCTCGAACACCACACAGATGCTGTCCAGAAGGGTTCCGTCCCACCCGGGGGGAACCGGTTCCGGAAACGGGTAAACCTCCACGGCCAGGGAATCGCTTTCTATGTATTCCTTCGGCAGGAGAAGAAACCCATCGTTGTAGGTGATCTGCGCCGTCACCACGGGCACCGGTGTCACCCCCGGCGAGGCCGGAACGTACACCGCGGTGAAGAACGGGGCCCTGTTGACCCCGGATGTCCGGGAGTACTCCCACTGGATTTCCTGCGGCTGCTCGAAATTGGTGATTATACCACGATCAGCCCCGCTCCAAGAGTATTTTATATCTATAACATTCCGTAATGAATATAGGTAATAATCTACAGTGACCGGAACTCCGGGGTACAGCCTTCCCCGGGTGTCGCCCCTGATCTCCGGGGTAATCCAGGATCCGCTCCGGGAGGCGGTCCCGGGGCTTGCCGATCCCTGCCCGGAGACTCCGTCCCGGCCCACCACGGTCACCGCTCTGGCTGGAACCGTGTAAACCCCTATTCCATGGGCGTTTACCTCCACCGGCCCCAGGTTCCATTCCCCGGGGGACACCCCCTGAAAACTCAGCGTCAGGGTGAACCGGGACTGTCGGGTGGTTCCCTGGGGAGTGTTCACCATCGTTACGGAGCTGGAGGAGGAACTCCCCATAAAGGTCAGACCCGTCCCGACGACGGGGGAGCCGGAGGAAAGCCCGGTGCACCGGGTGGACACGCAGACCACCGAGAGTTGAAAGACCTCGCCCGCCTCAACGGTGTCGGGACACTCGACGTAGAAGGGTTCTGAGGCTCCAAGAAACATGCAGAGGAAAGCGGCCGCTACCAATCCGGAGCCCCCGGCACCACGGCCCCGTAGGCATTTTTGTCACCCATGGGCTCCGCCTCCTCCACCATGTCCAGTATTCTCTGGGCCTCCTCCGGGGTCATTTCCCCCGCCTCCGGCGGTGCAGACTGAGGGGTCTCCTCCCCCCTGTCCTTCCGGTCGTCCTCCCGATCCTCTCCGTCCTCGCCCTGTTGTTGTTCGTCTTCCCGATCCTCTCCGTCCCGCTGCTCGTCCTCCCGGCCCTCTTCGTCCTCGTCCTGCTGCTCGTCTTCCCGGTTCTCTTCATCCTGCCGGTCCCGGGATTCATCCCGGGGCGGCGGCTCCTGTTGTGAAAGCCACCTGAGGGCCACCTCGTAGTTGTGTCTGGTGATGGAATCCGCCGTACCGGCGACCACCACGGGAAGCATTGTTTCCAGTTGTTCCCGAACTCCCCGGCAGTCATCCTCCACGATGGCCCTTCCGAGGGATGCCGATACCCGGGCGTCGAACAGGGAATCCCCACCCATGTCCTCCCACCCCTGCAAGGCCGTCATGAGGGTGTCCGCCCTCCCCCACAACCCGTTCCGACCCGCCAGGGCCGCCAGGTTGTACACCGCCCTGGGGGCGTGGGGCATTCTTTCGGCGATCTCCCCGAAGAGAGCGGAGGCGCCCTCCAGCTCGCCGGAGGCCCAGAGGTTCAGGGCATCGAGGTACACCTCCAGCAGGGGGCTGTTTCCTGCCGCCAGCAGCATGAGTATCAGGGCCGGCGTCACAGCCCCCTCCTCTCCAGCACCAGCGCGGCGGCGATGAGCAGGAGGGCCCCTCCAAGGAAATACTGGTAACGGCGGCCCGGCCCGGCCCCGGCGGACTGGAGACCGGCTTCCCGGGAGGTCACGGCAAGGAGGGTCCTGACGGGTTCCGCCAGGTTCCCCGCCTCGGAAATCCTGGTGTAGAACCCCCCGGTGCCCTCCGCAAGCCTTCTGAGGGGGGCCTCTTCCAACACGGTGCGCACCGTGTCGCCCTGGAAGACCGTGACTCCCCCGCGGCCGTCCGGAACCGCTGCCGGGGTGTCTCCACCGAGGCCGACGGTCACCAGGGCGATCTCCCGGTCCCGGGCCTCCTCGATGGAGCCCTGGATGTTCAGGTCGTGGAAACCGCCGTCGCTGAAGATGATTCCTACCCTCGCCTCCAGATTTTCTCCGGGCAGGGCGTCCGCCATGACCGACACCAGACTGCCCAGGGAGGTACCCGGGGAGAGAAACACCGGATCGTCGCCGCTGTTGGGGAGGCGGCTGAACAGGAAGTCCGAGTCCAGGGTGATGGGTACCGCCAGCCGGGTCTGACCGCTGAACAGAATGAGGCAGAACCGGGTGTCGGGCATGGCCCGGACCAGCCTTCTTACCTCCGCCGACGCCCGCCCCAGCCTGGTGGGAATCTCGTCGTCGCAGGACATGGAGCGGCTCACATCGAGGGCTATGGCCACGTTCCTGCCCCCGGCGGGGATGAAAGCCTCGTCCCGGCCCCAGACGGGCCCCGCAAGGGAGAACAGAAGCAGAAGCAGGGCCGCGGTCCACAGCCAGCGTGTCAGAAGCCGCCGGGGCGGTGGTTCTATGCCCACCCGCTCCCAGAGCACCGGACGGACGAAGCGCTTCAGCCTGTTCTCCTCGTCCGCCAGCCAGACCCCCCTGAGCCGGTGCCACAGAGGGACGACCGCCAGCAGGAGCAGCAGCATGGGGCGCTCGAAGGTCATTCACCGCCTCCTATGATCTTCAGCACCCTCCAGCGGAGAAAAGAGCCGAACAGGACCAGTATCACCCCGGCCCAGAGCCACCCCAGGTACCTGTCAATGTATATGAAGAGCCCTTCCGGGGGCAGGGTGGAGGCTTCCAGGGAGTCTATGGACTCGTACACCCCCGCCAGGTCCCGGGCGGAGTAGGCGTCGAAAAGCCGTCCGTTGTTCAGTTGCGCTATCCGGGCCAGGGTCTCCCGGTCCACACCGTAGGGGTCGTCCTCGGTCCCTATTGCCACGGTGTACACCGCAATGCTGTCGCCGTGCAGGGTGTGCACCGCCTCGGCCACGGTTATCGGGTCCACCATCCCCGCCGTCTCCATGCCGTCGCTCAGCAGTACTATCACCCGGCGGGTGGTGGCGGATCCCCCGAGGCCCCGGGCCGCCGCCGCCAGCCCGGCCCCGATGGCGGTGCCGTCCTGCAGGTTGCCTATGGACGCCCTTTCCACGAATCTGCTCAGGGTGGAATGATCGAAGGTGGGCGGACAGAGAATGAGGGGCTCCGCGGCGTAAACGGTCAGGCCGATCCTGTCGTTGGGACGTCCCCGGATAAACCGCAGGGCCGCCTGTTTGGCCGCTGACAGGCGATTCGGGGAGAAGTCCCTCGCCAGCATGCTCGTGGAGACATCCAGGGTTATCACTATGTCCAGCCCTTCCGTGGCGTAGGGGAGCCTCTGGTAACCGTACCGGGGCCGGGCCAGGGCCACGAACAGGCACAGTACGCCGGCCCACACCACCGCCTCCGCAAAACCGGCGGAAGCACCCGAGGAGGTCGTGCCGGAGAAGGGACCGGTGAACACCACTCCCCTCCCCCTTCTCCGCCGGACCAGCCCGTAGATGAGGAGCAGGAGGGGGAAGCCCAGCAACGCAGGCCAGAACTGGAACCCGGTCACGGCCTGCCCCCCCGATAAAGTTCCGCCAGGGTCTCTATGAAGCCCCGGCTTCTGTCCCGGGTGCTGCCCCGGTCGGCGTATATCTGTAAAGTGATTTCCCGCATCAGGGGTGCGGCCTTTGCCAGAAAGCCCCCCGCCCCCCGCTCCCGGGAGATAGCCTTCTCGATCTGGAGAAGGGTGAGGGCGGGGTTGCCCAAGCCGAACCTCCGGGCCGCCAGGGCCCGGAACAGGGTATCCATCCTGGCGTAGAGGGCCTTCCAGTCCCCGTGCACGAAGGCTTCGCTCTCCAGCAGGGCGAGGACGGCGCTGTCGGAGGAGCCGGTCTCCTCCGAGTCCGGTCCGGGGGAGGCCGCGCCCCTGCGGCGCCTGGATATGAAGAACCATGCGGCCCCTGCGCAGACCGCCGCCCCCAGCGCCACGGGAAGATAGGGAAACCTTGGGGGGGCTCCCCAGGGTATCCAGAAGGCCAGCCGCAACAGGTAGTCCGATGGAAAACCCGGCGGGATGTTCATCGGAGCCGGAGCGGGAAGGTCCGCCGGTGTCAGGGCCGAGTCGGGAAGCAGGGGAACCACCAGCAGCACCGGCCCCCTTAGGTGAACGGTGTCCTCCGGGGAGACCGCCCGAAGGTCCGGCAGCGCCAGAGTGTCCAGTAAAAGGGGCACCAGGGTCACCAACCCGGCGGAGTCCGACAGGGCGGAGAACCCTTCCCCCTCGGGCAGGGCCTCCAGCCGGTAACCCTCCGGCACCCGGTAGTCCACCACGGCCGGAAGCCCCAGAGGGGCTTCGATGAGCGATACAACCGCCGCCAGGAGAAGCATCAGTGCCTTCGTCTCCTCTTCCGGAGTTCGAAGAACTTCCTCAGGGGAAGCATCAGGTCGTCGGCCGTGGAAATGCTCACCAGGTCCACCCTCGCCCGACGACACAGGGCTTCCCGGGCCGCAGCCCTGGCCTGTACCGCCCGGTTGAACTCCTCCTGCCACCGCCTGGAGTTCGTGTCCGCCAGCCGCTCCGTACCGGTCTCCGGGTCCCGGAAGCGGATACGCCCGACCGGGGGCACCCGGGTCTCCCGAGGGTCGAACACGTGTATCCCCACCAGGTCGTGCCGTTTGGCAAAGGATCCCAGCAGCCGATCGGTTTCTTCGCCGTACCGGAAGTCGCTGATAAGAAACACCATGGCCCTGCGTTTGAGAACCTGGCCCAGAAAGGTCAGGGCCTGGTTCGCATCGGCGCTCTCCCGGTGGTGATGTTCCGAAGCCTCCAGAATCCGCTTGACGATACCCAGGGCATGGGTTCTGTCCTTATCGGGGGGAATGTAGTCGTGCACCCGGTTGCTGAAGGTCAGGAGGGCCACCCGGTCGTTGTTCCGCACCGCGGACAGGGCCAGCACCGCCGCGGTCTCCGCCACCCGGTCGGCCTTGGTCAGGCTCACCGAGCCGAAGTTCAGGCTGCCCGACACGTCAACCATAAGCACTACAAGAAGTTCCCGCTCCTCGGAGAGGATGCGCACGTGTGGAAAGGTGCTCCGGGCGGTGACGTTCCAGTCTATAAGCCTGGGATCGTCCCCCTCCACGTAGCGCCGGAACTCCTGGAACTCCATGCCCAGGCCCCGGAAGACGGAGCGGTACTCCCCGCCGACGAGCTGCTCGACGAGTTTCCGGGTATGGATCTCCAGGCGCCGTACCCGGCGGAAAAGGCTGTGGGTGGCTTCCATCTATCTGACACCCACCGGCACCTTGTCCAGGATGGCTCGGATGATCTGTTCAACCCCCACCTGTTCCGCCTCGGCTTCGAAGGATCGGATGATCCGGTGCCGGAGCACCGCCGGAGCCACCTCCTTGATCAGGTCCGGGGTGACGAAGGCCATTCCTCCGAGCACCGCCATGGCCCTGGCTCCCGCCATCAGGGCCAGGCTCCCCCGGGGGCTGGCGCCCAGGGTTATCAGGTTCTCTATGTCCCTGAGCCCGGCCTGCCTGGGGTTGCGGGTGGCGTCCACCAGCCTCACCGCGTAATCTATGGCCTCCGGCTCCACTATGATGCTCTTCACCAGATTCTGAAGGTTGATGACCTCTTCCGGGGATATGACCGGCGACGCCGGGGGAACCCCGAAGCCGCCGATCCTCTGGAGGATCTGTTTCTCCTCCTCGAGGGTCGGGTAGTCCACCCGGAGTTTCATCATGAAGCGGTCCACCTGCGCCTCCGGCAGAGGGTAGGTTCCCTCCTGCTCTATGGGGTTCTGGGTGGCCATCACGAAAAAAGGCCTGGGCAGTGGATGGGTGGTGCCTCCGAAGGTGACCTGTCTCTCCTGCATCGCCTCCAGCAAAGCGCTTTGAACCTTGGCCGGGGCTCTGTTTATCTCGTCCGCCAGGATAAACTGGGCGAATATGGGCCCCTTCCTCTCCACGAACTGCCCGGTGTTCTGCCGGTAAACCATGGTGCCGGTTATGTCCGCGGGCATCAGGTCCGGGGTGAACTGGATCCGGCTGAAGGAGCCGCTGATGCATCGGGACAGGGTGAAGGCTGCCAGGGTCTTGGCCAGCCCCGGAACTCCCTCCAGCAGCACGTGACCGTCGCACAGCAGGGCCACCAGGAGCCCGGTTCTGAGCTCCTCCTGCCCCACCACCACCCGGGAAAACTCCGTCCCGATCCTGTCCAGGGTCTCACCCGCCCTGGCGACTTCGTTTTCTATCTCAGCTATGGGTTTCATCCCAATCCCTCCAGGCTTCCCGTAGAACCTGCCTCATGTAGCCTTCATACTCCGCCAGCAGCTCTGGAGTTTCCGCCTCGAACCTCATCACCAGAACCGGCTGCGTATTGGAGGCCCGCACGAGCCCCCATCCCTCGGGAAAGGAGACCCTCACCCCGTCTATGTCGGAAAAGACGGCCCCACGGGACCTGAGTATCCCCGCCACCGCCTCCATGAGCCTGAACTTCACCCCGTCCGGGCAGTCCTCACGGATTTCGGGCGTGGTGAAGGTTCGGGGAAGATGGGCCGTCAGGGATGACACCGGCCCGGGAGCCTCGCCGGCGGCCTCCAGAAAGCGCAATACGGCGTACAGGGCGTCGTCGTAACCAAAATATCTGTCCCTGAAGAAGATATGCTCGCTCATCTCACCGGCCAAAAGGGCGTTCTCCCGCACCATGGCTTCCTTTATGACGGTGTGACCGGTGGGAACCATCAGGGCCCGCCCCCCCAGCCTGGCCACCTCGTGGAAAAAAACCCGGGAGGCCTTTACCTCGCTGATGATCACAGCCCCGGGGTTGGACTTCAGGACCCCCGCGGCCAGCACGCACAGTATCCTGTCCCCGAAGATCGCATCGCCGTTCTCGTCCACGAGCCCCAGCCTGTCGGCGTCGCCGTCGAAGGCAATGCCCAGATCGGCCTTCTCCCGAAGAACCGTTGTCCTCAACTGTTCGAGGTTCTCCAGCACCGTGGGGTCCGGATGGTGGTTGGGAAAGGTGCCGTCCGGGTCGCAGAACAGCGGAATAACCCGATGGCCCAGTTCCTTCAGAATCTCCACGGCGCAGTCTCCTCCGGTGCCGTTGCCGGCGTCCACCACCAGCTTCATGGACCGGGATGCGGTGAACTCCGCCCTGAGCCGGTCGAGGTAGCTCTCCCGGACCGAGACCCGGACGATTTCCGGCGCCCCGGGGGTGAAGGAGGCGTTCTCCATCTCCCCGCCCAGGGCTTCCAGCTCGGGGCCCCACAGGCCCCTTCCGCCCCTCATTATCTTGAAACCGTTATACTCCGAAGGGTTATGGCTCCCGGTTATCATCACGGTAACATCGGGTTCAAGCCGGTGGGCGGCGAAATAAGTCATGGGGGTCGTCTGCACCCCCAGATCCGTGATACGGCACCCCCTGGCGGAGGCCCCGGCGGCCAGGTCCGAAAAAAGCCTTTCCCCGGAGGGTCTGCAATCCCTGCCGACCGCCAGTACGCCCCCCTCCGCCAGCCCCCCCAGCGCCCAGCCCAGCCTCCGCACCGTATCCGGGGTCAGGTCTTCCTCGACCCGTCCACGTATATCGTACTTTCTGATGATCTCCCAGTTGAACTTCATCGTCCCCCCGTCAAGGGCAGGCTCATGGAGAGCAGCCCCTTCTCCGGATCCTCGTTGAGCCAGCCCCCGAAAGAAGTGGCTATCAGCCTTGCTATGCCGGTTCCAAGGGTGGCTCCGTCTCCGCCGCCGCCTTCGTAGGAAATTGCCAGCCTGGCGGTCCCGTCCCGGGAGGTGAGTGTGACCGCCACCAGAGAACCGGGGGCCGCCCGGTGGAGAACCTCCCGGAAAAGGCTGTCCACCGCCTCGGAGACGTGTTCCTCGGAACCCATGACCCGTACCCCGGAATCCAGGCTCACCGCCAGGGAGATTCCCCGCTCGGATGCCGAATCCGCCGCCTTATGGACGGCATCGGAGGTTATGGAGCCCAGGTCGGCCCTGGAAACCGCTCCAGGTTTCGGGGCCTCCTCCCCCCGGGAGACCATCTCCTCGAAAACCCTCAGGATCCTCAGTATCGAGGCCATCTCCAGGAAAAGAACCTCGAGGCTTGATTCTATCTCCGCCGGAAGCCCCAATCCCTTGGCCCGGAGCTTTTCCACCGCCTCCGAAGCCCTGTGGAGGGGCGAGGAGAGGGCCTCCCCCGCCCGGCTCAGAAACTCGGACTTAAAAAGCTTCATGGAAGCCAGTTCCCTGGCCATTTCATCGTTCATCCGGTTGAGTCTCGAGATTTTCTTCCGGGCGGAATCACTCCGATGGTGGAGTACTCCGAAAATGAACAGAGCCCCCGCCAGAACCAGCGCATTGACAGGCGTGGAAATTGCACTCATGGAAGGGGTTCGATCCTTATCTCAGTGGAGCCGCCGGGCCGGTCACTCCAGGGAAAGAACCTGGGAGAGCACCGGGTCAAGGGCATTGGCGGCCCCCATCTCCGCCGCTGCGTGGCTTTCCCTTCCGGTATAGGCGTACACCCTGGCCAGGTTCACATGGAATCCCACCATGGACTTCCGGTCCCCTCCGGCCAGGGCCATTCCCTTGCGGAAGTGGTCCTCCGCCTCGTCGAAACGCTGCATGCTGAAGGCGCACCTGCCCAGCATCTCCCGCGCCCTGAGCCGATAATCGGGGCTTACAAGAACCTTATCGAACTCCGAAACCGCCTCACGGAAAAGCCCCATCTCCATGTAGGCGATACCCAGATCGAAATGGGTCTTGTAATCCTCGACGGGAATATAGGCGTTCACCCCCTCCTTGAACTCCCGGATCATCTCCGCCAGGAAGCCCTTGGAGAAGTCGGTACTCACCTGTTCGATGTCATCAAGTATCGTCGCCATTTCCGTCAGGTTCGCATGGTCACTGGAGTCCGGACAGATGCCGACCAGCAGGTTTTCGGCGTCCTTATAGTCAGGGTCCACCTCCAGGGCGGCCTTAAGGGCGGCCATGGCCTCGTAGTTGCTTCCGTTGAGCAGGTAGGCAACCGCAAGCCGGTAGAAGGCCCTGGCCTGAGCGCTGCCGGCGATGGTGTGCCTTATCCTTATGAGTTCCTTGGCGGCGGACAGGGACTCGGGGCAGATATCCAGCACCCCCTCCAGAAGTTCGAACACCATGTAGTCCCGGTCCTCGTTGCTGTAAATCTCCGCCGCCTGCAGGTAAGCGCTCACGGCACCGTAGAAGTCCCCCACGTCCAACAGCAGGTTGGCCATCTCCACATAGCCAAGGGCGTCCTTTGGGTTCTTTGCCAGACTGGCCCGGATGTCCGCCACCTGCCGGGACAGGGCTTCCCTGACCTGGTGGGCCGACACCAGCCCCATGGACACCAGTACATCCCCCAGCCGGTGGTCCTGCATATCGGAACTCTGCTTCTCCAGCGCCCGGAGTACGTCCCCGGACTTGAGAAGCCCGCTGGCCACGAAATACTCGCCTATCTTTCTGGGCCCCTCTGTCATGGCCTGCTCGAAGGGGGTTTCCCGGTCCGGGTCGGGGTGCGCCCCGACTATCTCGTTCACAGCCTGCATCTCCAGCTCCAGCTGATCCCGTGAGCCAAGATCGGCCTCGCTGAAGTCCAGAGATTCCAGAATGTTCTCCTCCGGTTCCGGCGCCGGTTCCCTCCTTTTAGCCCCGGTCGGCGCCGAATCCGGTTTGGGAGACTCCCGGAGGGACGGGGCCTCCTCCGACTGTCTGCGGAGCCTCCTTCCGCCCTCTCCCCCGACATGTTCCGGAACCTCGGCGGAAACGGTTTGCGCCGTTTCACGGGACACCGCCCGCCTGACCTCCGATTTCTCCGCGGTCGGGGCGGCTTTGGAGGAGCGGACGGTCTTCGCCCTCCGGCCCGGCGCTTTCCCCGCCAACGAAGCCACCGCCGATTCCAGGCTGTTTTTTATCTGGCTTTTCCTGAGAGCGGTGAGCATCTGGCGCATCTTTCCGTGCTGGGGCATATCCCGTTCCAGGGCCAGCTCCACGGCGTAATCGAGGAAGGCCTCGTTTTTCCGCCTGTAGGCCAGTTTTGCCAGCAGGAGCACCCATTTGTCCTCGTCGGGAGCAAGGATGGTGAGGGCCCTGAGCACCTCGGCTCTGGTCTCGTCGTCCCCGTCGCCCTCGATGGAAAGGTAACGGATGTATTCCTTCTTTGCCTGATCACCCTTGTCCTGGGCTTGCAGGCACTTACCCATCAGATAGTGGGCTCTGGAGATCCCATCGGAGGCCCTCAGTATCTTCCTGCACACCGACAGGGCCACCATGTGCAGCCCTTCTTCGCAGTAGAGTTCGGCGCTCTTCAGGAAGTGTTCCAGAGCGTCGGCCTCGTTGCGGGTCTTCAGGAGGATATCGCCCACCTTGTTGTGGACGCTGGCGTCCCGAGGGTCCGATTCCAGTATGAGGGTGAAGGCTCTCAGGGCGCTGTCCAGCTTGCCCTTCTGGACCAGATCGTGCGCCTTTTTCTTCAGAACCTCCACGGACTCGTTCAAACGATTCTCTCCCCAGGCTGACGGATCTCATCCCCGCAGAAAACGGCGCCTACGTCCGGCACCGCCATATGGTAGGGAATACACCTGTAGTCGTCAATATTCCAAGCGATGAAGTCCGCGTCCATCCCCGGGGACAGGGCGCCCTTGGTCTCCGAAAGGCCGAGGGCGGCGGCGCCGTTGACGGTGGCGGACACCAGGGCCTCCTCCACCGTGAACCCGCAGGCACAGACGGCCAGGTTCACCATGAAGGGCATTGACTCGCAGAAGCAACTCCCCGGGTTATAGTCCGAGGCAAGGGCCACCGCCGCCCCGGCGTCCAGCAGCGCCCTTCCCGGAGGAAACGGCTTGTTCAGAAACAGGGCCGTCCCCGGAAGGAGGGTGGCTACGGTGTCGGAGGAAGCCAGCCGGGCTATGTTCTCCGGAGAGACCGACAGCAGATGGTCGGCGCTCATGGCTCCAAGCTCCACCGCCAGCCCCGCTCCCCCTGTGTCATGGAACTCATCGGCGTGGATCCTCACCCGGAAGCCAAGGCCCTGGGCGTCCTGCAGATGTCTGCGGCTCTCCTCCGGGGTGAACACCCCTTTCTCGCAGAACACGTCCACGAAATCCGCCAGCCCTTCCTTCGCCACCAGGGGAAGCACCTCGGTTTTCAGGAAGGAAAGGTAGCCCGAAGGGTCTCCGGCGTACTCCGTGGGCAGGGCGTGGGCCCCAAGGAAGGTTCGCAGGATGGTCTGGGGAACCGTGGGCGCAACCCGGGCAAGGATGCGGAGGCACCGTATCTCCGTCTCGTCGTCGAGACCGTAACCGCTCTTGGCTTCAAGGGTTGTGGTTCCCAGGGAGAGCATGCTCGAGAGAACCCGGCGAAGGTTAGCTTCAATGACCGAATCGTCCGCCGCCCGGGTGGCCCGTACACTGTTGAGGATCCCTCCGCCGGCGGCGGCTATCTCCTCATAGTCCGCCCCGGCGGCCCGCATGGCGAACTCCCCCTGCCGGGTCTTCCCGAAGAGGGGGTGTGTGTGGGAATCCACAAAGCCCGGGGTCACCACCCGGCCCTGGAGATCAATCTCCCGCAGGTTCCGGAACGAACCGGCGGGCAAGTCCTTCTCCGGACCTCTCCAGAGGACCCTGCCGCCGGAAACGGCCAGGGCCGCCTTCCCGACCAGACCTATCTCACCCCTGGCGGCACCTCTCCTGGGCCCCGGAGGGCCGTCCATGGTGAGAAGCTGCCCGATTCCTCTTACAAGGAAACCGGCCCCGAAATCCACTCTACTGCCGGGCGTCCTGAATCACGGAGGCCACCCTGCGGCCCCCCAGCATGTGGAACCTGACCCTCCCGGCCGTTTTGGCGAAGAGGGTATCGTCATGCCCCTTGCCGACATTCAACCCGGGGTGGATTCTTGAGCCCCTCTGGCGGATGATGATGGTCCCGGCGTTTACCAGGGCGCCCGCCGGGGCCTTCACCCCCAGACGCCTTCCGGCGCTGTCTCTGCCGTTCCTTGAACTGGAACTGCTTTTCTTGTGTGCCATGAACTGCCTTTCCGCCTAATCCGCAACCACAAACCTCGTGGACGCGGCAAATCCTTCGGAGGTGTAAACCACGGTGTAAACCCCCGCGGGTAACGCCTCCCCGGCGTTCCAGACGTAAGAGCCCGAACCCTTCGCCGCCGCCTCGTGTACTATACGGCCGGTAATATCGTAAATTGCGAGGCTGCCTTCAAGCCCCCCCCGGGGCAGGTTTACGGTGCACACGCCCCTCACCGGGTTCGGGCAGGCGGTGATCACCGGGACCGGTTGGATGCCCGCTTCATGGCCCTCTATCCCGGTGGAAAACACGAAGTTCACTTCCACCCTCTCCGAAGTCCCCACCGCCACGCCGGTCTGGGTCTGGGATCCCATTCCGTCCACCGTGGCGGTAATGTCGTAGGTGCCGGGCAGCAGACTCTTGGAGTACCCGCCGTTCAGCACGTCGCTCCGGGTGAAACGCAGGGGCGTGGAGTCGGCTCCGTCCGGTATGGATACTTCCATCAGGGCGTCCAGCGGGTTGCCGTAACCGTCCTTCACCGTCCCCCACACGCCGTAGGTGACGCTGACCGCCCACTCGAGCATGGGCATGTAGTTGGCCGAGGCCACCCCGGGCCAGTCCGACGGCGACTTGGCGTTGGAGACTTCCATGGTGTGGTCCACGGTTCCGCACTCACCGTAGCTCCAGTCGTTGACGTCACCCGTGATGGGGTACCATGACGCCCCGGGAACATAGACCTTCCAACTGCCGGCACCGTAGTAGGCGGTGATGGACGGGTGCTGAGCGTAGTCCTGGGCCTGCGCGGTGATGAGGGCCAGGTCCTGGATGGGTGCGCTGGCGCTGTAGTTCCATACCGTGTTCACGCACTGGGCCCCGTCGTGGCCGGAAAACCCACCAGCGAAAACGTTCCGGAGGTTGTTCAGGGCCGGCCAGTCCGGCTGGGTGATGTCCCGCAGCGCCCGGGTCTCGGGCTCGCTGAAGGGCGACGGACCGCCGCTGCCGCCGCCGCTCCACATGTAGCTGAGGTTGCGGTTCAGATCCACCCCGCTGGCGTTGTAACGGGAGTTGTTGTAGTAGCCGTCGGGGTTCACCACGGGGATGATCCACATCTCCGCATTGTCCACCAGGTAGGTGCACATGTCGCTGGTGCCGTAATTGTCCATGAGTACCGTGAGGAAGTTCAGTACCGTCATCCCCGAGCCCTTCTCGTCACCGTGAATGTTGCCGCACACCCTGATCCGGGGCTCGGCGACGTTCTGGGCCGGGTCCTTGGTCACCACAACGGCGTATATCGGCCTGCCCTGCTCCGAGGTGCCCAGGGTCTCCAGCCGGCAGATGCCGGAATGCTCGGAGACGATAGCGGCCATTGTGGAGTTCACTTCGGTTATGGAGGGGTACGGCACCAGGGGAGCCGGCTCCTCCAGGGCCGCCGGGGAATACCCGAGGGTCCTGAGCATTCCGAAACCCTGGTCGTTCACGTAGATCCTGGCCTTGTCCCCGAATACCGCCTCAATGTCGAAGCCCTGGTCCGAAAGGAAGTGAAGGTCGGCCCGGGAAACCTCGGGCACCATCACCGAATACCACCCGTCGGAGGAGATCGACAAAAATGCTGCAAGAAGAAGAATACTCATGAGGGTCCAATCTACCGGGGAAAACCCCGGACAAGGTCTCGGGAAGCCTGTCTGCCGGTGCAATCATTCCGCCGTCCGGTGCACCGGTCAAGGTTGCAGGGGTATATACCCGATTGTAGAATACCGGTTCCGGTCGGGGCGTGGCGCAGTCCGGTAGCGCACCTGCTTTGGGAGCAGGGGGTCGCTGGTTCAAATCCAGTCGCCCCGACCAGTGCTCACCGAACGCTCACCGAAAAAACCGGGGGTCGCATGGGCAGAAAACCGCTCTGGATCGTTCCAGCCGTTCTGGCCTTACCCTGGATACTGTCCGCGATCGGCTTCCGTTCACTCCACCTCTACGGCGACTCCATTTTCACCGTCGGCGCCGGCGTACGCATGGCCTGCATGGGGCACAACTGCCGGACATTCATGCTGTACGGCCTGATCAACCCCGGCTTGCTGGAGGGGCTGATCCGGGCCGGAATCGGAACGGCGGCGCCCCATATCCTCCGGCTGATTCAGGCCGCCGCCGCTTTTCTGGGCATGTACGGGCTTGCCCTGGCCCTCCGGCGCCTTCGTCCCGGGACGGGCCGAAATGTTTTTCCCCTGGTACTGATACCCTTTCTGGCATCACCTGTTTTTCTGGTGGAATCCTTCGAACTCACACCGGAGATAATGATGTTCACCGGGCTCTCCTGGCTCCTCCTGTTCTCCCTGGAGTTCGATGGGTCCCTGAAAGGCACGCTGAAGCTCGCCGCCGTCATGGCGGCCCTTGCCGGCGCCAGGCCGACGGCCGTCCTGCTTTGGGCCCCGGCGTTTCTCACGGCCTGCGGATTCCACCGGGGTTCCGCCCTGGAGAAGGTATGGCGCTGGGTGTTCCTCGGTACCACTGTAATAATGCTGCTTTCTATTTCATTCATCTCTTCCGAAACGAGTGAAACGATCCTCGGCCTCGTTCCCGTCACCCTGATCGTCCTTACCGGAACCGCCCTGCCGGCCTTTTTGACCGATTTGAAAAACAGGCGTGCACAAGGGTGGCGGACGGCCCTACTCCTCCCGGTCTCGGCGGTTCTTTTCACCCTCCTTCTTTTCCCCTCCTATCTGATCAACCTGCCCTGGCTCCTTCAACAGGTGGAGCTGTTTCACATTCAGAGGGAGGTTCCGGCGGGCGCCGTGCAGGTCATCGCCGAAAACGCCGCCCTGGGAGGCGCAAACCTTGCCGTTCTCTTTCCCGGTCTGCCGGGAAGCATAGGCCTGTTCACCGCCATCGGGATGCTCGTCAGGAAAAGGGGTTTCGCCCGACAATCACCGGCCGCCCGCCTCCTCCCCTTCATGGGAGGCCTGCTCCCGTTCTTCATCTCCGCGGTCAGGTACGAGAATCTGCAGTCCCGCTACCTCGTTCCCCTGATGCCCCTGGTATTTCTTGCCTCTGCGGAAGGGATAAGGTTCCTCATGGGCCGCAGGATCACGGCTTTGGCCATGGTCCCGCCCATGCTCTTCGCCCTTTTCTCCCTGGGGGAAACCCTGCATCACAGAACCAGGGGGGGAATACTGAACGCCTTCGACCGACTGGAATCCGCACAGGCCCGAACCTGGACCTGCGCCGAAATCTTTCCGGCCAGCCCGGGGTACTACTCCCCCCCCCCCCCCC
>JAKPTG010000052.1 GCA_029571005.1 Candidatus Fermentibacterota bacterium
AAAAAGATCGTACTCGGGTGTCATGCCTCAATTCTAACCCCGCACGGCCCCTTTGAAAAGAAGCTCTGTTTTTGACACCGGCGCAGGCTTTTCGTTAGCATTGACCCAGTTGACCGGTGTTACCCACATGATGGAGGTGGAACAATGAAGATGAGATCGGCGTTGATCGCCTTCGCCCTGGTTCTGGCGCTGTCGGGCTGCAGAAAAGAGGGGCCGGCCACCCCGCTTTCGCTGGTGCCGGAGGGCGCCATGGTGTCCGTGGTGGTGACCGAACCCGTGGCCGCCGTCAGAAGCATTGATGCCTACATCGCCGCGGGGGCGCCCTACCTGGGCGCCGGTGTGGTGGAGGGGAAAGCCGCGGGGCTCCTGGAACTGGAGAACCTCGACGGCCTCGGAGACCTGGGGCTGGATCCCGGGGGCTCCCTCGTCTTCTGGATGGAGAACATGATGCCCCAGTCCATGGCGATGGGGGTATCCATCACCGATTTCCCGGCCTTCCTGTCCCTTATGGGCAGGCTCGGCCTGACCTTCCAGCCCGGTCAGCCCCTGGACGGGCTGGAGGTTTTCCAGGCTTCTTCGGAGAACGGCACTATCTACGCCGCCCAGTCCCGGGGGGTGGCCCTCCTCGCCATGAACCGGGCGAAGCTGGGGGAAATGGCCGACGCCCTGAGCCGTGAACCCGCGGTGGAGACTGCCTCCGGCTCGGTATTCCTGTCCCTCAACATCGCCATGTTCGGCCCGATGGCCGCCTCGCAGATTCCCATGATAGCCCAGGCGGCCGCTTCGGACCCGGAGATGTCCCCCCTCGCGGCCGGCATCATGGCCCTTCACTTCGATGCGACGGTGGCGTTTCTGAACCAGACCCGGCGCTGCGACATCACACTGACTTTCGGTCCGGAGGAGATAACGCTGGACCAGATGACGGTCTTCAACGAGGGGAGCGATCTGGCCGGGCTTGTGGTCACCCCCGACGTTCCCTCCCTTCTGGACCGGATCCCGGCGGGCGAGGTTGGCACCGCCCAGATGAAGTTCCCCCCGGAACTCGCGGGGATCGTCCTGAACAGTGTTTCCCGGGCCTTGGGGCATGAGATGGACCCGGCGGCGGCGGAAGCCTAGGCCCGGATGGTTTCCTGCACCGCCCTGTCCCTCGCCGACGATGGATTCATGACGGCGTGCAACATGCCCGAGGGGGCGAACCTCCAGGGAGTGACCGGGATGATCTCCGACATGATGGGGCGCGTCATGGCGGTGGTGTCTTCGGAGACGGACGGTGTGACCGTCTCCTGCACCCCGTGCGTGGAGACGGAAGTCCAGGGAGTGCCCATGCTGACCAGCGGATGCACCCTGTTGATTCCCGGCGAGGACGGTGCGGTGGACACCCTGGCCTTCAACTGCTGGTACACGATGCTGGACGGCGTTTTCCTGGCGGAAGCCGGGGATGAGCCCTCCGGAATCCTTCAGGCTGCGTCGGGAGACTTCAGCCCCGCTTCGGAAATACCGGGCCTGAATCCCGATGCCCTGGGCTCCTATATCGTCGAGGCAGGGGGATACCTGGGGATGGTGAGGCGGTTCAGCCCGGAGGAATCGGACATCCCCGAAAACGTCCCCGCCCTGTGGGTGATCGGGGAGTTGACCGCCGACAACGGGGTTCTCAGGTCCTTCTCAACGGTTTCCGGCGCCGAACTGGTGAGCTTCGCCGTCGCCCTTTCCATATGACGGATCAGCCCGGCATCAGCGCCGTCCCCTGAAGGAGGGGATCTCCGGAGGGTTCCAGGCGGTTTCCCGGCATCGGGGCCGCCCCCCGGGGGTACCGGGTTCGCCGGGGCATTACCGGTTCACCTTCGATCCCGCCGGGCCGGTGCGGAGCCTTGCTTACGACACCCGGTGGGAACCGTCTCCCGCACGGAACCGAAGGGGCTCGGGCGGAGTCCGTTCGGACGGTCGGCCGTTATCCGGCGTGCAGGAATGCGGGAGAACCCATCGGTGGTTCATCGCCGGTACGAAGCCTGTGACATTTTCACCGTGAGGCCTGCGCCGAGCCGCACCACCGCGGTTTTCTCACCTGCGGACGGAACACCGGTTCATCCGGTTTCGAAGGAGGGGTCGTGCCTGGCGTTGTAACGGGCCATGGCGTCGGCGAGGCCCGCCTGAAGAACGTGAAGCACGCACTCCGCCGCCCGGCGGGCCATTGAGGCGGCCCGCTCCTCCAGATGCTTCGGAACCCTTCCCAGTACGAAGTCGCTCAGGGGAACCTCGGGCGGCACCGGGCCGATTCCAAGCCTGAGCCGGGGAAATTGATCGGTTCCGAGCACATCTATGATGCTTCTCAGCCCCTTCTGCCCTCCGGAAGAGCCCTCGGCCCTCAGCCTCAGGGCGCCCAGAGGGAGGTTGGCGTCGTCGCAGACCGCCAGCATTTCCGAGGGCGTCAGGCCGCGGGCGTTCAGAAGGGCTCCGGCGGCCCTTCCGCTCTCGTTCATGTAGGTGGCGGGTTTTACCAGGTGTACCCCTCCGGGAAGAACCGCCGCATGGAAAAGGCCGGCGTTCCTGAAGGAAACACCGGCCTCTCCGGCAAGGATGTCCGCGGTCCAGAACCCGGCGTTGTGCCAGGTCATGGCGTAACGGGGGCCCGGGTTTCCCAGGCAGAGCACAAGCCCGATGCCGTCCTCCGGCACCTACTCCCCTTCGGCGGCTTCCGCGGTTTCCGCTTCCCCGGCGGGTTCTTCCTCGGTTTCGGTCTTGATGAGCCTGGGGGCAATCACCGACGCTATGACGAGGTCGCTGGCTGCATCCACCGTCATCCCTTCGGGAAGCAGGATCTGGGACAGGTGAATGGAGTCGCCGATTTCCAGGTCGCTCACGTCCACGCTGATGCTGGGGGGAATATCCGATGCCTTCACCGTGATGTTCAGCTCGTGCATATCCTGGTCGAGGATTCCGCCATGAAGCGCTCCCTTGGGGGTTCCCTCCAGGTTCACCGGCACCGGCACGGTGACGAGCTGGCTGGGAAGGACCCTGAGAAAATCAATATGCACCGGCCTGTCGGTGACCGGGTTCCATTGGACTTCCTTGATGATGGAGTTGACCGGCTTGTCTCCGGGCATGTTGAGCTTGACGATTCCCGGCGAGGGGTTGTAGCCGATGACTGTCATGAAGTGATGTTCGCTGATGCTCACGGAGACTTCGCCGCCCCGGCCGTACAGGACCCCGGGCACCTTTCCCTCCCTGCGCATGCGACGGGATTCCCTGGACCCTATGCGGGTTCTGGGTTCGATGTTGAGTTCCAAAGGCATTACTATATCCTTTCCCGGTGTACGGAAGACTGGCTGGGGCGGGAGGATTCGAACCCCCAAATGCAGGGACCAAAACCCTGTGTCTTAACCATTTGACGACGCCCCAGCGACTACGTCGGCTCCACGGCATACACCCGCGTAAAGCTGTTCCCGAGGACCTCGACCGCCCTTTTCGCCTCCGCAGCGGTCCGGAAGAGAGCGAAAACCACCGGTCCGGAACCGCTGAGACCCCAGTCGCCCGTGAGGGAGGAGAGGGCCCGGCAGACCCTCTCCAGCCCTGGAAGGCGGCTGGAGAGCAGAGGCAGGAAGTCGTTTCGAAGGTCGGCGGGATAAGGCTTACCCTCATGCCACTGCGCCATTTCCAAGGGCGAATCATCGTACGTCGCCCCGGTTTCTGTCAAGTCCGCCGCATCCCACAGACCGTAGGCCCAGGGGGTTGGAACCGGTTCGCCGGAATCCACAAGCACTCCGTGGAAGAAAGGCACCCGGACCGGGGTGAGCCGTTCCCCCCGGCCCTCCACCAGGGCGGGGCCGGTACCCAGGAAGAAAGGGACGTCGCTTCCCAGTTCGAGGGCCAGGGGCTCCAGGGGGACCGCGGAGCCGGTAAGCCGCGCCAGGGCCTTCAGAACCGCGGCGGCATCGCTGCTGCCTCCGCCAAGGCCCCCGGGGGAAGGTATCCTCTTGTGCAACCCTATGCTCACAGCCCATGACCGGCCGTCGGCGGCCATGAACAGGTCCGCGGCCTTCCATGCGATGTTGTCCGGGCCTTCGGGCGAGGGGATTCCGGAGGATTTCAGGGTGATCCCCTTCCCCGGGGAAAGTTTCACCGACACCGTATCCCAGAGGGTGACGGGGCAGAAAATGCTCCGTATGTCGTGAAAACCGTCGGGCCTGTTTCCAAGGATTCTCAGCCCCAGGTTTACCTTGGCGGGGGCCCTGAGGGTTATCACCGCCCGGCGGGGTTCAGCCCGAGCACCCCGAAGACCACCGCCGCCCACAGCAGAATGTTCAGTATCATCGGGCGGTCCGCCAGCAGGAGTTTGTCCGGTGTGCCCCCCAGCCCCTTGGAGTAAACCAGGTACATGTACCGGAACACCCCGTAGGTGACGAAGGGGATCGTGACCCAGAGCGTGGGGCTCACCTGCTCCAGGGTTCTCTGGCTGACGGTGTAGAGGGCGTAGCCCATGATGCTGGCCCCGGCGCTCACGCCCATCATCTGGTCAAGGAGCCGGGGCGTGTATTCCCTGAGGTTCTTCCGGTGGCCGGTCGCGCCGTCGCCCAGTACGGTTATCTCGTTGCGTCTCTTGGCGAAGGCCAGGAAGGAAGCCAGGAAGAAGGTGCAGATGATCAGCCAGGGCGAGAGGATCACGCTGTTGCCCGCGTCGTCCAGCGCCGCCACCCCCGCCATGGCCCGAAGCACGAACCCCAGGGCGATTATCAGGCAGTCCAGTATGACCTCGCTCTTCAACCTTGCGGAGTAGGCGGCCTGCATCAGCAGGTAGGCGGTGTACACCCCGGCCAGCCTTGGGGCCCAGACCCAGGAGATGACCATCACCACCGCCGCCGCCGTCGCCGCCGCGACGACCGCCACCGGAACCCGGAGCCTTCCGGAGGTGACCGGGCGGTGTTTCTTGACGGGATGAAGGCTGTCCCGGCTTCGGTCCGCCACGTCGTTCATCAGGTAAACGGAACCGGAGAGGAGGCAGAAGCCCAGGAACGCCTCCAGGGATGTCAGAAGGGCGTCGGTGGTCCAGACCCTGCCGAATATCATCGCCGCGAAGACGAACAGGTTCTTGGTCCAGGATTTGGGCCTCATACCCTCAATGAGTGCGCCGACTTCGTTCATGGACCTATGATAGGCTTCAAAAGCCGTGTTTTCAACCCCGCATGACACCACCCGGGGCTGTTGTCATATTCTCACCTCACCCATGCCCGATGTGCCTTGCTTGAAACCCGGTTCCGGAGAGTGGCCGATGCGCTTGGTTACCACATTCCTTCTGCTGATGACGGCAATCGGTGCCGCCGCCGAATACCGGGTTCAGCCCCTGTCGGAGAAGACCTACGGCAATACCGGCATGCTTCTGTCGGAACCCCTGACTGTAAGGGTCACCCGCAGCAGCGACGACACTCCCGTCCCGGGGGTTTCGGTGAACTTCACGGTTCAGAGCGGAGAGGCGGAGCTGCTGCCCTGCTCCGGTTACGTCACCGTGCTGCGGGAGGGGCTCTCGGGATTCGTGGTGGTGACCGACTCCGCCGGAGTCGCCATGATGAACCTGAGGTTCGGCGAGAAAATGGGGGAAGTTCTGGTAACGGCGGTGGCCGGGGACAGCGACGGTGAGCTGAGCAGGGCCTCCATACAGCTGGTTTCCATAAACATCCTTTTCATCGTTTTCAACGTGCTGGGCGGCGTGGCCGTCTTCCTTCTGGGAATGCAGACCATGTCCAGCGGCCTTCAGCAGGTGGCGGGCAACCGGATGAAGCTGATCCTCCAGAGGATAACCTCCAACCGGATCATGGGCGTCATCACCGGGGCCCTGGTCACCGCAACGATTCAGACCTCCAGCGCCACTACGGTCATAGTGGTAGGGTTCGTGAACAGCTCCCTGATGACCCTTCAGCAGGCGGTGGGGGTGATTCTCGGGGCGAACATAGGCACCACCATCACGGGGCAGCTCATAGCATTCAGGATTGCCGACTACGCCTTCCCCCTGATCACACTCGGCTTGGGTTTCAGCTTCATAGGCAAGAACCGCACCAGAAAGCAGTGGGGGCGTGTTGTCATGGGGCTGGGCCTGCTGCTGCTGGGCATGACGGTGATGAGCGAAGTCATGAGACCCCTCAGGGCCAGCGCCCCGGTGAGGAACTTCTTCGCCGAATTCAGCACGAACCCGCTTCTGGCGGTTTTAGCCGGAACGGCCGTGACGGTGCTGGTTCAGAGTTCCAGCGCCACCATCGGTCTCACCATGACCCTGGCGGGGACCGGGCTGATCAGCCTCCAGGGTGCGGTCTTCCTCGTGCTGGGGGAGAACATAGGCACCACCATCACCGCACAGGTGGCCGCGATAGGCAGCAACCGAGCCGCACGGCAGACCGCCATGGCCCACACCCTTTTCAACCTTATCGGAGCGGCCTACTTCATGCTTCTCGCGCTCAAGGAGGAAGGCCCGTTCCTCGAACTGGTGAGGTTCACCTCTTCCAGCCCCATGCGGCAGGTGGCCAACGCCCACTCCCTGTTCAATGTACTGAACTGCATCGTGTTTTTGCCCCTGGTGCCCGCCCTGGCCAGGCTCTGCAAAATAATCATTCCCGACGAGAAGTCCGAAGAGGGTGAAACACCGGAAATCGTGCTGGACTTCAACCTCCTGAAGACTCCGGTGCTGGCCATATACACGCTGAACCGGGAGATGGGCAAGATGGCGGAGTATTGCGGGGAATGTCTGCTCATGGCTTCCGAACACTTCCTCACCGGGCGCCACGAGCCGAGTGAGATACTCAGGAGGGAAGACAGGGTTGACATGATGCAACGGGATATGACGAACTACGCCTCGAAGCTCTTTCAGGGGCACCTGAGCCGCAGGCAATCCCTGACCCTTCCGGTGATCATCCACTCCATCAACGACCTGGAACGGATTTCGGACTACGCCGTAAACATCATGGAGGCCCGGAGCAGGGTCACCGGCGACATCCTGTCCGACGGGGGCCCGTTGCCGGCGCTGGCCTCCACCGTCTCCAGAACCATCATCGAGATGACCAGGGAGACCGTGTCGGCGGTGAAGTCAAAGGACATGGCTGCGGCCCAGAGGGTTCTGATGCTGGAGGGGCGCCTCGACCAGATAAACGAGGAAGCCCGGGAGAAGTACGGGGAGGCGCTGGCTTCCAAGATGGCCAACATGACGGGGTTGGCGATACTGGACTACATAGAGTACTGCGAGAGGGCCGGCGACCACTTCACCAACATCGTCCAGTCTCTTATCGGAGGAGGGGTGTGGCATGGCCGGGAAGAACAGAGGTGATTTTTCCGTGGACCTGGACCGGATCGAGGAGGGGATTGCCGTCCTCCTGGCACCGGGGGGCCACCGGTGGCATCTGCCGGAGTCTTTCCTTCCGGAGGGCGCACGGGAGGGGATGACCCTGAAGGTGTCCATGTCCACGGATCCGGCGGCCACCGCCGCCGGTATCGAAAGGATCCGGCGCCTGCGGGAGAGGCTGGAAGGCCGGTGAAGGGTACCCTGGTTCTGGTGGCCACTCCGATAGGCAACCTGGAGGACATGAGCCCCAGGGCGGCCAGAATGATGGCCGAGGCGGACCTGCTGCTGGCGGAGGACACCAGGAGAACCATGAAACTGGTGCCGCCGGGGAGAAGGCTTACCAGCTACAACGATGTGAACGCCAGGGGAAGGCTTCCCCTGATTCTGGAGAACCTTGAGGCGGGACGGACGGTAGCCCTCGTGAGCGACGCCGGCACCCCCGGCATATCGGACCCCGCCTACCGGGCCGTGCAGACCGCGATTCAGGCCGGAGCCACGGTGACCACGGTCCCCGGCCCTTCGTCGGTCATCGCGGCCCTGGCGGCCTCGGGCCTTCCCACGGACAGGTTCGCCTTCGAGGGGTTTCTCCCCCGAAAACCGGGTCCGAGGCTTTCGAGGATAAGGGCCATGGCCGGTTACACCGGAACCCTGGTTTACTTCGCCGGTCCGCACCATACGGGGAAGCTGCTGGAGGAACTCCTTGGGGTGCTGGGAGATCGCCGGTGCTGCCTGGCCCGGGAGATGACGAAGGTCCACGAGGAGTACGTCCGGGGGACTCTGGGCTCCCTGGCCGAGAGGTACCGGGAGCAGCCCCCCCGGGGGGAGATCACAATTCTGGTGGATGGTGCGGACGAATGAGCTTCGACCAGAAAAGGCTTCGGGACCGGGGCAGAACACTGTTGTCGCCGCTTGTCGGTTGTCTCGTCTCCTTAGGGGCTACACCCACCGGCGTCACCGTGGCCGGTCTGGTCGTCTGTCTCGGGGCCGCGGTTCTGGCCTGGGCCGGCCTTTACTGGCAGGCCGGGCTCACGATGATGGTGGGAAGCCTGTTCGACGCCCTGGACGGAGGTGTTGCCAGGCGTACCGGAAAAGTCTCCAAGGCCGGGGCCGCTCTGGACTCCAGCCTGGACAGAATCGCCGAGTCAGCGATGTTTACCGGGCTTCTTGCGGGCAAAGCCGGCAGTGAACATGTTACCGTGTTGTATGCGGCACCGCTGGCCATGGCCGGCTCTTTCCTGGTGAGCTACGTCAGAGCCAGGGCGGAAGGCCTCGGCATTGCCTGCGAAGTGGGGGTCTTCACCCGTACCGAAAGGCTCGTGGTGATGATTGTCTCCCTCTTCGCGGCCGAGGTGGCGGGAAGCGCGGCCATATCGGCGGGTTGTGTGGTGATTGCTCTTGGCGCCTGGGCAACGGCGGCCCGGAGGCTGATCACGGTTTTCAGGGCGGGTGCGGGGCGGCCACTGTAGCGACGGCACCGACCCGGATGTTCGATTACGATCACTCGGAGGATGTGATGTCCAGAAAAGTAAGGGTAGCGATAATCGGCGTGGGCAACTGTGCCAACAGCCTGATCCAGGGCGTGGAGTACTACAGGAACGCCGGGGATGAAGACAGGGTTCCGGGCCTGATGCACGTGAACCTTGGCGGTCTTCATGTTCGGGACGTGGAGTTCTCCGCCGCCTTCGACATTTGCGCGACTAAAGTGGGGAAGGACCTCAGCGAGGCCATCTTCGTGGAGCCCAACTGCACCGTCAAGTTCACCGATGTTCCCCACCTGGGTGTTCCCGTGCACCGGGGCATGACCCACGACGGCCTCGGAAAGTACCTCAAGCCCGTGATTAAGAAGGCTCCGGGTTCCACCGCCGACATCATCGGTATTCTGCGGGACACCAAGACCGACGTGGTGGTGAACTACCTCCCGGTGGGCAGTGAAGAGGCCACCAAGTGGTACGTGGAACAGGTGCTCGAAGCGGGGTGCGCCTTCGTGAATGCCATCCCCGTCTTCATCGCCCGTGAGCCCTACTGGCAGAACCGGTTCCGGGAAAAGGGGCTCCCCGTCATGGGGGACGACATCAAGAGCCAGGTCGGCGCCACCATACTGCACCGGGTTCTCACCAGGCTTTTCGAGGACCGGGGTGTGCGGCTGGACAGGACCTACCAGCTCAATGTCGGCGGCAATACGGACTTCCTCAACATGCTGGAGAGGGAGAGGCTGGAAAGCAAGAAAATCTCCAAGACCAACGCCGTCACCAGCCAGATTCCCGGGGGCATGAAGCCCCGGTTCGTCCATATCGGCCCCTCCGATTACGTCGAGTGGCTCGATGACAGGAAATGGTGCTACATCCGTATGGAAGGCACCACCTTCGGCGATGTCCCCCTCAACCTGGAGGCCAAGCTGGAAGTCTGGGACAGCCCCAACTCCGCCGGCGTGATCATAGATGCGGTCCGCTGCGCCAAGCTTGCCCTGGAGAACGGGCTCGCCGGGGCCATCGAGGCACCTTCGTCCTACTTCTTCAAGTCGCCCCCGATTCAGTACTACGATGACCAGTGCCGCAGGATGACCGAGGAGTACATCCTGAAGTACGGCCCGAAGGCCGAGGCATAGGGCGGCGGCTTCCTCCGGCGGGCTTTCTTCCATGCAGGGCGTTTTCATAACCTTCGAGGGGGTGGAGGGCGCCGGCAAGACCACCAGGAGCAAGGTCCTGCAGGAGGCTCTGTCGGCGGCGGGGTACAGCGTCCGGGCCACCCGGGAGCCGGGAGGGCCCCCGGTGTCCGAGAGGGTCAGGGAAATCCTGCTTGACAAAGGGCTCGACCTCCCCCCCGTGTGTGAGCTGATGCTGTTTCTGGCCGCCCGGGCGGCGAATGTGGAGATGGTGATCCTTCCCTGGCTGGCCCGGGGCGGAGTGGTGGTGGGCGACCGGTTCACCGACGCCACCCTGGCCTACCAGGCTTTCGGCAGGGGGCTTCCCAGACCCCGGGTGGAGGCCGCCTGCCGTTTCGCCGCCGGCGGGCTTGTCCCGGACCTGACGGTCCTGCTGGATCTGGACCCCGAGGAGGGCCTTCGGCGCCACGCCGGAGACGGAAGGCCCCGGGACAGGATGGAAGAGGCGGGCGCCGACTTTCACAGAAGGATCAGGGAGGGCTATCTCACCCTTGCCCGGGAAGACCCGGACAGGTATCTGGTGCTTCCCGGCGACCGCAGCCCCGAAACCCTGGATGAACTGATACTCCGAAGGGCCGAGGAGGTCCTCCGGCGGAAGAACGGGAGCCGTGATCAGTGATGAAGAATCCTATCCCCCCCTGGGCCTCCGGGCTTCTGGGCACCATGGTGCTGGTCCTCAGCGGTTTCCTGGCGGTGAACCCCGCTGGGGCCTCCGAATCTCCGGCCACCCGCACCAGCTCTCTGGAGTTGTTCCTGGACGTTTACGGGCTTACCAGGAGCGCCTATGTGGATACCGTCGAGAGCCGGGTTCTGGTGGAGTACGCCCTTCAGGGGATGCTCCAGTCCCTGGATCCCAACAGTATGCTTCTAACCCCGAAGGAGTACGAAAACCTCAGGATTCAGCTTGAGGGCTCCTTCGAGGGGGTGGGAGTCACCCTTGGTGAAAGGGAGGGCCGGATAGTCGTCATCAGCCCCATCGAGGGTTCCCCCGCCCACCGGGCCGGCATGAGGGCCGGAGACGCCATCATTCTGATAGACAGTGTCTGCGCCGAGGGGATGACGACGGAGCAGGCGGTGGTGCTCATCCGGGGGCCGGCGGGAACGGTGGTGACCCTGGATGTGATCCGTCCCGGAACCGAGGACACCCTTCGGTTCCCCATCGAGCGGGCCACCATAGACCTGCCGTCCCTGACCACCCGGTTCATGCTGGAGCCGGGAGTGGGCTACATCCGTCTCTCGAGGTTTTCGGAGGAGTCCGCCGAAGAGGTCGCGGAGGCGATTCTGGACCTGACGGCGGAGGGGGCCGACGCCCTGATTTTCGATATCCGGGGCAATTCCGGGGGGCTTCTGGAACCGGCGGTGGTGATCGCAGACCTTTTCCTCCCCCAGGGCAGCCCCGTGGTCACCACCCGGGGGCAGGCCGTGGGTGAGCACATTTACAGAGCGGTGGCGGACGTGTTCTACCGGGGGCGCACCGTCATTCTGGTGGACGGGGGCAGCGCCAGCAGTTCGGAAATCTTCGCCGGCGCCCTTCAGGATCACGGTGTGGCAGTCATCGTGGGCAGCAGAACCTTCGGAAAGGGTTCGGTCCAGTCCCTCACGGACCTGGGCGAATACCCCGGACTCGGTCACTACGGGGTCAAGCTGACCACCGCCAGGTACTACACCCCGCTGGGCAGAAGCATAGACAGAACCCTCAGGGACGATTTTCTCCAGAGCGGCGCGGAGGAGAACTGGGGGATCATCCCCGACATAGAGGTGGAGCCCTGGGACTTCAACGGCAGGCTGATCACGGATCTGGAGTACGGCAGCCGTTTCTTCGACTTCGCGGTGGAATACACCCTCTCCGATTCCATTCCCCAGGATTTCTGGCCGGACGACCGGGTGGTGGATCTGTTCCTATCGTACCTGGAAAGGGAGGGGGTTGAGTTCACCCCCGAAGAGGTCCGGAGCAGCAGGGATTACATCGAAAGGGCCCTCCTGCGGGAGATCGCCCTCAGGGAATGGCCCATGGATCATTACTACGAGGTCCTGGTTCCCAGGGACCCCTGCATCATCGCCGCCCTGGAGTACCTGAAGGGCGGCGGCCACTGATGATAGTCTTCGGCACTTCCGGTTGGCGGGGGGTCATTTCCCGGGAGTTCACCTGGGACAGGGCCATGATGGTGGTGGACGCCGTGGGGGCCTACCTGGCGGAAACCGGCCCCCGCTCCGTAGCGGTGGGCGGCGATTGCCGGTTCCTGTCGCCGGAGCTGTCCGAGGCGGCGGCCGAGAGGCTGGCGGGGTACGGCTTCGATGTTTTCCTCTCCCGGGGGCCGGTGCCCACCCCTGTGCTCTCCCACGGGTGTATCCGGAGAAAACTGGGCGGTGTTGTGAACATCACCGCCAGCCACAACCCCCCGATCTACAACGGCATCAAGTTTTCCCCGCATCACGGCGGCCCCGCGGGTGCGGAGGCGACCGCCAGAATCGAGGGGTTTATACGGGACGGCGTCACCCCGGAAGCGGGAACCGGTTCGGTCACCCTCACGGATTTCGTCACCCCCTATCTGGCCTCCCTGGACGAGTTCATCAGGCCGGAGGTATTCAAGAGCCACGATGCCCTAAGGGTGGTGTACGACGCCTTCAGCGGCGCCGGAAGCGGAGTGCTTGACCGGAAGCTGGTGGAGCTGGGCGCTGCGGTGAGGGTCATGAACGGTGTGCGGGACCCGCTGTTCGCCGGCAGGAAGCATCCCGAACCCAGCCGGGAAGGGCTGTCCGACCTCTCCCGGGAGGTAGTCCGCAGCGGAGCGTCCCTGGGCGCCGCCACCGACGGCGACGCGGACAGGTTCGGCATAGTGGACGAGAACGGGAGCTTCGTGGCCCCCCATGACTTTCTGGCCCTGCTGCTGGATTATCTGGCCGGGCTCGGCAGAACCGGCGTCGTCGCCAGGTCGGTGACCACCGGCAGCCTCCTGGACCGGGTTGCGTCGGCCAGGGGTATTCCGGTCAGGGTCGTCCCCGTGGGGTTCAAGCATTTAGGGGCGGTGATGCTCCGTGAGGAAGTGCTCCTGGCCGGGGAGGAGTCCGGCGGCATGTCCGTTGGCGGGCACGTGCCCGAGAAGGACGGTATTCTGGCGTGCCTGCTGGCGGCGGAGATGGTCTGCGCCCGGGGCGAGGGGCTGGCGGTGCAGCTCGAGCGGCTCTGGCAGACCCACGGCCGGCTGTG
>JAKPTG010000060.1 GCA_029571005.1 Candidatus Fermentibacterota bacterium
CCGCCCCGGAACCACAACGAAGCCCTGAGTGCCCCGGTGCGCTCCAGGCCGGCGGCGGTCCAGGGGGAAAAACGCCGGCGGTTTCCCGTGGCGGAGCTGGCCAGCCCTCTCCACCCAATCCCGGTCCGCACCGAGAGGATACCAAGGCTGAAACCGGTCTCCCCGTCCACTCCGAAATCGGTGTGACGGTCGCTGATGCTGTCCGGCACGGTGCTGTCGTAGGCCATGCCCCCTGCCCCGCCCCGGAGAAAAACCGGCCCCACGGTCCCCCAGGACTCCAGTTGCCCCTGGCTTCTGGTTCCGTCCGTCGAAACGGTCCAGTCGGGCGACTCCACTTCCCCGGCGGCCCCGGCGGCCATGACACCCCATCCGGCGCCGGACATCACCCCGGTGACCGAATAGGCGCGGCTGCTTTCCGCACCGACGCTCCGCTTCACCACCAGCCCCAGTCTTCCCAGGGCGGTGGTCCCGCTGTAACACAGGCGGGCCCCTCCCCGGTGATCTCCACCGGCCGCGGCCCTCCACGGGCTTTCCGGCGCTTCGGTCCTGAAGTTGAGGATTCCCGCGGCTCCGCCGCCGACGGCGACGGACCCCCCTCTGGCCACCTCCAGGGCTCCGAAGACCCAGGGGTCCGCCAGCCCCGCGGGAAGCCCGTCCCTGCCGGTGTCCACCGGCCGTCCGTCCACCATCCAGCGGGTCAGTCCCGGATCGGCGCCCCTGGAGGACAGGGACACCACCGGCATGGCCCCGCCGTACTCCCGGGCGGCGACGCCCGGCGACCAGAGGGTCAGGCCCCGAAAGCCGGTCCGGGAGAGGCTTCCCAGCTCCCGGGTCCCCAGCATCACCAGGGAGGGCACAGCCTTCCGGAAGGACGACCTGACGGCGGAGACCAGGATCACCCCCCCGGAGGAAACGGGAACCGGCTGGAGAATCACCGTTCCCGTCCGGGGACTGCCGGACCAGTCCCGGAAACCGGTGGCGTGGATCGTGATTGTTTCGTCTTCTTCGCCGGTGGGAGCATACACTCCGAGGGAGTCGCTGCAGCCCCGCCAGAGGCCGCCCCAGCCCACCCATGCCCCGGGAATGGGCTCGCCTCCGGGATCCGTCACCAGGAGGCTCGAAATCAGAAGGAGTATCAAAAAAACCGCCTTTCATTCGCACCGCGAATGCAGGACGGCCGGCGGGGACTCTGAAGCGGAGCCCCTGCACCACGCTGCCCGGGGTGAGTATCCTGACTTCCGGATCGTCCCTTCCTCCGCCTTCCCGGCCGTAAGGCAAGTGGCATAATGGAGTTCGGTACCCGGTTACAGTGGCGCTACCGTGACGGATTTGCACCGTCTTCCTGCACCCGCGGTTCTTAACTATAGCCCTGAAACACGGGTTTGGTCAAACCGTCCGGCGGAACGGCCGGCCGTCGGTGCGTTCCCTCCAGTAACGCCCGGCACGGCGGCGTTCAGGCGGTGATACCCCGGCCCCTTCAGGCCCGGTCGTCGAGCATGGGGCTCCAGGGGCGGGGACTCAGGTAGCACCGGCACCCCGGGCAACGGTGGAGGTGCGCCCCAAGGCGGCGCAGAAGCAGGTTGACGGGAACCGTCCGGGGCGCAAGCCCCAGCCGGTAGTCATCTATGGCGGAGGCCAGCTCGGCCTTTTCCTCCGGCTTCAAGGAATTCCCGAGAAAACCGGATATGCGGTGGAGCACCCTGGCGTGTTTCCGGGGGGTGGTCCTCAGGGCCATAACCCTCATCATCCCCGCCCGGTACCGTGCGAGCCTTTCCGGAAAGGCTTCCGTGGAGGCCGCTGCCATCCCGTCCAGCATGCGGAACCCCGAGGAACTGTGGCTCATGAGGACCAACCCGTGCCGGGCGTGGAACTCGGCCAGGCGGTCCGGGGTGAACCCCTCCGCTTCGGCGGCGCGCCAGTGGTGCATCATGAACACCCGTTCCACGAAGTTCTCCGCGACGGCCCGGTTCCGAAGCCCGAGTTCGTCCTCCACCGGAAGGTCCGGAAAGGTCTCCATGAAGGACCGTGCGAAGAGGCCGACCCCGGCCCTCGACAGCAGGCCGCCCGCCTCGTCGTACACCTTCACTCCCCGCATGCCGGAACTCGGAGATTTGCTCTTGAACACGAAGCCGCACAGGGGCAGCCGGCGGAGTTCCCCAATCCTGCCCGTCACCCAGGAGGTCATTGCCGCCGTGATGTCCCGGCGGGTCTTCCAGGTGAGGAGGCGGACCTCCCCGCGGATATTCACCAGCCTCATGGGCTCCCGTGGAACCGGCAGGCCGCACTCCACCTCGGGACACACCGGAACGAACTCCACGAACGCCCCCAGCCGGTCTTTCAGAAAATGGTCCGGTTTACCGCCCCCGTCGTATCTGACCAGATTGCCCAGCAGGCAGGAACTCACCCCCAGCAGGGGGGTGTCACCGGGACCAGAAGTCGCGTTCATGCCTTTCGCCTCTGGAGAAAGCCAGGGCCTGGCTTATGGAATGGTCCATGTTGTTGTACCAGAAGGAGCCGCACCTGCCCAGGAGGATAAGGTTCTCCGGAGGGACCGCAGAGGCCAGCCTTTCCCGGTAGGCCCGGTCGTACACCGGATAGGTCTCCCTGATCAGCCTCCAGTCCACGAACTCCACGTCGCCCGCACGAAGCGCTCCCACCGTTTCCAGCTGCGGCAGAAGGGATCTCTTTATCTCCTCCGTCCCGCCGCCGGCCAGGGTCTCCTCGGTGACGGTGATCTCGACGCAGATCGAGTCGGCCCCGGCGGGCACCGTGTCTTCACGGAAATTCCTCGGAACCGTGGTTCTGCTGAAGCACAGGTCCTCCTGCCCGAAGTAGCACCACTGGTAGTCATTCCGTGGGTTCCGGCGTCCCAGGCCGATATTGGCCGTCAAGGTATGGATGAAGGTGAATCCCGCACCGGGGTACAGCAGGGAGACCGGAGCGCTCCAGAACACCCGATCCGCCTCGAGGACCCCGCCGCCCCCCATGGTTATGCCCCTGACCCTGCCCCCGTCGGATACGATACCCTCTGCGGGTATTCCGGTCATGATGGCTCCGCCATTCCTCCGGACAATGCTCGACTGAATATCGCAGAAACTCTGTATTCCGCCTTGCGATGGGTAGTAGAAGGATGTGTGAACCGGCTTGGGGGCCAGCATGCCCAGGAACATCGAGAACAGGGAATCCGCCTTCACCCTCTTGTCTATCACCGCCCGGTTCACCCCGGCCTCGGCCCAGTCCGGGTGCATGTCCTCCGGGTCCATTCCTGAAAATTTCCTGGTGTAGCCCCGGAAAAAGTACTCGTAGAGGTGCCCGCCGTACCTGGCCCGGATGAAGTCGGCGAAGGACTCCACCGGGCCGCCGCTCTTCCGGCGGAGCATGTCCCCAAGGCTTCCCGCGAGCATCCCGGCGGGAAGCCCCGCCAGGGAACTCAGCGACAGGGGCCAGCGCCGGTAGCGGCCCTCCATGAATACACTGCTCTTTCTTGGAATGACCACGTATTTCCGGCCGAGAATGCTCTTGAGATACCGGTCCACCCCGGCGTCCGCGGTGTGGAAACGGTGGGGACCGATGTCGAAGAAGAAGCCGTTCACGTTGAAGGTTCTGGCGAGCCCTCCGGGGCTCTCCTCCCTCTCCACCACCACCACTTCCTCCCCGGAGCCCCGGGAAAGAAGCCTTTCCGCCAGGGTCAGCCCCGCCACCCCCGCGCCGACGATAACGGTTCTACCGGCCATGCGCCTTCCTTCCGAAGAGAAGAAGATACAACCAAGCCGCGGCCATGAAAATCACCGCGAAGGTCATCCACAGCAGGTGCATGGAAAAACCGGCCTGGACGACCCCCAGGCCGGGCGCCAGTTCCCCGGTGACGCCAACCGCGGCGAAGCCCGCGGTCCACCCTGCCTCCAGAGTCCCCATCCCCATCAGGCCGTGCACCGGCATGGCGAGGGTGGCATCGGTGACGGCTCCCGCCACCAGCACCTTCCATACCGGCCGGAACTCAACACCCAGGGCCCGAAGCAGGAAGACGAACATGAACAGCTTGAGGGTCCAGGCCCCGAGGCTCAGCCCGAAGGCCCCGGAAAACCTGCCCCTGCGGCCGGCTCCGACCCTCACCGCCTGCTCGATGTTATCGTAACCCCTGGAGAAGCGCCCGCCGGAAACGGCCATCAGGGGTTTCCTGAGAACTCCCATCGCCGTCGGCAGAAGGAACACCGCCGCCAGTGAGCCCACCCCCACCATCGCCGCCGCCGCGGCGAAGGAGCCGCTGAGCCCGGCCGCCACCGCACAGGCCGCCAGGATGCCCATCGCCGCCATGTCCAGAAACTTGGAGAGGAGCACCGTGGCGGCGCCCCGCCCCAGCGACAGCCCGCCGTAGCGCCGGAAAAGCCCCACCAGAAGCGGGTCCGCCAGGCGCAGGGGCAGCAGGTGTCCCAGACCCACGTGGACCGCGTTCAGGGGAAGGGCGGTTCCGAAGGCTATCGGATGGTCCCAGCTCAGGAGTTTCCACCTCCAGGCCCTGAAAACCTGGCTCAGAAAGAACAGGAGCAGCGCCATGCCCAGGGGGGCCGGGCGGGCGTCGGACAAAGTGGAGCGGATCACCGCCGCCGACTCCCCGACCCCTCCGCCCCTGCCCAGCAGGCACAGGGTAAGGGCGGCCCCAGCCGCCACCGCCAACCCGGTTCTGATGGCCCCGCCGGAAACCCGCAAAGAACGCCTCCCGCTTATGAAGCCGTAATATAGGCCCCGGCCCGGGGTCGGGCCCCGCACCATACTGCGGCTTCCCAAGGAAGCCCGGCGACCGGCGCCCCGGGGCTGAAGCGTCCCCGGCTGTGAGCGAGGGAAGCGGCGCGATCATCGGGGTGGTCGCTGGCAATGCCCCCTCTACGACACCTTCGTAAGAAAAAGGCCCTCGAACGGGGAACCGGCCCCGTCGCCCGGGGCCGGTTCATCGGGTTTCACGCTCCGACCCGGCGGGAAACCCGTCTCTCCCCCGGAACCGCCGCCCCCGGGTCGGGGCCGCGGGCGGTCAACCGGCGGAAGGGGTCGCTTCCGGGTCGGATCGAGCTTCCCTCCCCTACGGAAGCTTCTTCAGGCAGAGGAACCAGTCAAGGCACTCGTACTCGGTTCCGGCGCCCTTCACCCTCTCCTTGGCGGCGTCTGTGGTGGGAGGCGGCGGGATTATCACCTTGTCGCCGGGCCTCCAGTCCGCCGGGGTGGCCACCTTGTGCTTGTCCGAGGTCTGCATGGCCTGCAGGAGCCTTTTCAGCTCGTCGAAGTTCCTGCCGTTGGACAGGGGGTAGTATATCAGCGCCCTCACCCTGGCCTCGGGATCGATGAAGAAAACCGCCCTCACAGCCTGGGTGTCGCTGGCACCGGGCTGAACCATGCCGTAGCGGTAGGCCACGTCCATGGAGAGGTCGGCGATCACCGGGAAGTCCACCTTCATGTTCTTCATGCCGTTCCAGGCGATCTTCTCCTCAATGGTGCGCAGCCATGCTATGTGGCTGTAGTGGCTGTCAATGGAGAGACCGATCAGTTCACAGTTCAAGGCCCGGAACTCGTCCTGCATTTTTGCGAAGGTCATGAACTCGGTGGTGCACACCGGGGTGAAGTCCGCGGGGTGGCTGAAGAGGATCACCCACTTGCCCCGGTAATCGTCGGGGAAGTTGATGGTGCCCTTGGTGGTGAGCGCCGTGAAGGCGGGGGCAGGATCCCCTATCAGGGGAATGGCCGGATAGATCTCCTCTTCCTCGTCACAGCAGCAGTCCGTTCTGTGTTCATCATCACACATGTCAGCTCCCTTTCCGGTGAGGCGTGTCCCCACCCTTTCGTCCCGGCGCAGGGCGCCGGCTTCGTTGTTTTTCCTTCGAATCAGGGCCGCCGACACCCGGAAGACCGGGCCAAGGCGTTCCCCACACCCTTCGTTTCACTCCGCCGTCCCTTTCTTCAGGCACCGGTTGCACACACCCCTGACCTCCACCCTGGTTCCACGCACACTGCCCAGGGCTTCGGCCTGCCGGGGCACCGGTATGGAATCCAGATCCGGGCATGTGAAGTCGTAGGCCTCTCCGCAGACGCAGCACACGAAGTGGTGGTGCGGGCGAAGATCGGTGTCGAACCGGATTCTCTCGCTTCCGGAGCCCACGGGCTGGATCAGCCCCAGCCCGGAAAGGGTTCTCATGGTCCTGTACACGGTGTCCAGGGAAATGGACGGAATCTTCTCCCTTACCGCCCCGTATATCTCCCCCACGCTGGGATGGCCTTCGGTCTCCAAAAGTTCCGTCACTATCTGAAGCCTCTGATGGGTAAGCTTCACTCCGGCCTCCCTGAGGGCATCCATCAAGCATTTCAGAGCACTGTCGTTTCCAGCCAAGCCCGCTCCAGGTTCAGTGGATAAGAAAAATTATTCGTTAGTAATATTTCCTATCCATTTCCGTTGTCAAGGCCGCCCCCCGCCGAGTATCATTGCCCTATGAGTTCACCGAACACCGTATTCATGCCCTCCTACGTCAGCCCCTCCCCTTCCGGGTCTTTCCGGAGGCTCACCGGCGGAATCAGGTACGACTTCGAGCTGTCCCTGCGTCTGGAGGAAGAGGGCATGCGTGTGACCAGGTTCGACCTGGAAACCCTCCCGAGGCACGCCAAGCGGCTCAGGTTTCCCGCGGGGCCGCTTCTATGGAAGGCGGCCGGGGCGCCGCCGGACGTGCTGATCACCGACCTGGGCACCAGCACCCTGACCCTGGGCCTTCAGGATCGCTGCGTCCGGGCCGGTTCCCTGGCGGTGCTTGTCTGCCACCACTTCCGGGGTCACCTGGAGCGGGGGCCCTTCAGAAAGCTCCTTCACCACTGGTGCGAGAAAAGGATAGTGGCCGGGGCCGGGCTCATAGTGGCCAACAGCCCCTACACCCGGCGGGTCCTCGAGGGGATGGGAAGAAAACCATCGGACATAGTGACCGCTCTGCCGGGGCTCTGCGTACCCACGGCGGAAAGGCCGGCCTTCAGGGACGAACCCCGGAGCATACTCCTTGTGGGCAACCTGGAGAAGCGTAAGGGCGTTCTCGATGCGGTCAGGGCCCTGGACGGCTCCGGGCTCCGGAAAGCGGTGCTCACGGTGGTGGGCGGCGACGACCTGGAGCCGGATTACGCCCGGCGGGTCCGGCGCCTTGTGAAGCGGCTGGGACTCGACGGCAGGGTTCTGTTGAGGGGAAGGCTGGACGACCGGGAACTCCGGGCCGCCTACGACGACGCCGATGTTTTCCTGCTCCCATCCCGGTGGGAGGGGTACGGCATGGCCATCGCGGAGGCCATGGCCGCCGGCCTTCCGGTGGTTTCCACCACCGCCGGGGCCATTCCCGACCTGGTGACCCACGGGGAATCGGGGCTTCTGGCGGAACCGGGGGACTGGGAAACCGCCGGATCCCATCTCAGGCGTCTGTTCACGGACCCGGACCTCAGGCTGAAACTGGCCGGGAATGCCCTGAAAAAGGCCGGGGGCTTCCCCGGTTGGAGGGAGTCCATGGGCGCGGTGTTCCTGAGGATTCAGGAGCGTCTGGCCAGGCTTTCGAAGAACTGAGCCGTCAGGCGGACCTGCATTTCCATGTCCATCTCTCCCCCCTCCAGCGCGGTCCGGTCGGGCAGAACCCTGAAAACACCTCCGGTCATCTCCCTCCAGGCGGTCTCAAGGGCTTCGCAGATCGACCCGGGGTCGTGTCCGCATACGTAGCCGGCGTTCATCCTCCGGATCAGCCCCGTCATGTCCCCCTCGGGGGCCACAACCAGAACGGGCTTGCGGGCCAGGAGGCATTCCACGGTTTTCGACGAGTTCTTCAGTTCGTTGCCGGACATAGGGGGGGTCATCAAGAGCAGCAGGTCGGAGGACCGCTGCCACCGGAACACCTCGCTGTAGGGCACGATCCCATGGAACTCCACCGAGTCCCCCATGCCCAGTTCCCCGGGGAGCCCGGCGTAGGCGCCGGGGTCGCCGATCATCCTGAACAGGACTTTCCTGCCGGGATTCCTCTCCATGAACAGTTTCATCCCCCTGAGGAAGTGCTCCGGGGTCTGGGTGCCCATGAAATAACCGGTGTAGGTCACCACCAGTCGTTCCCCCGTAAACGCGGGAGGTTCCGGGTTCCAGTTGTTTCGGATCTCCTCCCGGGTGGCGCCGTTCCACTGGGTGTGAACCGGCGGGCAGAAACCCGGGTACGCCTTGGTGAAGTACCTGGAGGAGCCCTCCGTGGTGGTCAGGATACCGTCGCAGCGCCTGACCACGAGCCTTTCCATGACCCGGCTCCAGTACCTTCTGGCGGGTGAAAAGGACTCCCAGACGGTGAAGCCGTCGTTCAGCCACAGGTCTCCGAACCATGCGACCCAGGGGAGCCCCGTGAGTACGGAGCATATCATCCCCGAAAGGTGTACCGAATGCGGGGGACCGAGGGAGAGGATCAGATCGTGCTTCCGGCTCCGCAGAGCCTTCAGTGAAGCAAAGACCGCCGGGGGAATCCAAACCGCATAACGGTCGGGCTGCAGGCAGGTCTCGAGAAGGAACCGCCGGAGAATCCTTCGCGGAGCGCTCCTCCTCCAGGGCCCGGGGGAATCGGCGGCGCTCCGGCGGCTCCCCGCCATCACCGAACCCCGCCTGACAACCTCCACGTCCCGGTGCAGCAGGTTCAGGAGGGAATCGTCCCTCGGCAGCCCCCCGGCGTACTCCGGCGTAACCACCGTGGTCTTCCACCCGTTCTCCGCCAGGAGCCCCGTCACCTTCAGGTTCATCGGCGCAGAGCCGGTGGACACCGGAGGAAAGGTGTAGGCCATGTAGAGCGCCCTCACTTCCGCCGCCTCCTTCCCCGTTCGAGCCTTGAGTAAAGGTAGAGAAGCCTCCGGGCGGAGACATCCCAGGTGTAGAACTCCATAGCCGCGGCCCTGCCCCTCTCCCCCATCCTCCGGGCTTCCCCGGGGTCGGCGGCCATGTCCATCATGGCCCGGGCCACCGCCTCCGGATCCGAGGGGTCAACGGTCACTCCACAGCCGTGTTTATTCACCACCCGGGCGATCTCCGGAAGGTCGCAGGCCAGAACCGGGATTCCGGCCATCATGTACTCGAAAAGTTTGTTGGGCAGGGAGAGGATGTGGTTGAGGCAGTTCCCCTGGAACAGGATCAGCCCGGCGTCCGCCGAGGCGGTGTAGCGATGGAGTTCCTCCGACTTCACCGGGGGGTGGAAGACCATGGTTTTCCGCGCCCCCAGCTCTTCCGCCAGGGCGAACAGGGCGCCGCGGCACGCGTCGTGCCCCACCACCGCCACCCTGGCCGAGCCTTCCGTCATGGTGGACGCCTTCACAAGCTGCTCAAGCCCCCTCTCCCGGCAAAGAATGCCCTGATACAGGAACAGGAAGTCACCTTCCTCCGCCCCAAGCGCCCTTCTTATCTCCGGATCCCTCACCCCCCCGGATACCGCCGGCGGGTAGTTCGCCACCACCACGGGGCTCACGGAGGGGTACATCCGCTTCATCTTCCGGGCCCTGCCGGGGGTTACGGCTATCACTGCGTCCGCCCGGGGAGCCAGGGTTTTCTCCGCCAGTCTCTCCAGGAACCTGAAGAGCTTTCCGGTCTCCGCCAGATGCCTGGTGCTGTGAAGCCAGAGTTCGTGGGAATCATACACCAGCCTGGCCCTGCGAAGCCGGGCCGCCAACGCACACACCGCCAGGGTGTCCAGGTCGTGGGCGTGGAAGACGTCGGCCCGGGTCTTCAGGGCCAGGGCCAGAAGACGCCTCTGGTAGAGCAGGGAGTGGAAGAGGTCTCCCAGGGAGGTCTTCAGGGGGTGCCGCCTGAGCCGGCTCCAGAACCCGGAACGGCTTTCCCGTGCGTCCAGCGCCTTCCTCACCGATACCCTGAGCCTGCCTGACCTGGGAACCCGCACCACTTCCATGCCGTCCCGGGTCTCCCGCTCCGGGGCCCCTTCCTCGGGAAAAGCCAGGACGGTAAGGGACCAGCCGGCCTCCGTCAGCGCCCGGGCCTCCTTCTTCACCCTGGCGTCGTTCCAGAGCTGATTCTTCACCACCATGCACACCCGGCGGTTCACTCCCGGGCCTCCCGGGTTCCTATGTACCGGACGGTTTTCCGCACGATCCATACGGTGCTGAGAATCATGGCCACGCCGGTGGCCGCAGCGGCCCCGAATCCGCCGTACCCGCGAATGAGAAGGAGGTTCAGGCCCACGTTCACCGCCGACGAGATCAGCACGCTGTAGAGGGAGAACTGGGGCTTGCCCACCGCCAGGGCCGCCGTGGAGAAATAGCTTCCTACCGGCCTCACGATGATGAGGGCTCCCAGAAGCATGGTCACGGGCCAGCCCTCCGTGTATCTGCCGCTGAAGACGATGTCCAGCACCGGAGCCGGGAAGAAGGTCAGGGCGACGAAGGCCGGCAGCAGGATGACCTCCGCGATCAGCACACTGCTCCACGCCCGGCCGACGATCAGATGCCTCTGCCCCTGGTTCCACATCCGGGAAAACAGGGGCAGCAGAACCATGTTGGCGGCTTCGTTCACCATGGTGAACACCCCCGTAAGGGATCTGGCGGCGCCGTAGGCGGCCACGTCCCAGGGGGCGATCTTCCCGAGCATGATGATGTCGGTGCTGGTGTAGATGTAGTGGGCGGTGGCGGTGCCCAGACAGATAAGAGAAAAGTTCATGACCTCCGTCACCCGGCTGAGTTTCAGGGGAGCGTCCCGGTAGCAGAACCTGCCGGACAAAAGGATGCCCAGGGCGAAGGAACACAGGTTGGCGATGATGGTGGCGGCG
>JAKPTG010000100.1 GCA_029571005.1 Candidatus Fermentibacterota bacterium
CCACCACGATGCCGTCCATTCCGTTCGGAGCCCTGAGGGAGGTGTCCTTCACATCCCCGGCCTTCTGGCCGAATATCGCCCGGATAAGCCTCTCCGCCGGGGAAAGGTCCTGTTCGCCCTTGGGGCTGACCTTGCCCACCAGGATATCGTCGGAACGGACCCGGGCCCCGATTTTGACGATTCCGTTCTCGTCCAGATTGCGCTTTCTGTCCTCGCCCACATTGGGGATATCCCTGAGCAGCTCCTCCGGGCCGAGCTTGGTCTCCCGGAAATTGACCTCGTACTCCTCAATATGCACACTGGTGAAAAGGTCGTGCTTCACCAGCCTCTCGCTCACCACCACGGCGTCCTCGAAATTGTAGCCGTTCCATGGAGTGAAGGCCACCAGGGCATTGACCCCCAGGGCCAGTTTTCCGTCGAAAGTGGCCATTCCATCGGCCAGGATAGCGCCTTCCTCGACCCTCTGTCCGGGTTTCACCATGGGCTTCTGGTTGATGCAGGTGTCCTGGTTGCTCCTGTGGAACTTTTTCAGCTCGTAGAAGTCGTCCCGGTCGAAGTCGTACTCGTCGCCGTCCGCCCTGACCACTACGCGCCGGGAGTCAACCTCCACCACCAGCCCGCTCCTGCGGGCGGTCACCAGAGCACCGCTGTCCCTGGCGGCCACGGTTTCCATGCCGGTGCCCACCACCGGAGGCTGGGTGTAGAGAAGGGGAACCGCCTGGCGCTGCATGTTGGAGCCCATCAGGGCCCTGTTGGCGTCATCGTGCTCCAGGAAGGGGATCAGGCTGGCGGAGAGACCCACCAGCTGCATCGGGCTCACATCTATGTATTCCACTTCGCCGGGGCTCACTATGGGGAAGCTGCCCGCCTTCCGGGCTCTCACCAGGGGACCCAGCAGACGGCCCTCCCCGTCAATGGGGGAATTGGCCTCGGCTATGGTGGTCCTGTCCTCGCGGTCAGCGGAGAGGTACACCACCTCATCGGTGACCTTCCCGTTGATGACCCTTCGATAAGGGGTCTCCAGGAATCCGAAGCGGTTGATGGAGGCGTACACCGACAGGGTCGTTATCAGGCCGATGTTGGGGCCTTCCGGCGTTTCCACCGGGCACACCCTGCCGTAGTGGGTGTGGTGAACGTCCCGCACATCGAACCCGGCCCGCTCCCTGGTGAGCCCCCCCTCTCCCAGAGCGCTGGTGCGGCGCTTGTGGGTGAGTTCCGCCAGGGGGTTGGTCTGCTCCATGAACTGGGAAAGCTGGCTGGAGCCGAAAAATGTATTGATGACGCTGGACAGGGTTCTGGAGTTCACCAAATCCTGGGGACCCAGCTTATCCTTGTCCTGATGGCCCATTTTGTCGCGGATGGTGCGGGCCATCCGGCTGAGGCCCTTGCTGAACTCCTGGCTGAGCAGTTCGCCGACGGTCTTCACCCGGCGGTTGCCCAGGTGGTCAATGTCGTCCGCGGTGTTGGTGCCTTCCCGAAGCATTATCAGGTTGTCCACGATGGCGACCAGGTCTTCCACCGCCAGGGTGAGCTTGTCCATGGAGGTGTTTATATTGAGCCGCTCGTTCAGCTTGTAGCGTCCTACCTCGCTGAGGCTGTAGCGCTTGCTGTCGAAGAACATACTCCTGAGATAGCTTCTCGCGTGGTCGAGAGACGGGGCTTCGGTGCCCCTGAGGGCCTCGTAGATCCACATGGTGGCGGTGTCTTCGTTCTTCTCCACACCGACGCCCAGGCTGGACTCCTCCTTGGCCAGGGTCTTCCGAATGCCGTCGAAGTTGTCCCGCTCCGAACGGGGCCCAAGAAACCTGGCCCTGGTGATTCCCCGGGAAATCAGGTTCTCCAGCTTCTCTACGGTTTCCACCGGCTCGTCGCAGCGGACCAGTATCTCTCCGGTGTCCGGATCCACGATGTCCTCGGCGAAGGACCTGTGAATGAAGTCGCCGCTCCGGGACTGGCGCTTCACCATGGGCTCCAGCTCCATCTCCACCACAGGGTAGAAGGAGGCAAGGATATGGGCGTCGTCGGCCAGACCCAGGGCCCTGAGGAGCATGGTCACGGGGATGCGCCTGTTACGCCGGTCTATGATGGCGAAGATCTGGTCGTTGGGGTCAAGGTTTATCTCCAGCCAGGAACCTCTCTGGGGTATGATCCTGGCGCTGTGAATCCTGCGGCTTCGCTGCTGGACCTTCTCTTCGAAGAAGACGCCGGGGCTCCGGTGAAGCTGGCTGACGATGACCCGCTCGGCTCCGTTGATGATGAAGGAGCCGTTGTCGGTCATGATGGGCAGGCTGCCCAGAAAGACCTTCTGGTCAACGCACATCTTAATGCTCTTGGATTCCGGGTCCCTGGTGACCAGCCGCATCACGGCGTTCAGGTTGGCACAGTAGGTCACACCCCGTTCAAGGGTTTCCTTGACGGTATGTTTCGGCGGCGAGACTTCGTAGCTCACATACTCGAGGGAAAACTCCTTGCTCGCACTCTCTATGGGAAATGTGTCGAGAAAAATCTTGTGTAAACCCTGTGGTAGTCTTTCATCAAAAGGCACGTCCGCCTGTAGAAAATTCTCGAAGGAATCCCGCTGTACCTTGAGCAGGTCCGGCACTTCCAGAGCAGGGGTAACCCGCGAATAGTTCCTGACAGGTCTATCCTTGTTCACTGCCGCTCCTCACAACTGAATGGAAAATTAGAAAAGCCCGGAAAAAGCGAGGGTGGAAGGGACGGAAACCCGTCCCGTCCCTTCCCGTCCGATTCGTATAGGCTACTTGAGTACGACGGTTGCACCGGCTTCCTCAAGTTGCTTCTTCATCTCTTCAGCCTCGGCCTTCTCCGCGGCTTCCTTGAGCTTGGAGGGGACCCCGTCCACAAGGTCCTTGGCTTCCTTCAGACCAAGGTTGGTCAGTTCCCGGACCACCTTGATGACGGCGATCTTCTTGGCACCGAAGCTCTCGAGGATCACGTCGAATTCGGTCTGCTCCTCGGTTTCCGCCGGGGCGGCGGGGCCGGCGGCGGCCGCCACTGCCACCGCCGGGGCGGCGGCGGATACGCCGAACTTCTCCTCCATAGCCTTGACAAGCTCGGCAAGCTCGAGAACGGTCATATTGGAAATGGCCTCGATGATGGCGGCCTTCTTGTCGTCACTCATGGTTCTTCCTCCGTTTTAGGCAATCTGACCCTTAGGTTGCGTTATCGGTCTGCTCAGCCCTGTTTGCTTTCCCTGACGGCGTTCAGCGCATAGAGCAACTTTCTTATCACTCCACCGGTCACCGACACAAAGCCCCTGACCGGGGCTGTGGCGGAACCCATCACCCTGGCCAGCAGCTCACCGCGCCCCGGCATTTCAGCCAGCTCCGCCACCTGGCCGGCGGTGAAGCTCCTGCCGCTCACGAAACCGCCCTTTATCACGGGACGGCCTTCATGGCTTTCGGCAAATTCCTTGAGAACCCTGGCCGGAAGAACCTCGTCCCGGCTGGACGCCAGGGCGGTAGGCCCACGGAGACAGCGGAAGATCTCCTCGTCCCCGGTAAGTTCAACGTTCCTCAGTACCTTCTCAAGGATGGTGTTCTTCACCACGGTGAAGTACACGCCGTTCCGGCGCATGGCCCTCCGGAGTTCGGTCATCTCCTCCACGTTTATACCGGTGAAGTCCGCCAGGACGAAGGCGCCGCACGAGGTCAGCTCCCCGACGAGGGTGGCGACCGTGGCCTCCTTGCTCTGCCTTGTTACGCTCATTCCACCCTCCCTACCTGATGACCGTGCGAAGATCGGACATATCCACCCGAACCCCCGGCCCCATGGTGGAAGAGACTGACATGCCGATGACGTACTTGCCCTTGGCGGCGGAGGGCTTGAGCTGCATCACCTTCTCCATGAAAACCATGATGTTCTCCCTGAGGGCGTCGGCTCCGAAGCTGGCCTTGCCCACCGGAACATGGAGAACACCGGTTTTGTCAACCCTGAAACTGATCTTGCCCGCCTTGGCTTCCCTGACCGCTTGCCCCACTTCCGTGGTCACGGTGCCGGTCTTGGGGTTCGGCATGAGCCCCCGGGGGCCCAGTATCCTGGCAACGGCACCCAGGGTTTTCATCATCTCGGGGGTGGAGATCACCACTTCGAAGTCCAGCCATCCGCCCTTGATCTTCTCAATGGTTTCCTCGTCGCCGATCCCGTCCGCCCCGGCGCTCCTGGCCTCCTCCGCCTTTTCGCCCCGGGCGAAGACAAGAACCCTGGTTTTCCGCCCGGTGCCGTGGGGAAGCACACAGGTTCCCCTGACCACCTGGTCGGAGCGCTTGGGGTCCACTCCAAGGTTGAGGGCCACTTCCACGGTCTCGTCGAACTTGGCAGTGGCGGAGGCCTTCACCAGGGATATGGTCTCGTCAAGGGTGTAGCTTCTGAGACGGTCAACCGTCTCCCGGGCCTTGGCGAACCGCCTGCTGACCTTAGCCATCCAGCACCTCCAGGCCCATGCTGCGGGCCGTACCACGGACCATCTCCACGGCGGCGTCCTCGGATGCCGCGTTCAGGTCCTTCATCTTGGTGCGGGCAATCTCCCGGCACTGGGCGAGGGTCACGGAACCGACCTTGTTGCGGTTCGATTCCGGCGACCCCTTGGCAAGCCCTGCGGCCCGCTTCAGAAGAACCGCCGCGGGGGGCGACTTGAGTTCGAAGGTAAAGCTTCTGTCCTTATAGACCGTGACCACCGCCGGGATGACCAGGCCTTCCTGCCCCTGGGTCCGGGCATTGAACTCCTTGCAGAACCCGGCAAGGTTGATGCCGTACTGGCCCAGGGCGGGCCCCACGGGGGGGGCCGGAGTGGCCTGTCCTGCAGGAAGCTGAAGCTTTACCATGCCCAAGGCTTTCTTGGCCATGGAAACTCCTTTCATCCGTCCCCGTTCCTCCCCTTGATGGAACGGCGGCGGACCGATTGCGGGGTTCGAAAACCCCCTGTTACGGCCCGGGGTTTCCCCCTAGACCAGCCTGACCTGGGAGTGATCTATCTCCACCGGGGCCTTGCGACCGAAAATGGTGAAGATGACCCTCACTTTCCCCCTTTCGGGGTTGATGGATTCGACGACCCCCGTGAAGTTGCGGAACGGGCCCTCCACCACCCGGACGGTCTGACCGACCTTGAAGGGTATCCGGACCGTCTTCTTCTCCTCGGAGCCGTCGGTCCGGCCGAGGATCCTCCGCATGTCCGAATCCGGCAGGGGAGAAGGCCTTCCCTTGTTCATGGGGGGAAAGCCGCTCACGTTGGACATTCCACGGATGTCGAGAATCATCTCGTCGTCTACTTCCAGCTGAACGAAAACGTAGCCCGGGTAGAGCTTCTTCTCCCTGGTGACATCCTTGCCGCTACGACGGTTGGTGACCTTTTCCGTGGGTATGAGCGTCTTGCCCACCCGGCCCGGGAACTTCCTCCTGAGAGGCCCCTCAAGGAACTTCTTCACCCTGAGTTCGTAACCCGAATAGGAGTGAACCACGTACCACTTGAGGTTCCCGGCTTCCTCCAGGACGCCGTCTTCCAACGCGGGCGTTCCGGGTGTCGTCATCAGTCGAGCGCCCTGATGAGGAAGGACATGGTCTGGGATGAAATGGTGTCCGCCAGGAAGATCCATGCGGCCACCACTACCACGGCGATCAGAATGACCCAGGTGGAGGCGATGGCTTCCTCCCTGGTGGGCCAGGCCACCTTCACCAGCTCCGCCTTGACTTCACCAAGGAATTCAACGGCCAACCTCGTCCATCTGGACAGAAAGCCGAGTTTGCCTCCATCGGCCGTTTTAGCCGCCATTTCGAAGTACTCCGTCCCGTTGTTTCGTTTCTCGTTGCACTGCCGTGGCCAACCGCCCGGGAACTGGCAGGGCAGGAAGGACTCGAACCCTCAACCCCCGGATTTGGAGTCCGGTGCACTGCCGATTGTGCTACTGCCCTGCGCTTCCCCGCGGCGTCCGGTTCTACTTGCCTTCCCTGTGAACGGTGTGCTTTCGGCAGAACCGGCAATACTTGCTGAGCTCCATCCTGTCCGGATGGGTCCTCTTATTCTTCGTGGTGCTGTAGTTGCGATTCTTGCACTCGGTGCAGGCAAGGGTGATTATCACTCGCACCTTCCACCTACTTCAGTATCTTGGTCACCACTCCGGCGCCGACGGTACGGCCGCCTTCGCGGATTGCGAAGCGCAGCCCGTCCTCCATGGCGATGGGGGTGATGAGTTCAACGGTCATCCTGGTGTTATCGCCGGGCATGACCATCTCCACTCCCTCGGGAAGCTCGATGGTACCCGTCACATCGGTGGTGCGGAAATAGAACTGGGGCCTGTAGCCGTTCTTGAAGGGCTTGTGCCGGCCCCCGTCTTTGGTGCTGAGCACCAGCACCTCGGCCTCGAACTTGGTGTGGGGGGTGATGCTGCCCGGCTTGCAGATGACCATTCCCCGCTCCAGATCCTCCTTGGCGATTCCACGGAGAAGAAGGCCCACGTTGTCCCCCGCCTGGCCCTCGTCCAGGATCTTGCGGAACATCTCCACGCCGGTGCACACCGAGGACCGGGTTTCCCGGATACCTACGATCTCCACCTTGTCGTTGGTGTGGATGGCTCCCCTCTCGACCCTGCCGGTACCCACGGTTCCCCTTCCGGAGATGGAGAAAACGTCTTCCACAGGCATCAGGAAGGGCTTGTCGGTATCGCGCTCGGGGGAGGGAATCCAGTTGTCCACCGCCTCCATCAGATCATAGATGCACTTGGCATCCGGATCATCTGGCGTACCCGAGGAACTCAGGGCCTTAAGGGCGCTTCCCCTGATGATTGGGCTGTCCTCCTCGAAGTTGTACTTGGCCATCAGCTCCTGGACTTCCATCTCCACCAGATCAATGAGTTCCTCGTCGTCCACCATGTCGCACTTGTTGAGGAAAACCACGATCTTGGGCACGTTCACCTGACGGGCCAGTAGGACGTGCTCCCTGGTCTGAGCCATCACGCCGTCGTTGGCGCCGATGACCAGGATAGCGCCGTCCATCTGGGCCGCACCGGTGATCATGTTCTTGATGTAGTCGGCGTGGCCGGGGCAGTCAACGTGGGCGTAGTGGCGGTTGGCGGTCTCGTACTCCTGATGGGAGGTGGCGATGGTGATACCCCTGGCCTTTTCCTCCGGAGCGTTGTCAATCTGGTCGAAGGAGATGAACTTGGTGCCGGGGTTCTGGGTGGCGAGGCACCTGGTGATGGCGGCGGTGAGGGTGGTTTTACCGTGATCAATGTGACCTATCGTACCCACATTCACGTGGGGCTTGGTCCGCTCAAACTTTTCCTTGGCCATGTGTCAGGCTCCCTCTCATGAGTGGGTTTTCCGGTTTTTACCCGTTTTTTGTCCTGTTTATCGCAATACCGGGTCTGGAGCCCACGAGCAGGATCGAACTGCTGACCTCGTCCTTACCAAGGACGCGCTCTGCCAACTGAGCTACGTGGGCCCTCCAGACCGTCCTGGAAACCTCTTTTTGGAGCGGGAGACGGGGCTCGAACCCGCGACCCTCAGCTTGGAAGGCTGATGCTCCGCCAACTGAGCTACTCCCGCTCAAAACCGTGGTGGCGAGGGGTGGATTCGAACCACCGTAGGCGTTCGCCAACAGATTTACAGTCTGCCCCCTTTAGCCACTCGGGAACCTCGCCACCGATATACACCCGCGCCACAGCGCATTTTTTCCTGGAGCTGGCGATGGGACTTGAACCCGCAACCTGCTGATTACAAATCAGCTGCTCTGCCAGTTGAGCTACGCCAGCGCAGGGTCACGAACATAAAACAGAAACGCAAGCCCCGTCAAGCTCTGTACCGTCCGCGTCTCCCACGTTGACGAAGAGGCTTTTCCGGCGTACTCTACCACCGTTCGGGAGGAATATCCGTTTGGGAGGCGAAATGTCAACGACCTGGAGATCCGGACTGTTGTTTGCAGCGCTGATCGTCACCGCAGGCTGTGGTGGAGGCGTCAGAGACGAGCTGAACATGGTGCCCGGCAGCTGTCTTCTGCACATGCACATCGAGCAGGGGCTCTCCCCGCTGGTTCTCCGCGAGATCACCGGACTGGACAAAAACCTGGTCCTGGCGGAGTCCCTGCTGACCCGGGGGCCGGTGGGGATCGCCCTGATGGGGGTGGACATAACCACCGTCTCCCCCCAGTTCCTCTTCCTCAGCCGCAGTTGTTCGATGGACCGGGCAGCCGGCATGGCGTCGTCCATGCTCAATCTCACCCGCCGGGACCGGCAGAACCGGGCCGACCTGGTGGACCGCACCGGAATGATCCGGGCTTCCCTGGCGGAGAAGCGCGGCTGGACGGCCCTCTATCTGGGGCCGGCGGCGGACGTCACCATGGATGCCTGGCTCAGGATGGAAAAAGTCGGCTCCCTGGCGGCCGACGAAGCACTGGTGCAGGCATTGCCCGACAGGCACCACGTCACGCTGATGGTGCCGGGAAATCTGTTCGCCTTCGTCTCGCTTCTTCCCATGGAAAGGTATCTACCCTGGTGGGAAGACTTCTTCGCAGCCGCCAGGGTCATACGGCCGGCGGCCCTGACGGCGGCGGTGACCTGGCCTTCCCGGGGATCGGTGGCCCTGGAGGCGAAGCTTTCCCGGGAGGACGGGGGCACCACCAGGGCTGCGCTGACGCTGAGCGATACCGCCGTCAGCCCGGACAGCGCCTTCACACTTTTTTCGAACGTCCTGGAGGAACTCCTTTGAGCGCCGTCATCCAGGCCCGCGGCATCTCCAGGTCCTTCGGGGGGATCACGGTTCTGAAGGATCTCGATATGACCGTGCACCATGGAGAGTTCGTGGCGGTGACCGGGCGGAGCGGTTCCGGGAAAAGCACACTCCTTGGGATTCTGGGAACCCTCGACCGGGATTTCCAGGGAAGCCTTCATGTGAACGGCAGGGACACGGCGCCGATGGATGCGGAAACCCTGGCGGCCCTGCGGAGGGAGACCATGGGTTTCATCTTCCAGGACTTCCACCTTCTTCCGAACCTCTCGGCCCTGGAGAACGTTCTTCTTCCGGCGGTGTTCTCCGGGAGGTACATGGAACCGGTGGAAAAGGAGGCGGAAAGCCTTCTGCACAGGCTCGGAGTGAGGGTGGACGCCACTCCCAGCCGGTTCCTCTCCCGGGGGGAGCGGCAGAGGGTGGCCGCGGCCCGCGCCCTGGCCGGACGTCCCATGGTGCTGCTGGCGGACGAGCCCACCGCCAGTCTGGACGAGGCCAGCGAAGAAATCCTTTTCGATCTTCTCGACAGCATGCGCCGGGAAAAGGGGTTCGCCCTGGTGGCGGTGGTGCACACCCGCTCCGTAATGGAAAGGGCCGACCGGGTCCTGGACCTCAGGGAGGGGGTGCTGCACCATGAAGTCATCCATGCGTAGGGCGATGCGGCTCTGGAACAAGGGTCACTGGAAGGATTACCTCTTCAGTCATACCATGCTCCTGGTGGCCTCCCTTCTGCTGGTGTTCTTCATCTCCATAGGCCTGGGCGTGGGACGGATACTGGACAGGTTCCTTTCCAGCGACCTTCCCGACGAGCAGGTCAGAGTAACTCCCAAGGGGATTTCGGCGGGCTTCTTTCAGACCGAAAGGGGCGGGGTGGAGATCAGCGACGCCCTGCTGGACAGCCTGGAGAACCTTCCCCAGACCGCCAGGATAGACCGTCAGGTTTACGCCCATGTCCCGGCCTACCTCCGGGGACTCCTGGGCGGCAGGAACTACTACACCGACATCACCCTGGAGGGAGTCACCGACGCCTTCGTGCCGGACAGTCTGGAGGAACGGTTCGGCTGGCGATACACACTGGCGGACAGCTCCACCGCCAGACTGCCGATAATCCTTTCGGAAAACCTGCTTCTGCTCTACAACGCCGGTTTCGCCGAGGCGCACGGCCTGATGGGTCTTACTCGGCAGGGGGTGGTCGGGCTGGAGTGCCAGGTGACCCTGGGCGCCAGTTCCATCGCCAGCCTTCAGGCCAGACCGATAACGGTCAACGCCCAGATAATAGGCACCAGCAGAAGCATGGCCCTTTTCGCCCTGGCCGTGCCCATAGAGTTCGTGGAGGAGGTGAACGAGCTGTTCCTGCCCGGAAGGCCCCACAGTTACAGTGCCCTGGTGGTCACTGCGAGAACGGCGGAGGAGGTTCCGGACATCGTGAGGGCCGCGGAGGCAATGGGGCTCAACGCCGAAACCCAGAGAGGAATCGCCCAGAAGGCGGAACTGCTGGTGGGCATAGTCACCGCCGCCCTGGGGGCGCTGGCGGCGGCGATTCTCGGCGCGGCCATGGCCAGCGCGGTCCACACCCTGGTGGCGGACCTCAAGAACAGGTCCTACGCCCTGGGAGTCCTGGTTGCACTGGGCACCACACGGGAAAGGCTTGCACAGGTCTTCGCCTTCCAGGTTTTCCTGATGTCTTCGATCACAACCATCCTGGGCGGGCTTCTGGGGTGCGGCCTGGCGGCTCTGGTGAGCTGGGGCCTTCTGAGTCTTCTGCCGGTGCTCCGCCTGGCGGTCCCATCCCTTGCGGTGTTTCCGGTGATTCACCTGGCGGCCGGCCTCGGCTCGGTGCTCCTGGCGTCCACGGTCTGGGCGTGGTTCTTCTTCAAAAAGACCCTCGGCACTCCGGTGACGGACCTGTTGAGACGGTGACGATGGAAAAAACGGCGCTCCCGCCCCGGGCGGCCGCAACGGAATGACTCCTTCCCCGGAAGCACCGGGCCCCAGGGTCGTCCACGTGATAAACAACCTGCGGACCGGAGGGGCCGAGATGTTGCTCGGGCGGCTGCTCCCGAGGCTGAAGGAGCTGGGGGCGGACGTCTCGGTGGCGGTGCTGGAAGACGTTCCGTCTCCGGTAAGAGAGATGCTGAAGAGCCGGGGCATAGAAGTGTTCGGTACCGGCGCCGCTTCCCCCGGTTCTCCCTCAAATCCCGCAAGACTGGGCAGACTGCTTTCCGGCCTCGACCCCGGAATAGTTCACGTTCACCTGTTTCCCTCCCTGTACTGGGCCGCCCTCTCGGGCTCCGGGGCGGCCTTGGTCTACACCGAACACAGCACCTGGAACCGCCGGAGGGCTTACCCCTTCCTTGGAATCCTCGAAGGGCTGATCTACCGGAGATATAGTAAAGTTATTTGTATAAGTAATGGAGTAAAGGAGTCGCTCCTGAAGGCGCACCCCGGGCTGAAGAGCCGGGTGACCGTACTTTACAACGGCATAGATACCGCCGAGTTCCGCAATGCGATACCCCTGCCCAGGGAGAGGATACACCCGTCCCTGGGCCCGGGGCACCGGATCATGGTGATGACGGCTTCCTTCACCGGAAAGAAGGACCATGCCACGGTGATCCGTGCCCTGGCCATGCTTCCCGACGCTTTCGTCCTGCTGCTGCCCGGCGATGGCCCGGGCAGGGCCGGAATGATGAAACTCGCCGCGGACCTCGGGCTCAGGGACAGGGTGTTCTTCCCGGGGCTCCGCACGGACATCCCTGAGCTGATCCGCGCCGGAGATTACGCGGTTCAGTCCTCCAGGTTCGAGGGTTTCGGCCTGGCGGCGCTGGAGGCCATGGCCGCGGGGGTTCCCCTGCTGGCCTCGAGGATTCCGGGGCTTTCCGAGGTGGCCGAGGGGGCGGGAACCCTGGTGGAGCCGGGAGACCCCCGGGCCCTGGCGGAAGCGGTCATGGAACTGGAAAACGACCCGGAAAAGAGGGAGACCCTGAGGCTGGCCGCCATGGAAAAAGCCTTCGGTTTCGATACGGACACCATGGCCCGGAAACTGATGGAGATCTACGGGGAACTGACGCCCCGGCCCGGGGGCTGAACCTTCGGGGCCCGTTCCGGAGAAAACCGGTCGAGAAACCTTTCCAGCACCAGGAACAGGCCCAGCAGAGCCGGAATGACCGGGATGAACCGAACATCGATCAGCACGAGTCCGGCGATCCCACCGAGCAGGGCGCCGAACAGCTCGATGGCGGCCAGGTTCTCCCCGGACACATCCATAACCAGGTCTTCCAGCTCCTTCAGGTCGAGAAGGACGATTCTTCTCCGAACCATTCCATGAATATCCATCTCCTCGACCGCCCTGCGAACGAACAGGGCCGCGGTCCTCCTGAAGCCGGGGGAGGCGATCCTTTCCCTGGCCAGGGCCGCCAGGCCCAGCACCTGGGCGTCCACCTGCGCCATGACCCAGTCCCAGAAGGAGTCGGAGGAAAGGTACTCCCGGACTTTTTCCACCGCGAGACCCGACCCTTCACCCTTCACCCATTCCGTGGCCCTTGCCCGGTATTCCTCCAGTTTACCGGAGAACCGTTCCCTGACGGCCGGGGAATCCATCCATCGCTCTATCCCGGGAGCGCTTCCGTCCAGAAAAGACATGACGGAGTCGAAGAACCCCGGTGATCCCACCCGCTTCCGTATCTCCCGCCTGATCATCTCCTCGTCAACCCTGAAAACCCTCTTTCCGATCTTCAGAAGGAACCTCCCGGGCTGCCTTTTCGAGGCTATGAAACCGTCCAGCGCATCGTTGACCAGGGCGGCGATCATGGTGTCGTTGCCGTCAACGACCGCTACGACGGCTTCGGCCAGCGACTCCCTGGTGCAAGGGTCCTCCAGCTCCCGGCGTACCGCCGCCCTCACCGCCGGCCATACCCTGCCGGGCGCCGTTTTCTCCGCCAGGAAAGCGGTGACGGACTCCTGAAGAACCCTGACCGCGGCTTCGGAGTGCTTCTCGACCACCCTGCCAAGAACGCCCTGAAGGTAGTCCGCCACGGCGGCCCTGACTTCGGATCGGCCGGCGAGTTTCTGAGCCCTGTCAACGACGAATCCCGCAGCCTTCTCCGGCAATCCCCGCTCCTCCATGTAGGCAAGCACCGAATCGGTATCCAGAAGCCTGTGGGCGACGGCGGCTCCCACCGCCTCCGCCAGTTCCTCCCGCTTCGCCGGAATCAGCCCCTGCCGCCCGAAAAACGTTTTCCGGTGCGGCCTGAACAACATCAGAACGGCGAAATGATTGGTCCAGATTCCCACCGTGCCGGAGAGGGCGACCTTGAAAACCCAATCGAACCATGGTGCGGGGCTTACCAACCGGCCCAGGGCGCCGGCGGCGGTCACGGCCGGGAAGACGACTATGGCCAGGCGGCGAAGGGTACGGATGCTCAATTGCCCAGTCTGAGCCTCAGGTAGTAGTCCAGGTCGGTCTTCTCCCAGGACTCCACCGCCGGAGTGCGGGTGTAGTCAAGGCTCATCCCCAGCACCAGGGAGAGCAGGTCCGAAAGGTCGAAATCCAGCTCCGAGCCGGCGTAGGAGACGGTATGTTCCACGTCCCCGGGAGGCAGGTAAAGGCCCCCTCCCAGCCACAGGTTCGGGAGCGGGCTGATCGGGCGGTGCATCCAGACGCCGAACGACACGAAGGAGGTCAGTCTGTCGGTCCTCTCCTCACCCACGGACCACCGTGTGTTCACGAGACCCACCCCGGCCTCCGGCGCCAGCCACATCCAGTCGGTGGGCCAGCTCTTCCATCCCGCCGCCAGATAGGAACTCACCTGCCAGGGTCTCACGGTGAGGGGCTGCCGGTCCCAGCTCGAGCTGAACCCGGCGTAAACCCTCTCGGTGAAGAAGTACTCCGCCGTCAGGGAGGCGTAGGCGGACTCCCGTTCCCGCTCACCGTTTTTTTCGTCGAGGCGGACGCTTCCGCTGAGTCTCACGGAACTCCCCCGGGGACAGTTTAGCCCCAGGGAAGCGCCCCCGCTGACGGCGGACTCCTCCTGGTTGCCCCGGGAGAAGGACAGGTCGGCCCACAGGTTCCAGCTGAAGGGGCTGTAGTGCTCCTGGTTCCAGAGACGGTCGTAATCGCCGCCGGTTATGTAAAGAATCCGCGATTCGGCGTAGGAGTACCCCGGAGCAATTCTGAGCGCATCGAGATACCACCGGGCGGCGCTTTCGGGCCGCCCCCTCCTCTCCTCCAGCAACCCGAGGTAGCACATGGCGAACACCGAGGAGGGGTCCCTTTCCAGTGCCGCATTGAGGGCCCTTTCGGCTTCTCCGAGCCTGCCCTCGAAAAGTCTTGCCTCCCCGAGTTCGGCCAGAACCGCCGCCGTGGAATCGAAACTCAAGGCTTCGGTGAGCCGGTTCCCGGCGCCGGCGTAATCCCCTGTCCGATAGAAGAACCCGGCGATCTCCCTGTGCACCTCCACATCCTCCCCCGCCGTCTCCTCCGCCGCCTGGAAGCACGCCGCGGCTTTGTCCGCCCGGTTCAGTCTCTCGAAAAGGTTTCCCAGGTCTATCCAGTCCCAGGGGCCCTCGCCCTCCAGGGACATGGCGCTGTCGGCGGCCCTTGCGGCCTCCAGGGGAAAGCCCAGTCCCAGGGCGTTCCAGCCGTACCTGGTGTACGCCCACCTTCCGGGAGCGAGATTCTCCAGCGAGTCGGCGGGTGAGGCGCCCCCCCGGTCGCTCAGGATGAAGGACTTCTCCACGGTCCAGACTTCCTCCTCGGCGGCGGGGCTCCGCATGTAGCCTTCGATACCGGCCAGAGCAGCGGGATAATCTCCGGTGATCCTGCAGAGCATGGCCAGGTTCAGCAGAGCGTAGGCGTTATCCGGGTTCGCCGCCGCGGCCCTCTCGAACATGGCCAGGGCCCCTTCGGTGTCATCGGCCTTCAGCAGGATGTTCCCCATCTCCCCCAGTGTCCACGGATCCTCGCCGATGTGGGGCAGCGCCCGGGTGAACCACTCCAGCGCGGCCGGATCGTCGCCCGATTCCCTGAGCAGCACACCGCGACGCTGCCATCCGCAGGCGTACGAACTGTCCAGGCCCACTCCGTTCTCGTAGGCCTGCGCGGCTTCCTCCGGTCGTCCCAGGGATTCCAGAGTCCAACCCAGTTCCACCCAGGTCCAGCTCGACGGCTGAAGGTCCAGGCTCTTCCGGAAAGCGTCCGCGGCGGCCTGCATATCCCCGGCGTCCTCGTAGGCCAGGCCCAGGTCCACCCAGGCCTGTCCCGAGGCGGTGTCCGCCGACACGGCGCTTTCCAGGAGGAACAGCTTCTCCCCGGGGTCATCGGTCAGGGTTGCGAGCCTCTGGTAGGCCCAGCCGTAGGCCGGGTTCACGGCTATCCCTTCCCGGTAGCAATCCTCCGCGGCCTCGAATCTGCCCAGCCTTTCAAGAAGGAGGCCGAGCTGTCCCCAGGTCCGATAGTCGTCGGGGTTTCTCTCCAGGAATTCCCGGAAGGTCTTCACCGCCGGCCCCGGCACGCCGGCCTCCCGGCAACGGGCATCCGGCGGTCTTCGGGTGCCGGTTCCGCCGGGATCCGACGGAACAGGGCCCTCCGGAATCATCCCGGCCGAACCCGGTATTCCGATGCTCCGCAGGAGCGCGGCTTTCTCCTCCATCAGCACAAAGGCAAAGGGGCTGACGGCCAGCCCCCGGTCCAGCACCTCTACCGCCTCCCGGAGGCGGTGGAGGTCCTCCAGGGCCCACGCCGCGGTGAGGGCGGCGGGAGCGAAGCCGGGATCGGCGTTCAACGCCTGCAGCGCCCGGTTCAGGGCTTCCTCCGGCCTCGAGGAAACAAGGTCCAGGTAGGCGAGAAACTCCAGCAGGACCGGTTCGTCCTCCGGCGCCAGCTCCGTAGCCCTCCGCAACGCCTCCCCGGCGCCTTCCCGGTCGCTCTCGGTGAGCAATGCCCCCAGCACGGCCCAGCTCCTGAAATCGGAGGAGTCCGAACTCAGGCATTTCGATACCATCTCCAGGGCGCCGTCCCCTCCGGTGTAATGGATGGAGAGCGCCAGGGCCTGCTGCTTTCCGGGAAGGGAGTCCGGCAGGAGAGACACCGCGTTCAGGGCGCCGTCATGTTCCAAGAGCCGGAAGCTTTCGTACCATTCCCCCGGCCAGGGGCCCGCGAGTATCGTAAAGAGCAGCAGTGTCACCTACACCCCTCCACCCGTCAGGCTCAGGACCGCACCTGCGGCGCCGACCGCCCAGCAGTACCAGCAGAAGCGATGAAGAACCCCTGACCGGACGAACCCAAGAAGAAGCCTCAGGGCTGCGTAGCCCACCAGGGCGGACACCGCGAACCCCACAGCCAGAACCGTAGAGGAGGTATCCCATTCGGCTCCGGGCAGTTCCATTACGGCCGCCCCAAGGATGGCCGGAACCGACAGGAGGAAGGAGAATCTGCCCGCCTCCGCCCGGCCGGTTCCGCAGAAGAGCCCTGAGGATATGGTCATTCCGGAACGGGACACTCCCGGCAGGACGGCCAGGGCCTGGGACACTCCTATGACCGCGCCGGTGCGGAAACCGGGTTTCCCTTCCCCTTCGGGCGCGAACCTCGTGGCAAAGAGGACGGTTCCCGTCAGGAGCATGAGCAGCGAGACCGCAAGAGGGCTTCCGGCGGCCCTCTCCACCCATCCGGAGAGGGTCAGGCCGACTATGCCCGCGGGGACCGAAGCCACCGCCAGCACCATGATCTCCCGAACCTTGCCCCGGTCCCCCCGAAGAGCCCCCGCGACCAGTGACAGCAGGTCCCCGCCGAACACGGCCAGTACCGCCGTCAGGGTTCCCAGGTGAAGCACCACGTCGAAGGCCAGGGTGTTGCCGGGTATCCGGAAAAAAGCCGACGCCAGCGTGAGATGGCCCGAGCTGGATACCGGCAGAAATTCCGTGAGCCCCTGAAGCACAGCCAGGGCGATACCCTCGGAAAGGGTCATGATTCCACAAACTCCCGATGCAGCGCCCCGAGGGCGGTATCCCGCTGCTCCAGGGCCACCAGGGCGCTTATGGTGGCATGGGAGTCCACGGTCTGAAGCATCTCCACCCCGACCAGGGTGAGGGCGGCGCTGAACCTCGCCATTACCCCCTTCATCCCATGCATTCCGGCACCCACGATGGACACCTTGGAGCAGGGCCCCAGAGTCCGGCACCCGAAACCGGCCTCCCGGAGGATACCCTCAACCCTCCCCGCATCCTCCATGGGTACCGTGAACACCACCGTGGGGCCGAAAACGCTGAACATGTCCATGGACACCCCCGCCGCCGCCACCAGGCCGAACACCCTGGAGTGGAAGGAACACGGATCCCCGGCGTCTCCGGTTACGGTGACCCTCGCCACGTCGGGCCCCGAGGCTACGCCCACTACGTAATTCTCACAGGAAGCCGTCACCGGCTCAACCCGGGTCACGGTTCCGCCTCCGTCGAAGGATCTGACCTCGATGGGTACGCCGGAAGCCAGGGAGATCTCGGCCGCCCTGGGGTTGACCACCTTCGCCCCCTGCCACGCCATCTGTCGCAGATCCTCGGCGCATATAGCGGCCAGTTTCCGGGCCCCCGGAACCCTGGCCGGGTCGGCGGTAAAAACCGAATCCACGGTCTTGAAGAAGACCACCAGGTCCGCCTGAAGGGCCGCCCCCAGCACAACCGCCGAGGTGTCGCTCCCCCCCCTGCCCAGGGTGGTGACGCACCCCCCCCTGGACAGCCCCTGAAAACCGGCCACCACCGCCACGGCGCCCCGGGAGAGCACCCCCTTCACGGCCCGCACGTCAACGCTTACCACCAGGGCGTCACCCGGGGAGTCATCGGTGACGATACCCGCCTCCCAACCGGTCAGGGCCTCCGCCTTCATGCCGTTTTCCCGGAGAAGCGCTGCGGTCACCAGAGCGCTGATGACCTCTCCGCATGCCATCAGCCTGTCCCGCTCCTCCGGGGAAGCGTCCGGGGGAAGCAGTTTCAACAGGGTGTCGGTGGCGTACGGGTCTCCCGCCCGTCCCATGGCGGAGACCACGACCACCAGGTTTTCACACTGATCCTGAAGCCCTCTGCACAGAACCGCGACCCTTCCCCGGGAATCAGGGTCGGCTAAGCAAGTTCCGCCGAACTTGGCGACCAGCAGTTTCTTCGACAAGGTTCACGAACTCCTTGCAGGTAGTCTCCCACGTGTTCAGACCCTCCGCCCGGCGCCGGGCGGCGGCCCCCATTCTTCTCCTGAGATCGTCGTCTTCCAGAAGCCGGGCGATGTGAGCCGAGAGGGCCTCCGTGTCTCCCGGCTCGTACAGCAACCCCTCCACGCCGTGGGTCACAAGCTCGGGGACCGCTCCGGTTCCCGAGGCGACTGCGGGGAGCCCGGCCCACATGGCTTCCGCCAGGGCGATTCCGAAGGCTTCCCAGGGAGCCCCGTGGACCAGGATGTCTGCCCCGGACATGAGCCGGTACACCCTTTCCTTTTCCAGGTAGCCCGTCATCTCCACCCGGTTCCCGAGCGCCGACGCACTTCCGACCACTTCCTTGGCGTAATCCGGTTCCTCTCCGAGGGAGCCCGCGAGAATCAGCCTGAACTCGTGATTCTTCAGACTCGAACAGGCCCTGACGATGTCGAGCTGACCCTTCCGATGGGTGACGGCGCCGACACAGAGTATCACCGGAGGCCCCGGTGCTTCCGGAGTGTCGGCGGCCACGGAGAACCGTGAAAAACCGGGGGGGATCACCCGCATCCGCGCCCCGGGAACGCCCAGTTCCACCAGTCCGTTTCTGGTGGCCATGCTGTTGCACCAGACCAGGTCGCCCCGGCGCACCATCCATCGGACCATGGTCCGGTAGGCCCGGCGTGGTTTCCGGGGAGTGTCCTTCCACTCCAGATGGTGGACGAGATAAAGAACCGGCACCCTCCAGAGCCCCAGAAGCAGCCTCGCGGGAACCATGAAGGTGTAGCTCCTGCTCACCACCACCACATCGGGGCGTCCCAGGACAACCCTTCGCAGCACTTCCAGGGAGCCGGCGATACGTTTCCCCCTGGCCCGGGCCGGCAGGGTTCCGTAGCAGACCCTGTCCACCCGATGCCCCGCCGCCTCCAGGGCCTCCGCCGCCCTTTCGTTGAAGTCGTAGCCTCCGGTGCGATGATCCCGTAAACCGAGCATGATGAAGGAGACCCTCACTTGACCATCCCTTGCGCGTAAAAAAACAACACCCGGATTATAGCCCCGCGGCCTCCGCGAGTCATTTTCACCGGCGGGAAACACTCCTCATACCGGCCCCGGCAATCTTCAAGGCAGGAAAGATGCGCCGGCTCCCGCCGCCGACCCGTTCCTTCCCCGGCCCTGACCCGGAAAACAAAGCCCGGACGTGAGATGGACGGCCCCGCTTCCGTAAATGCCAGAGATTGGAAAAAGTATTGAAGTTACCGGGTTATCCACACCCTCTCCGGCCCTTCAAATACCGACGGGAAAAGCACTTCCCGTCGGCACCCGATGGTTTCAACAGTGTTTTCCACAGGTCGGTATGCGGGTTCCGCACAACCTGAAGAATCTCTTGCACTTGGTTCGAAATCGGCTTACCCCGGCCCGGGGGTCCCCGGAGCCCGGGGGTGAGCACGGGGTTCCAGGCCCGGTTTCAGTGCGGTTTCCACATTTCAGGATTATATCTCGGCCATGAGAAAAGCACTGAAAACCCTGGGTTCTCTGGCATCCGACGCCCTCTCCACGGGATGGGTTCTCTTCCGGGTCATGCTGCCGGCGTTGCTGCTGGTCAGGATCGTATCCCTGCTCGGCATCCTGTCGCCCCTTGGTGCGCTCATGGCCCCGGTGATGGCTCTCGCCGGCCTTCCGGGAGAGACGGGGATAGTATGGATAACCGGCATGCTCACCAACTTGTACGGAGGTCTGGCCATCCTGGCGGGGATGATCGTTCCCCTTCGGCTGACCGTCGGACAGGTGACGACCCTCGGAATGATGCTGCTGCTCGCCCACTCCATGCCGGTGGAAACCACCGTGGCGGCCCGTTCCGGAGTGAGCCCGCTGCTGGTGATTCCCCTGAGGGTCGTCTCGGCCCTTGCGGCGGGGGTGATTCTCCGGGCGTCCGGTTTCGTCCGGGCGTTCCGTCAGCCCCCCACGGTGCTCTGGAAGGGCGTCCCCCAGGCCGGTGGGTGGGGCGGATGGCTCCTGGACCTTGCCGAATCCATGGGCACCATCCTGGTTGTGATCTTCCTGGTGCTTCTGGCCCTGGAAATCCTGGAACGGCTGGGATTCACCGGATTCCTCAGGAAGGTTCTCCGGCCCGCCTTCGAACTGGCGGGCATCGGCCCGGAAGCCGCCACAGTCACCGTCGTGGGGCTGGTCCTCGGTATCTCCTACGGTGGAGGGCTGGTGATAAAGGCGGCCTCCCGGGGGGATATCCCGGCGGGGCAGGTGACCTCTGCGGTATGCTTCATGAGCCTCTGCCACGGCGTGGTGGAGGATACGGCCCTGGTGGCGACCCTCGGCGCCTGGACTCCCATGATATCCCTGGGAAGGGTGCTGTTCGCGTGGGGGGTGACGGTCCTGGTTTTCGCCCTCACTCCCCGGAAGACTCCAAAAACCTGATGCACTCCTCGAGGCCCGGTTCCGGGGGCAGATTCCCTTCCAGTATCCCGTCCTCAAGCCTGGCCACCGCCTCCGACAGCCGTCCGCCGGAGAGTCCGAGGGCTTCCTGCAGCGCCCTGCCGGTTCCCCTCGCCAGAAGCCTTTTTCTCCGCTCCAGACCCTCCAGCCTCTTTCTGAGTTCCTCCAGAAGCATCAGCCCTTCGGGAACCGTGGCGGGGGCCTTGGAACGGATGTTACCCTCCGCCAGGGCCAGGAGCCGTTCCAGATTCTCCCCGGCGGAAGCGGCCATTCTCCTCACCGCTCCATCACTCCAACCGCTCCTGTAGAGCGCCGGTCTCATGTGGTTCATCACCAGGAACACCAAGCTTCTCCGCCATGCCCTGGAGAACCTCATGGATTCCGCCGCGGATTCCGCCAACCCGGCCCCGGTTTTCTCATGCCCTTGGAAGTGAGGCTCCCGATCGCTGCCGGCGGCCGTCGCCGACCCCTTGCCGGCGTCGTGGAAGAGGGCGGCCCAGCGGAGCAAGGGGTCCGGGGGGACGCGGCTCATCACCGCAAGGGTGTGCTCCCAGGGGTCCGGTTGATGGAGGCCCCCCCTCAGGGAAGCAAGGCCCGACAGCTCCGGCAGCAGTTCCAGCAGGACCCCGGCCTCCAGCATGGCCTCCAGGGCCGCCGGCAGCCTCTCGCCCGGGGCGGAGAGGAGCAGGTTCATCTCCTTCTGCTTTCGCTCGCCGGCCACGAAGGCCAGTCCGGGGGCGTGTTCCCCGGCGGCCCGGAAGGTTTCCTCCTCCAGGGTGAACCCCAGGGACGCCATGAACCGGAATCCCCGGAGAATCCGCAGGGGGTCCTCCCTGAAGGATACGCCCGGTTCGCCGGGAGTACGCAGGATACGGGCATTCAGGTCCTTCATCCCCCCCAGGGGGTCCACCAGGCGGCCCTCCTCGTCCAGGGCCATGGCATTCACCGTGAAATCACGCCGCCGGAGATCGTCCTCCAGGTCACGGCCGAAGGTCACCTTGGGATGCCTCGATCCGGGGTGATACCTCTCGCCGGTGCGGAGGGTCGTGATCTCGATCATCTCCCCGGTGTCCCTGTCCCGGGCCGTCAGGGTGCCGAACTCCACTCCCATGTCCAGAACCGAAAAGCCCGTTTCCTCAAGCAGTCGCCGGACAACGTCCGGAACCGCATCGGTGGACAGGTCCATGTCCCCCGGGGGAATCCCCAGAAGGCGGTCCCGGACATGGCCGCCCACGATGTAGAGCCGGTGCCCGGTCGGCCGGAACAGGTCGAGAAGCCTGCGGTACATGGTCATCGTCGTGATTCCCTTCCCGCCGGAGAGAATACGGAAACGGCGCCAACCGGTCAATCAGACGCCCTCCGGACGGAACGGGCGTTGCGGGAGGTCCCCTGCGGGGGACAGGCCGCCCGCCCCCTCCGACCGATCAAGGGGCGGGTCAAGGGTTCACGGCCCGGCGGGGATGGTGCAGGGGCGGTTCCCGCCCTCAGGGAAGAAGACGTTTTCCCGAAGCCGCCGCTCATGGCGGCGGAGCCTGGAGGCGGGCGGGACAGCGGTCGGCCGCCGAGGGGCGGAAGACTCAGTTGAAGTCCACCACCTCACCGGTTACGGTGAAGAGAACCCGTTCGCAGATGTTTATCGCCCGGTCGCCCACTCTCTCCAGGTTGTGCGCCACCCACTCCAGCAGTATGCACTGCTCCATGTTGGCGGGCTGCTCCATGACGAAGGTCAGCAGTTCCCGGTGCACCTGCCGGAACAGCATGTCTATCTGAATGTCCCGGGCGGGTATCTCCGCGGCGGTCCGCCCGTCGTTCTCGTAGAACGCTTTCAATGCGTCTTCCAGCATGCAGGAGGCGATGTCCGCCATCCTCGATATATCCACCAGGGGCTTCACCAGGGGTTCGTTGCCGATCTTGCGGCTGATCCGGGCTATGCCCTTGGCGTAGTCTCCGATCCTCTCCATTTCGTTGGTGATCTGAAGCACACTGAATATGAACCTGAGGTCTCCCGCCACCGGCTGCTGGGTGGCGATCAGTCTGATGCAATGTTCTTCGATGTCCCAGCATACGTGATTCACCTGTTCGTCTGACCGGATCACCAGGTCGGCGCCCTCCATGTCACGGCTCTCCAGGCAGCGCACCGAATCCCTCAGGTTCTTCCTGACGATCTCCGCCATGGAGGTCATCCGGGCCTTGAGTTCCTGGAGATCCTGCTGATACTGCTTCCTGCCCATTTCCGACGCCCCTTCTATCCGAACCGGCCGGTGATGTAGTCTTCGGTTCTCCGGTCCGTCGGAGAAGTGAAGATCCTGTCGGTCGGTCCGAATTCGATCACGTTCCCCGCCCTGTTCTCATCGGTGAGAAGAAAGGCGGTGAAATCCGAGACTCTGGCCGCCTGCTGCATGTTATGGGTCACGATTACTATGGTGTAATTCTTTTTCAGGGAATTCATGAGTTCTTCTATCTTGACTGTGGCCACCGGATCCAGGGCCGAGGCGGGTTCATCCATGAGTATCACTTCGGGTTTGACTGCAATGGCTCTGGCGATACACAACCTCTGCTGCTGTCCTCCCGAAAGGGCCATGGCGGATTTATGCAGCTGGTCTTTCACCTCATCCCACAAAGCGGCCCTGGAAAGGCTTTCCTCGGCGATTTCAGCCAGTCTGGAGCGGTTCCTGACACCGTGGATCCTGGGGCCGTAGGCAACGTTGTCGAATATGGATTTGGGAAAAGGGTTGGGCTTCTGGAAAACCATGCCGACCCTCTTCCTGAGGCTGACTACATCCTCCCGAAAGATGTCGCCCCCGTCCAGTTGCACCGAGCCCTCGGTCCTCACCCCCGGGATCAGTTCGTTCATCCTGTTGAAACTCCGCAGCAGTGTGCTCTTCCCGCATCCGGAGGGACCTATGAAAGCGGTGATCCTGTTGGAGGGGATCTCGAGGTTGATCCTGTTCAGTGCCCGGAATTCCCCGTAGAAGAGTGAGTAATCCAGGGTTTTCAATCTGATCTGGTCCATGGGCTACCTCGCATTCCGGGAGATTCGACGGGATATCATATTGATGGAGAGGTTCATCACCACCACCAGCACCACCAGTACTGCAGCGGTGGCCATGGCCTTATCGAAGGCCCGGGTCTCCATGGCCAGGTAATAGACGTGCAGGGCCATGGATCGTCCGCCGGACATGAGCGAGGAGGGGGTCCTGTAGCTTCCCCCAAGGGTGACGAAGAAGATTGCGGTTTCGCTCACAATCCGCCCGGCACCCAGTACGATCCCCGTGGTGATGCCGGGAAAGGCGGGGGGAAGCACCACCTTCCAGACGGTTTCCCACCGGGAGGCGCCCAGGGCCAGGGAACCCTCCCTGTAGGAGTCCGGAACGGATTTCAGGGCCTCCTCGGTGGTTCGGATGATAACCGGTATGATCAGGCAGGCTCCCGCCAGGGACGCCGACGCCAGGCTGAACCCGAGCTTCAGGGCCGTTACGAAGAGTGCGTAGCCGAAGAGCCCGAATATTATGGAGGGCACCCCGGCCAGGGTCTCCACGCCGAACCTTGCCGCGGACGTGATCCTTGCCGCCAGCGGGGACCTGCTCTGATCGGCGTACTCCACAAGGTAAATCCCGGCCCCTACTCCCAACGGGGTGGCGACGGCCAGGGTAAGCAACACCAGGTAAACCGTGGTGATGATGGTGGAGAGGATGCCGCCCTCCCCGGAAAGTCCGCCCCTGGGGGATGTGGTGAAGAAGTCGGGGGTAATCCGGGAGAAGCCCTTGACCACCACGTATCCCGCCACCGACAGCATCACCAGTACCGCGGCGATGCCCGTCAGCCAGAAAACCGAAAAAAACATGGACTGGGTAAACTTCCTCATCGGGAAACCTCCCCGCCCGCCCCGGCCTTGAGAAGGGTGCGGGCGCTGAAGTTCACCACCATTATCAGGATGAAGAGAACCGTTCCCGTGGCGAAGAGAGCGCTCTCATGAAGGCCGGTGGCGTAGGATATCTCCACCGCGATGTTCCCGGTAAGGGTTCTGGCCCGGCTCAGGAACACCGAGAGGGGGTTGTCCGTCAGGGGCTCCGGCATTACCACCGAGTTGCCGATGACCATGATCATGGCTATCGTCTCACCCAGCGCCCTGCCAAGGCCCAGAACCACGGCGCTGAGGATGCCCGACCGGGCCGCGGGTATGGTCACCCGCCGGACGGTTTCCCACCGAGTGGCGCCCAGGGCCAGGGAACCGTTGTAATAACTCCTTGGCACGCTTCTCAGGGCGGTTTCCGCGACGCCGGCGATGGTGGGAAGGATCATCACCGCCAGGACGATGGATGCCGAGAGCAGCCCGAACCCGGTGTTTCCGGGAACCGGAATCCCCCGTATCGCCGGAACCAGCACCACCATTCCGAAAAGCCCGTACACCACCGAGGGGATTCCCGCAAGGAGTTCGACGGAGGGTCTGACCAGTCCCGCCACCCATCCGGGGGCCACCTCCGCCAGGAAAACGGCGCATCCCAACGCCAGGGGTACTCCGATGACCGCCGCGCCCAGGGTCACCAGTCCGGAACCGGCGATCATCGCCATGATTCCGTACGATTCCTGCCCCGGGCGCCAGACCTTCCCGGAGAGCATGGACCAGCAGCCGATGGACCGGAAGGCCGGCAGTGATTCCTTCACCGTGAAGAAACCGATCAAAAGAACTATGGTCACTGAAGACAGCGCCGATATCAGAAGCACCGTCTTCATGACCCCCTCGACCCTCTTCTTCTTCATTGTCGGCCCTCCGATCCCGTTCAGGGGCTCCGTCAGTTCACCGGCAGGTAGTGCTCGGCGGCCACGATGGCCTGACCGTCCTCGCCAAGGATGAACTCGATCCATGCCGCCGCCACGCCCTCAGGCTCGCCCAGGGTGATCATGTTCAGGGGCCTGGAAACCGGATAACTTCCGGCGGCTACGTTCTCAGGGGTGGGATCGACTCCGTCGATGGAAATGGTCTTGACGGATTCGTCGAGGTAGCCGAAGGAGAGGTAGGCCACCGCTCCGGGGGTGGTGCCGCAGGTTGTGCGGACGGCGCCGTTGGAGGGCTGAAGGATGGCGCTTTCGGCCATCAGGACCCCATCGCCCAGCACGAGTTCCTCGAAGGCTCCGCGGGTTCCCGATCCCTCTTCGCGGGAAACCACAACGATCTCCATGTCCGGGCCTCCCACCCGGTTCCAGTTGGTGATCGCACCGGAAAAGATGTCCCGGCACTGCTCCAGGGTGAGATCGTCCACCGTCACCCCGGGGTCCGCCACGATCGCGATGCCGTCGTTGGCGATGGTGTGGACCACTATGCCGGGGAACTCCTCAAATTCCGAGGGCTTTATAGCTCTGGAAGCCATTCCGATGTGGGCGCTTCCCTCCCCGACGCTCTTCACACCCACACTGCTGCCGCCGCCGCCGACCACTATGACGACTCCGGGGTGAATCACCTCGAAGGCTTCTCCCAGTACCTCCGCCAGGGGCTGCACGGTGGTGGAACCCACCACGCTGATCTCATCCTCCAGAACCGCTGCTGCGGCCCCCCCCGCTTCACCTTCGGATGCGGTTTCCTGCGGCACGCCACAGGCCGCGGCCATGAGCAGGGCGGCCGCCGGGATTATCAGTATTCTTCTCATTCTTTCTTTCCTTCTCCGTTTCAAGAGTTCCGTCAGAAGTTCATCCGCCAGTTGAGGTAGATGTCGGTGTACCCTTCTATGCTCTCGTCCTCGAACCCGTAGCTGCGGCCCCCCAGCATCAGGGTGTTCTTGCCGCTGGTCAGGTCGAGACCGACGCAGAAGTCCAGAGCCGTGGAGTTGTCCTTATCCGCCGAACCCTCGACGCTCGAAGGGTTAACCATGTCGTAGCGCACCACGGGACGAACGGCACGAAGGAAGCCGTCGCCGACGGAAATATCGGCCCCAAGGGCCAAA
>JAKPTG010000116.1 GCA_029571005.1 Candidatus Fermentibacterota bacterium
CGAAACGGTGAAAGGCAAGGGGAAGGAGCATCCCTCCCCCCGCCGCGGACTAGCCCTTCCGCATGCCTTTTTCCAGCCTTTCCAGCAGATAGGGCCGCAGGTCCCTCACGGAAACGATGGCGTCGATGGATCCCACCGACCGGGCCCGCTCCACCGAATGAATCCCGTCGAAGCGGGCTGCCAGGGCGGCCTGTTTCTCCCCATGGACCCGCCGGAAAATCTCGTCGAAGTCCCGCTGGGAGAAATCCCGGTCCCTTCTCATCTTCTCCTGGGCCGCCGCCACCTCGGGGTCCTGGTAGGTCTCCTTCAGCACCACCGACGGAAAGACCACCGCCGCCGCCGGGGCCCCGCCGATCACCGAGGCGTAGGCCCCTTCCAGGGCCACGGCGTGGAGGTTCGGGTTCAGGTGCTTGGAGAAGACCACGTAGGCCCCCCCGTGGTACCGGGCGATGACGACGAAGATGATGGGTCCCCGGAAATTCACCACCCCCCGGCCGATCTCCGCCCCGAACTCCAGCTGGAGCTTGCGCAGGGACTCGGGGGACCCGTCGAACCCCGAAAGGTTGGCCAGGATCACCAGCGGGAGGGCGCCGCTCCAGGCGTTGATGGCCCGGGCGGCCTTTTTGGAGCTGGAGGGGTACAGGGTGCCGCCGCTCCAGCTCTCGGGGCCGTCGTAGGGGACCTCCCCCCGGCGGGGCAGGACACGGCTCTCGATGCCCAGAAGGCCCACCGCGTACCCGCCGATCCGTGCCTCCCAGGCGACGGCGGTTTCCCCGTCCCGCATGCCTCCCCAGCGTTCCAGCCTCGGCATGTCCTGGTCCACCAGGGCGCTCATGACCTGGCGGATGTCGAAGGGTTTTTTTCTTTCCCCGTTCAGGCGGCTGCTGAATATGTCGCCGATGGTGTGGAAGCCCTGGTTCAGATGGTCCCGGTAGGGGTGGGCCCCCACATCCCGGTCCCCGGGGTCGGCGGTCTTCTCCCGCGGGGGATAGGCCAGCCCCGGTTCCCGGTAGGTGAGCCCGTAATGCTGGAACAGGACCTGGTAGGCTTCCTGCAGATTTTTGACCCTCACCTGGGCCTGCCCGTTGGGTTCCATGATCTTCAGGGCCCCGCCGATTCCCACGTTGTCCTCCGCGGAGACGCTGCCGGAGAAGTCCAGGGCCTTCTTCCCGGTGAGCAGCATGGCGGCGTCGTCGGTCATGATGAGGAGGCCCCGGGTGTGCATCAGCATGGTGGCCTCGGCGTTCCAGTAGCTCTGGGCCCCCACGTTGATTCCCGCGACGATGATGTTCAGCTCCCCGCCCCTCTGGGTGAACTCGATGATCCTCTTCAGGGTGGAGGCGGTCCAGTCCAGGTTTTCGGTCCCCGAATCCATGTCGATCCTGGCGCCGGCGGACACGGGCAGAAACTCCGCGGGGATTCCCAGGTCCTCCGCCAGGTCCAGGGCGGCGTTGACCCGCCGGCATTCCGCCTCCGCCAGGGAACCCAGATCGCCGGTGGGATCCGACAGGATCAGGACCCTTTTCAACTCCCGGCCGTCCCCGGTGACATTGGTGATGAGGCCGAAAACCAGGTTCCCCTGGTTCCGCCCGTAGGGGCGGTCCCGGACGGACCGGTAGGTTTTTGCGAATTTCGCGTCCGTTTCTTCCGCCAGGTCGAACTCCTCGAAGACCCCCGGGGGAAAATCCGTCTTCCCGGCGGACTCGGGGGAAGCCAGCATCTTGATGATCTCGTAGGGATAGATGGCCCCCCTCTGCCGGGCCCGCACCACCCGGGCGACATAGGAGTCCATGGGCAGCATGGGTTCCCGGGAGGGTTCCCTGCTGCTCAGAGTGAAGCTGGTGCCCACGATGTTGTCGAAGAGGAGTTCCCGCTCCTCGATTTTCCGGGTAGCCAGGTCCACCAGACGGCAGTAGATGGTGAGCCGTTCCATGCCCAGTTCCAGGGTGCGGGCCGCCAGCCGGGCGGCGTAATCCTGGATCACGGGCAGGGAGACCTCCAGAACGGGACGGATATGGATGACGATCCGGTTCCAGTGCAGGCGGCTGCGCCTCTTGATCTGCTCCGTCCGGAGAGCGTAGACCCCGTCCATCAGGCTCTTCTCCAGGGCCACCATCCTCCCGATGGATCCGTCGGGGGTGAACTCCGCCCGGGTGGTGTCCACGGCGACGAAGGCCATGAGTCTCTCGTCCCGGGGGTTGTCCTTGGCCGTGACATGCAGGAGGTAGAAGCCCTCACCGGTCTGCAGGACCTGGCGGGCGAAACGCTGGAGCCGGAAGATCCGCAGCTCCCGGAAGGCCAGGGGATGGAAGGCCGCCCTTTCCGGGTCCGCCTTCCAGCGCATACCGGTTTCGGGCCTGTAGGTTTCGTAGTGGAGCCCGTCGGGGGTGACGAGGCCGAAACAGAGGAAGGAGGCGGAAACCTTCAGATCCGCCAGAGCCTTCTCCCGGACTGTCCGGCCCGCCTCGCCGGCGGACCCGGTGAGGAAAACGAGTATTTCCGTCTCATCCGGGGAATCATCTGACAGGCTCCCCGTCACCGCCTCCAGGCAGGATCCCA
>JAKPTG010000039.1 GCA_029571005.1 Candidatus Fermentibacterota bacterium
GGGGTGGGACGCCTTCGGCCAACCCGCGGAGGAGTACGCCATAAAGACCGGCATCCATCCGGCCGAGGTGACCAAACACAACACCGACACCTACCGCAGGCAGATGAAGCTCTTTGAAGCTGGCTACGACTGGTCCAGGGAGATAAACTCGAGCAGCCCCGACTATTACCGATGGACCCAGTTTTTCTTTCTGCTTCTTTTCGACCGGGGTCTGGCCTACCGGAGCGACGCCTTTCAGATGTACTGCCCGGCCTGCCGGATAGTGCTTTCCAACGAGGAGGCCGCCGGCGGGGTGTGCTGGAGGTGCGACGGCGGGGTCACGAGAAAACGGTTTCCGCAGTGGTACTTCAGGATCACCGAATACGCCGGAAGGCTTCTGAAGGATCTGGACGATCTGGACTGGCCGGAGGGCATCAAGGCCATGCAGAGGAACTGGATCGGCCTCTCCGAGGGGGCCGAGGTGGTGTTCAGTGTGTTCCTCCCCGACGGCGGGACCCTGGACATGCCCGTTTACACCACCCGGATAGACACCATCTACGGGGCGACCTTCTGCGTGATGGCCCCGGAGCACCCTGACCTACTGCGGGTGACGGAATCCGCTCGAAGGCCCGAGGTCGAGAAGTACCTCCGGGAGGTCTCGAAACGGAGCGACACCGACCGGCAGGCCGACACCGGCAGGGAAAAGACCGGGGTCTTCACCGGAGCCTTCGCCCTGAACCCCTTCACCGGTGAACGGATACCCCTCTGGGTGGCGGACTATGTCCTTGGAGGGTACGGCACGGCGGCGATAATGGCGGTTCCCGGCCATGACCGGAGGGATCATGACTTCGCCGTGAGGTTCGGCCTTCCCATTCTGGAGGTGGTGGCCCCCGACGGAGTCCCCAGGGGGGTGGAGGAGACCGCCGTCGAGGCGGACGGCCTTCTGATCAACAGCGGCCCCTTCACCGGGCTCCCTTCGGAGGAGGCCAGGAAAACCATGGCCGAGTACGCCCGGGAGAAGGGCTTCGGCAGGCCCGAGTCAAGGTTCAGGATAAGGGACTGGCTGGTGAGCCGCCAGCGGTACTGGGGCGCCCCCATCCCCATAATCCACTGCCCGAAGTGCGGCGCCGTTCCCGACAGGAACCTGCCGGTGCTCCTGCCGGACGTGGCCGGCTTCGAGCCGGACGACTCCGGACTGTCCCCCCTGGCCAGGGCGGTGGACTGGGTGAAGGCCCCCTGTCCCGCCTGTGGTGAAGCGGGCACCCGGGAGACCAGCACCATGGCGGGTTTCGCCTGCTCGAGCTGGTACTTCCTGAGGTTCGCGTCGCCCCGGGAGGAGGAGGGGCCCTTCGATCCGGAGGCCGTGCGTAAGTGGCTTCCCGTGGACATGTACGTGGGAGGCGCCGAGCATGCGGTGATGCACCTGATATATGCCAGGTTCTTTACCAAGGTGATGTACGATGCGGGGATGGTGGATTTCCAGGAGCCCTTCACGACCCTGAAGAACCAGGGCATGCTTCTGAGTTACGACCACCAGAAGATGTCCAAGAGCAAGTGCAATGTGATCACGCCGGACGAGGTGGTGGCCAGGTACGGGGCCGACGCCCTGAGGCTGTACATCCTGTTCATGGGCCCCTTCGAGGCGGAGCTGGAGTGGAGCGAGGAGGGCATCTCCGGCACCTACAGATTTGTCCGGCGGGTGTGGAACCTGTTCCTGACCGAGCATGAACCGGCTCCCAGGGACGAAGCTCTGGGGCTGGAAATCCGGCGCTCCCTGGCCGGAACCGTGAAGAAGGTCGGCGACGACGTGGACACCTTCCAGTTCAACACCGCGGTGGCCGCCATGATGGAGTTCATCAACTTCATGGCCGCCCGGCGGGAAAGGGCGGGAGCCGCCCTGGAAGAATGGAACGCCGCCAGGAGGGATTTCCTGGTGCTCCTGGCCCCGATGGCCCCCTTTATCGCCGAGGAACTCTGGCAAAGGCTCGGTTTCCCCGGCGAGACCGTCCATCGGGTTCCCTGGCCCTCGGTTCGCCGGGAGGACCTTCACCGGGAAACGGTGGAGATGGCCGTACAGGTACTGGGAAAGCTGCGGGGCCGGGTGACCGTCCCGACGGAAGCGGGAGAGGGGGAAATCACCGAGGCGGCCCTGTCCCATCCCAAGGTGGTGGAAATCCTGCAGGGCAAGGCGCCCCGGAGGGTCGTGGTGGTTCCCGGAAGCCTGGTGAACATCATCCCCTGAGCACTTGAAAAAACTCCTTCCCGGCCGTAGTCGTCTGGGAGGGAGGTTTTCATGCTGGCGTTGGCCCGAACGGTGGGGCTGGTGGGGATCGAAGCCTTTCCGGTTGACGTGGAAGTGGACATGAGCCGCGGGCTCCCCAGTTTCACCCTGGTGGGGCTTCCCGACAACTCGGTCCGGGAGAGCAGGGAACGGGTTCAGGCCGCCATCGCCAACTCGGGCTACTCCCTGCCCCCCAAGAAACTCACCGTCAACCTGGCCCCGGCGGGCAGAAAGAAGGAGGGCCCGGCCTTCGATCTTCCCATCGCCGTCGGGCTCCTTGCCGCCGGTGGTTTCGTGAGCCCGTCGAGGGTGGAGAGGTTCGCCTACGCCGGCGAGTTGTCCCTGGACGGAAGGGTGAGGCCGGTCAGAGGCATGCTGCCCATGGCCTCCGGCATCCCCGCAGGGCTCGAGGGGCTCTTCGTGCCTGCGGAGAATGCTTCGGAAGCGTCCATTTCCTCGCCGTCGAGGGTGATCCCCGTCAGGTCCCTCCAGGAAGTCGCGCTGTGGCTCCAGGGCGCCGAGGGGCTCTTTCCGGAACCGGTGCCGGAGGAGGAAGTCTGGTCCCCGCCGGACTACCGGGTGGATTTCGCCGAGGTCCACGGGCAGCCGCAGGCCAGGAGGGCCATGGAAGTGGCCGCCGCCGGGGGGCATAACCTCCTCATGATAGGGCCTCCCGGTTCGGGGAAGACCATGCTTGCCCAGAGGCTCCCCACGATACTGCCCCCCTGTCCAGGACCGAGGCGGTGGAAACCACCATGATCCACAGCGTGGCTGGGCTTCTGCCGGAGGGTGTGGCCCTGGTCAGAGAAAGGCCTTTCCGTTCCCCTCACCACACCGTCTCGACCCCGGGGCTCATCGGCGGAGGCACGAACCCCAGGCCCGGGGAGGTCAGCCTTGCGCACAACGGCGTTCTCTTCCTGGACGAGTTGCCGGAGTTCAGCCGCGGCGCATTGGAGGCTCTGCGACAGCCCATGGAGTCGTGCCGGGTCACGGTGTCCAGGGCGGTGACCTCCACTGATTTCCCCGCCAGGTTCATGCTGGTGGCCGCCATGAATCCCTGTCCCTGCGGCTATCTGACTCACCCGTCCAGGTCGTGCAACTGCACCGCCGCCCAGGTTCAGCGTTACCTGGCCAGGATATCGGGCCCGTTGCTGGACCGGATGGATATGCACCTGGAGGTGTCACCGGTGGAAAGCAAGCACCTGGGGCCCGGCTCGGAGCCCGGCGAATCCTCCGGCGACATCAGGAAAAGGGTGGCGGCGGCCCGGGAGATTCAGGCCGGGCGGTACAGGGACGTGAAGGGGGTTTACTGCAATTCAGGGATGCCTCCCTCGCTTTTACGGAAACACTGCGCCATCTCGCCGGACGCCGTAAAACTCCTGGAAGCGGCCGCTTCCAGGTTCGGATTTTCGGCCCGGGCCTACTGTCGGGCCCTCAGGGTATCCAGAACCATCGCCGACCTCGAGGGCTCGGACGGCGTTTCTTCGGCCCATGTGGCGGAGGCGGTCCAGTACAGGGCTATGGAGAGGGACTACTGGGTGTAGTTGAAAGGGGGCGCCCGGAGGCGCCCCCTTGCGGCAAAAGGCGGCAACAAGGTCAGCGGAGAACCATCAACCCTGTGGTCGCGGAGAAGTCACCGGCGGTCACCCGGACCCTGTAGGCTCCGTTGGGCGCCGGCGCTCCCGAGGCGGTGGTGAGGTCCCACATCACATTGTTGAGGCCGGAGGGCAGTTCTCCCTGGTGCAGGGTGGTCACGAGCCTGCCGCTGAGGTCGTAGATCTGAAGGGTGACCTGGGAGGCCCCGTCCAGGGACACGGGAACGGTGACGGCGGTGGAGGCCGGGCTCGGATAGGGCGAACCCACCCCCGTCACGCATCCCAGGACATCGTTATGGTTTTCCACGATACCCACGCCGGTCACCTCGGCGCTCCCCAGGTAGGTGAGGCAGTTCAGTTTCCATGCGGTCACGTACATGTTGCCCGTCGAGGACGGATCCGGGGTGAAGACCGCCTGGCCGGCGGAGTTGGTGTTGACCACCATGTAAACGTCGGCGGTCTCGAAGCTGTCGCCCTTGAAGAGGGTGACCCGGGCGCCGCTCACCGGAGAGCCCCCGGAGGTTACGGTGACGGTGAAGCTGCCGCCGCTGAAACTGGAGGGGTGGCTGGCGGTGAGCTGGGAAGGGGAAACCGTCCAGAGGGGCAGCTCCGGGCAGCCGAAGAGGTTGTAGTTCATGACGCACCAGTGGCGGACGGAGCTGGAGGGCGGGCAGATGGCGTAGCGCCCCAGGAAGTGCATGGCGCCAAGGGTGGCCTGGCCGCTCACGAAGTGGGAGTAGTAAATCTTCTGGCAGAGTATTTCGCTCTCGCCGTTGCCCGGGCTGGAGGGGCTGCCCCAGCCGTACCGGGCGTTGGCTCCACCGAAACCGCCGCCGTTGGGGCTGGCGGTCCAGGCGTCCAGCATGCACTCGACGCCGTCCAGGTGTCCGATGAGACAGCAGATGGCGTTGAGGATCGTCGGCAGCCCTCCGGAGGATATATTGGTAAGGGCCATGAAGTTACTGCTTGTATAGCTTCCGCCGGGAACGCTGAAGTACGTCTCGTTTCCGTGGGAAGCCACGTACACGTGATGGGGGGTGTTGTTGAACATGGCGTTGGTGGCGGCCCAACTGTTGGTGCCGCTGGACTGGTAGCGCTTGTCCCGGCTCCAGCTCGTGGGGAGGTAGCCGCTGATGATCTCGGCTCCGACGCTGCCGTAGCAGCCCGGCCAGAGCTGGGAAGTGCTGTAGCCCATCCGCATCTCTCTGGCCGCCGTGGTGGGTTCGTCGGACAGGGATACCTGCTCGTAGGCCAGCACCTTGTTCACGAACAGGGTTGCCTCGGAGGTGCTGTTGACGCTGGCCCGGCCCACCAGGATCGCCGGGGTGTAGCTCATCTGGTCCACGTTGTACTCGCCCCAGATGTTGTTGTTGTTGGAGTCCCAGCGGTCCACGCCGGGGGCGGTGTCGTTCAGGTCGGACCAGTAGTAGTCCACCGGGGGGTACTCCACATTGCCGCCGTAGGTGATCTTCACGTCCCGTCCGGCTATCTTGTCGTCATCTCCGAAGATCAGGGCGTAGTCAACGCCGTTGTCCCGGGCTTCGTGGAGGAACATCCGGATTTCCTGCTGGAGGTCGTCTCCGGTGTAGTTGCTCTGAATCCAGGTGGTGGTCACCACCGTGGCGGGGACGCCCTTCCTGGTCTTCCAGAGCGCAAGGGTGCCGGCTGCGGTCTGGTAGTTCGGGTGAGTGACGATGACGTACTCGCCGAAGGTGAGGTCACGGCTGTCCACTATGACCGCGCCGCTGGGCTGGACGCCCTCCGGGTTCACCACCAGGGCCCGGACCATGTCCGCGTCTCTGGATTCGCTCTGGGCGCTGCGCACCCGGACGGTCCGCATGTCCGGGTCGGAAACGTACTCCACCCGGAGGGTGAGGGATTCGAGCACCTCGAGGGTGCCGTCCGCCGGGTTCCAGCGGACGGGGTACACGGAAACCGTCGCCACGGGGAAACCCATGATCACACCGGAGTTTTCCAGCCTGGCGGTCGCGCCCGGGAAGGTTTCGGAGGAACCGTAGATCAGGGGGTCCGGGCTCGGCAGGGGAATCTCGGTTTCGTCCATGAGGCTCAGGGGAACCTGCTCAACCGCGGGAAGGATGTTGAAGCGGCCGCGTAGCTGGGTGTAACGCTGTTCGGAGACGGTGACCGAAACCGCTCGGCTCTCCGCCGGCAGGGCTATGCACACCGGGAGGACCGGAAGGGCCGGGTATCCGACGGTGGTCATGGGATGGGTTTCCGGAGAAGTGATCATGGTGTATCCGGCGAATTCGTTCATGGAAATCGAACCGCCGTCGAAGGGGACCGTCACGGTCAGTTCTCCGGCGAAAACCACTGCCGACAGGAGAAGAGTAGAAAGTATAAGTCTCATTGGCGACGATCCTCCATTCCGATTCATGATGAACAAACGATGACGACAACACACACTAAAGGCAGAAGCAAAAAAAAGCAATAGAGCCGGTGAATGGAGAATGAAGGGAAGGCCGTCAGTTGCCGGACACGACGCTCATCAGGTCCAGGGCCGCGTTTCTTGTCCCCGCCGAATCCCACCCGGCCATGGGGAAGACCCAGGTCCGGGCGCCTTCCCCGTCAAGGAGCGCAAGGGAAGAGTCCGTCGCGGCCACGAACCGGTCGCACTCGAAGAAGTCCCGGGCCATGGCCGCCTGCCGTTCGGGGGTTGCGGTCCCCAGGTTCATGGGCCCGCCCGGGAAAAGGTATCCCCGGTCCTCCAGGGGCAGCAGGAGCTGCTGGAAGTAATGGGCCAGGTTCCATCCATCGTTTCCGGGGAATACCGAGATCCCGATGACCGTGTCTTCCCCCGGGGCCGGACGCAGGGAAGCCCATTCGATGCCGGTGGGAACCACTTCCCGGGCACCGGAGTCCGAAGAGGCCTCTTCCCTGGCTGAGTCGCTGATGATATCCCATATCAGGATGCCCGCCACCGCCGCGGCGGCGCCCAGGGCGAACCACCCCTCGAGCTTGGAGTCATCGTCGCCGGACGGGGAGGAGCCTCCCCCGGGGGTCCCGGCCACGGCGGCGGTGAATGCCACCAGCGTCACCGTCAGAAAGGGTTTCACTGCTCCTCGGCCTTGTACTCGGCCTGGATCCTCTCCTGAACTTCCCTGGGAACCGTGTCGTAATGGCTGAAATCCTGTGTGAAGCTGCCCCGGGCCTGGGTGAGGGATCGGAGGGAGCTGGTGTACTGGTAGAGTTCCGCCTCGGGCACCTGGGCCTTTATCACCTGGAAGGCGCCCTGGCCCTCCATCCCCTGGATCTTGCCCCTGCGGGAGTTCAGGTCTCCTATCACATCGCCCATGAATTCCTCGGGAACCGTGACCTCCAGGGCCATGATGGGCTCCAGGAGGGTCGGTCCGGCCTGCATCATCACTTCCTGAAAGCACTTGCTGGAGGCCAGCTTGAAGGCCATGTCGGAGGAGTCCACCGAGTGGGAGCTGCCGTCGAAGACCACGGTCTTCACGTCCACCACCCGGCTGCCGGAGATGGGCCCCTTCTGGAGGGTCTCCACCACGCCTTTCTCCACCGCGGGTATGAACTTGGTGGGAACCGTGCCCCCGACCACCTCGCTGGCAAACTCGAATCCCGCTCCCCTGGGCAGAGGGTCGAGCCGGAGGAAGACATGGCCGTACTGACCCCTGCCGCCGGACTGCTTCTTGTGCTTGTAGCTTCCCTGGGCGCTCCTGGAGATGGTCTCGTGGTAGGCTATCCTGGGTTTGAAAATCTCGGCGTCCACCCCGGTGAGGTCCCTGAGCCGGCTGAGCATGGTGTTCAGGTGGAGTTCACCCATGCCGCTGACGGTGGTCTGGTTGATGTCGGGCTCCATTCTTGACACGAATGTCGGGTCCATGGTGGCGAGCTTGTTCAGACCCGCTCCCATCTTATCCTCCTCGCCCCTCTTCTTCGGAGCGATGGCGGCCCGGTACACCGGATGGGGGAACAGTATCGGGGCGAGGGTGATCCCCGCGGATTTATCCGCCAGGGTGTCGTTGGTGGAGGTGTTCTTGAGCTTCGCCACCGCAAGGATGTCGCCGCAGGTCATGGAGTCCGCTTCCAGCCGGTTGGGCCCGTGCATGTGGTAGTAGTTGCCCAGCCTTTCCCCGGTGTTCTTCTCGATGTTGTGAACTTCCCTGGAACCGTCCAGGGAACCGCTGGCGATCCTGATGTAAACCATTTCGCCCACGTGCCGGTCCAGCTTGGTGCTGAAGGCTCTGGCCACGAAGGGCCCCTTGGGGTCCGGAGGAACCACGTCTCCGGTCACGGTTCTGGCTCCGGCGTACTCCGAAGCCGGGGGAACCCCGTCAACTATGCCGTCCAGCAGAAACTCCTGTCCCACCGGCGGGGAGGCGATGCCGGAGAAGAGGGGGAATACCCCCCGATTCTTCACCGCAGCCTTGATTCCCCTGGCCAGTTCCTCCGGCGTCAGACCGTCGTTGGCGAAGAACTGCTCCATGAGTTCTTCGTCGGCCTCCGCGGCCAGTTCCGTAAGCTCGGAACGGTAACCCTCCATTTTCTCCGCAGCCGCCTGCGGTACCGGGATTTCCTTTCCCGACAGATCCACCGCCTTGCCGGTGATGACGTTCACCAGCCCCCTGCACCCGTCGTCTTCCATGATGGGGAAGACGAAGGGAATCACGGCCTTGGACAGCATCTCCCTGGCCTGGGACAGGGTGCGGTCGAAGTCGGCGTTGTCCCGGTCAACCCGGTTCACCCAGAGGAGGCATGGGGTGCCCATGTCCTCGGCGTACTTCCAGGTCTTGTAAGTGCCCACCTCCACCCCGTCGGTGCAGTCGAGGACCAGAAGGACCCCGTCCGAGGCGCTGATCCCGGCGATGGTGTCGCCGTGGAAATCGGTGAGCCCCGGGGTATCTATGAGGTTTATCTTCGTGTTCTTCCACTCGCAGATACCCATGGCGGAAGTGAGGGTGTGCTTCTTCTCCCGGCTTTCCGCGGTGTGGTCGAAAAGACTCGAGCCGTCGTCCACGTTACCCTGGCGCTCCACGCCGCCGGAACGGAAGACCAGCGAGTCGCAAAGACTTGTTTTGCCAACGGATCCGTGCCCGCATACCGCTATGGTGCGAAGCCTGTCAGGGGTGTAGGTTTTCATTATGGGCGCTCCTGTTTTAGTATGAAAGTATATGAATAAATCATAAATACCGCTTTACGCAACGGAAACACAATATTACCGCTTCAAAGGGAGTCCTGTCAACGCTGCGCAACTCAGCCCTTCGGACGGTGTCCGGGGGGAAATCTGCGGAGATGACCATGAACTTTCTTCGAGCCCTTCCACTGGCGGGTGCGATAGCCGCCGGGGTTTATATTCTCCACCGGAGCTTCCGGGAGTTGTTCGGCGGCCCCGGCAGACGGGAGTCCTACCGGAGGATGGAGGAGGAACTCGACAGGAAGAGGCCGACCGGCAGGAATACGCCGAAATGCCCCCTGTGCGGGGGTTATACCGAAAAAGTCGAATACAGGTACACCAAGGTCTGGCGTTGCCTGAAGTATCCCGAGTGCCGGGGCTTCGTCCGGGCGAAACGCGGCAAGCCCCGTTTTCTGCGGCACAGGATATGACGGACCGGGCCCGGAATGGAACCGGAACAGGAATTGGAGTGCTGGAAGTGGAGAGTGACGGGAGGGTGACGTCGCACCCGGTGCTTACCCCTAAGGAGGGGAAGCGGGTGCGTTTTTCGTTCAACGGTGTGCAGCACCAGGGTCTGGAGGGAGAGATGGTCTCCTCGGCGGTGTTCGCCGCCGGCGAAAGGGTTTTCGGCCATCATCCCAGGGACGGTTCCCCCCAGGGGCTGTTCTGCGCCAACGGTCAGTGTTCTCAGTGTACGCTGATGATAGACGGGAAGGCGAGGAAGAGCTGTATCACCCCCCTCCGGGAGGGCATGAAGGTCGAGACTCTCGAGGGGCTCCCCGGGTTGCCGGAGGAGGCGACGGACTCCTTTCCGGCCCCGGTCTCCATGGATACGGACGTTCTTGTCATCGGTGCGGGGCCGGCCGGCATGGCTGCGGCGGACGAGATGGGGGCCGCAGGGCTCTCGGTGCTGTTGGTGGACGACAAGGACCGCCCCGGCGGCAAGCTGGTGCTGCAGACCCACAAGTTCTTCGGCTCCGTCGCCGACTGCCACGCCGGTGTCCGGGGGATACGGATAGCCGGGATGCTGGCGGCGAGCCTGGAATCCAGGCCCACGGTGAGCGTATGGCTCGGCTCGACGGCCCTGGCGGTCTTCAGCGACGGCGTGGTCGGAATCCAGCGCCCGGACGGTTATCGCCTGGTGAGGCCCAGGAAGATTCTGGTGGCGGCCGGAGCCCGGGAGAAGACCCTTCCCTTCCCCGGCTGCACCCTGCCGGGGGTTTACGGGGCGGGAGCGTTCCAGACCCTGGTGAACCGCGACCTGATACGGTGCAGCGACAGAATATTCATCCTGGGCGGCGGAAACGTGGGGCTGATCGGGGCCTACCATGCTCTGCAGGCTGGGATGCAGGTGGCGGGCATCGTCGAGGCCGCCGCCGTGTGCGGAGGGTACAAGGTTCACGCCGACAAGATAGCGAGAATGGGCGTGCCCATATACACCGGCCATTCGGTGCTGGCGGCCCACGGCGGCGAAAGGCTGGAGGCCGTAACGATCTGCCGGGTGGACCGGCGTTTCAACTTCATCCCCGGAACCGAAGTCAGCTTCGCCGTGGACACCCTGCTGGTGGCGGTGGGGCTCAACCCGGTGAACGAACTCCATCGGAAGGCCCTGGAATTCGGCCTGGATTCCAGGCTCGCCGGGGATGCGGAGGAGATCGCCGAGGCCAGCGCCGCCATGTTCGGCGGCAGAATACGGGGAAGGGAGATAGCCTGCGAGCTGGCGGCCGGCGCCGTGTCATGCCCGGCCGACTGGTCCGAGAAGGCGGAGGTGCTCAAGAGCCCCGGCGGCAGGGTTCTTCCCTACTCGCCGCCGGAAGCCCGGACGGGGGTGTTCCCGGTGCTGCACTGCACTCAGGAGATCCCCTGCAATCCGTGCATGACGTCATGCCCCAGGGGGCTCATCACCACTGCCGGCCATGAAATCCTGGGCGTTCCGGAGTACTCCGGCGGCTGCGTCGGATGCCGGAAATGCGTTGCCGTCTGCCCCGGTCTCGCCATAACCCTCGTGGACTATCGCAGGGACGCCGCGTACCCCACGGTGACGATTCCGTGGGAGTTTCACGATCACAGCGCCCCGGCCGGGACGGAGGTCAGGGTGACGGACCGGGAGGGCGCGGTACTGGGCACCGGCAGGGTGCTCTCGGTCAGTCCCGCCCCGGGGTTCCCCGGTACGAGGCTGCTGGATGTGAAGGTTCCTGCGGAGACGGCCAACAGGGTCGCCGGGGTGATGGTGCAGGAACCGTCGGTGACCTTGCCCCTGGAAGCGCCGCTTGAAGTCCTCCCGCCGGACGAGGCGGTGGTCTGCCGGTGCGAGCGGGTCACCGCCGGGGAGATCAGGGCTCTGATAAGAAGCGGCGTCCGGGACATGAACCGGTTGAAGGCCCTCACCAGGGCCGGTTTCGGGGCGTGCGGGGGCAAGACCTGCAAGGCTGTGATCCGCTCGATACTGCACTCCGAGGGGGTTTCCCCGGAGGAAATCACGGATTTCACCGAGAGGCCCCTCTTCGCCGAGGTGGAACTGGGCTTTTTCGCCGGTTCCGAGGGGGAGTCGCGATGAACGCCGATGTGATAGTCGTCGGAGCCGGGAGCGTCGGCACTCCTCTGACCATGCGCCTGGCGGAAGCGGGCATCCGGGTGCTGGTTCTGGAGGCGGGGGCGTCGGCGGGCCAGGGGTGCAACAAGTGCGCCATCGGAGGCATCCGGGCCACCCACGGCGACCCGGTGAAGGTCGCCCTCTGTCTGGAGTCTCTGGGGGTTTTCGAGGGGTGGAGCGAACTCACCGGCGAATCCGTCGGCTGGCGCCGGGGCGGCTATTCCTTCGTGGCCTATACCCCGGAGATAGCCGGGGCCCTGCAGGCCATGATTCCGGCGCAGCGGAGCGCGGGGCTGGAGATAGACTGGCATGACGCGGACTTCATCGGAGAGCTGGTCCCGGGCATCAACCGGAACGGCCTGTTAGGGGGCACCTATTCCCCCGGGGACGGCAGCGCGAGCCCTATGGCCGCTTGCAACGCCTTCCACCGTCGTGCGGTGGAGAAGGGCGCGGCCTTCATGTTCCGGGAGGAGGTGAAGGAGATCACCCACCGGAGCGGGGTGTTCACCGTGAAGACCACCCGGGGGGTTCATCGGGCGCCGACCCTGGTGAACTGTGCAGGGTCCTTCGCCCGGGAGATCGGAAAGATGCTGGGGCTTGACCTGCCGGTGTATCCCGAGAGCCACGAGGCCGGGATCACCGAACCGGTCCAGAGGTTTTTCGAGCCCATGGTGGTGGATCTGAGACGGGTTCCCGGTTCCTCCAACTACTACTTCTATCAGCATGACACGGGACAGGTGATCTTCTGCGTTTCTCCCGAACCCTCCATCCGGGGCACCGACCACCGGGAAACCTCCGCCTTCCTGCCCCAGGTGGCCCGGAGGATGGTGGACCTCTGGCCCCGGCTGGCGTCCCT
>JAKPTG010000107.1 GCA_029571005.1 Candidatus Fermentibacterota bacterium
TGATGGACTACGGCTTCCACGCGCCGACGGTCTATTTCCCCCTGATCGTGAAGGAAGCCATGATGATAGAGCCCACCGAGACCGAGGGCGTGGAAAGCCTGGACGAGTTCGCCGACGCGCTTCTGGCCATCGCCGGGGAAGCCCGTGAGAAGCCGCATCTTCTCACCGACGCCCCGGTGAACACGCCGATCCTCAGGCTGGACGAAGTGAGGGCCGCCAAGGACCTGGTGGTGGTGGAGCCCCGGGAGGAGGCCTGACCGTCGGCGGAGACGAGGTAAACGGAGGGGAGGTTCTGGCGTGGACCTCCCATCCGGCCAGGGAGAAGCCCTGGGCCACGGTGGCGCTGGTGCTGATAATACTGGCCTGTTCCCTCCTGGCGGCGCTGTTCATGGGTAACGCCTGGTGGGGAATCTTCGGGTGCGGGCTCCTTTCCCTCGCCATGTGGAACTGGTTTCTGCCCGCCAGGTACAGGCTCGACGGGAACGGTGCGGAGAAAAAGTCGTTCTTTGGTTTGGAAGTCAGGCCCTGGAGCCAGGTGAAGAGTATCGTCGCCGACAGGAACGGAGTTCTGTTGAGCCCCTTCCCCGGCCCGACCAGGCTGGCCAAGTTCAGGGGTCTGTCCATACAGTTTTCCGGCAACCGGGAGGAAGTTCTTGAATTTATTCGGTCCAGGATTGAGCCCCGACGACTATAAGACCGACACCCCCGGGGCCGTGGACGAACTGTTGAGCAGGATTGCCGGGAAAGTGGTGGAGAAGGAGATGACCGTACCCGCGATCATGCTCCTGGAGATGGTGAAGCCCCTCTCCTTCCTGGGAAGCCAGGCCCTGGTGTTTCTGAACCCGATAGTTTCCCTGGTGGTTTCCTCCGGGGACTACTACCGGTTCGTGCGGTTGATGGAAGACAGGGCGAACATCGAGAAACTCGAGATTGCGATAGAGGAAGAGAACGCCCGGGAAAACGCCCGGAGAAGGGAGGCCGGGGCCCGGCGACCGGGCCGACGCCTCTTCAGGTTCGGGAGACCCCGGGAGGCAAGTGAAGTGAAGGGAGACGGCAGTGGCCGCAAGGGAGATCAAGAGCATCCTGGCGACTGACTGCGGCAGCACCACCACGAAGTCTATCCTCATCGAATGGCGGGACGGCCGTTACAGGCTGATCCGCCGGGGTGAGGCCCCGACCACCGTGGAGGCGCCTGCAGAGGACGTTACCAAGGGCGTTCTCAATGCGGTCGGCGAAATCGAGGACCTTGAGGGCAGGCAATTCCTGAACGACGAAAAGGACGGAATTCTTGTGACCGAGGACGGCAGGGGCGTGGACATGTACTGCTCCACCTCCTCCGCGGGCGGGGGTCTTCAGATGACGGTGGCGGGGGTGGTGAAGTCCATGACCGGAGAGAGCGCCCAGAGGGCGGCCCTGGGGGCCGGCGCCATAGTCATGGACGTGGTCGCCTCCAACGACGGAAGACTCTCCCACGAGAAGGTCTCCGACATCCGCAGGCTCCGGCCGGACATGATACTCCTCTCCGGAGGCATAGACGGCGGCACCATTGACCACGTGGTGGAACTGGCGGAGGTCATCAGGGCGGCGGACCCCAAACCCAGGTTCGGAGTGGGTTACAAGCTTCCGGTCATCTACGCCGGCAACGTAAACGCCAGAACCGCCGTGGCGGAGGAACTGGAAGGCACCGCGGAGCTGAAGATCGTGGACAACCTGAGACCGGTTCTGGAAAGGGAGAACCTCGGCCCCGCCCGGGACACCATTCACGAACTCTTCATGGAGCACGTGATGGCCCAGGCCCCTGGTTACGCCAAACTGATGGAGTGGACCGGTCTGCACGAGGACGGAGTCTGGCGGAACGTACCCATAATGCCCACCCCCGGAGCGGTGGGCAAACTCATAGAGACCGTGGCCGAACAGCTCGACATCCGTGTTATGGGGGTGGATATCGGCGGGGCCACCACCGACGTGTTCAGCGTGTTCGACAGCGAGGGACGGCCCGTGTTCAACCGCACGGTGAGCGCCAACCTGGGGATGAGCTACTCCGTCAGCAACGTTCTGGCCAGCGCCGGGATGGACAACGTGATGCGGTGGGTGCCCTTCCACATGGACGAGGCCGATCTGCGTAACAGAATTCGCAACAAGATGATACGGCCGACCACCATTCCCCAGGAGCTGGAGGAACTCATCGTCGAGCAGGCCATCGCCAGGGAAGCCCTCCGGCTGGCGCTGGTTCAGCACCGGGAACTGGCGGTGGGGCTCAAGGGCGTGGCCCAGGAGCGCACCATCGGCGACGCCTTCGATCAGAGCGCCTCCGGCGCCACGCTTGTGGACATGATGGCCCTGGACCTTCTCATCGGATCCGGCGGGGTCCTCAGCCACTCCCCCCGGAGGAGCCAGACCGCCCACATGCTCATAGACAGCTTCCTGCCGGAAGGCGTGACGATGCTGGCGGTGGACTCCATTTTCATGATGCCCCACCTGGGCGTCCTCAGCGAGGTCCATCCCCAGGCGGCCACCGAGGTCTTCGACAACGACTGCCTCATAAAACTGGGCCACTGCGTGGCGCCCTCGGGTCCCGTGAAAAAGGGCGGCGTTCTGGCGTCGCTGAAGCTCACCATGCCCGACGGCTCCGTTCGCACCGAGGACATCCACAGCGGAGAGATGAAGCTCGTGCCCCTGGGCCCCGGCGAAAAGGTCGCAGCGGAGATCGCCCCCGCCAAGGGGCTGGATGTGGGGGAGGGCCCGGGAAGGGTCTGGACAGGCACCCTGGAAGGCGGGGTGGTGGGTCTGATTCTCGACGGCCGGGGCCGCAGGCCCTTCAACCTTCCGGAAGACGACGGGGAGAGGGTGGAGATGCTTCAGAAATGGTCCAGCGCCCTGGATACCTATCCCGAGCGCTTCCTCAGCCTGAAAGGGGACAGATAATGGCCTTCGCATACACACCCGGCCTCAGGGTGGCGGCGGTGGCGGACATCGTCAAGACCCGCAGGCTTCCCCTGAAAGGGCAGGTTCTGGTCAACCGGGGGGACTCGGTGCAGGCGGACGACATCGTGGCCAAAACCGAACTCCCGGGCAACGTCAAGATGCTCAACATAGCCAACATCCTTGGGATGCCCGCCCAGGACATCCATGAGCTGCTCGCCGTGAAGGAGGGCGACCCCATCGAAGAGAAGGGCGTCATCGCCCAGTCCCGAGGGCTCTTCGGAAGGTTCTTCAAGAACACCGTCCGATCCCCCGTCACAGGGGTGTTCGAGAGCTTCAACGATATCACCGGCCAGGCGGTTCTCAGGGAACCCCCCATCCCGGTTCAGATAGACGCCTACGTCAACGGTGTGGTGGACGAGGTCCTTCCGGAGGAAGGGGTGCTCATAAGGACCCGCTGCACCTTCGTCCAGGGCATCTTCGGCATCGGCGGCGAGGTGCGGGGAGAGCTGAAGGTGGTGGTGGACTCCCCGGACCGGGAAGTGTCACCGGACATGATCACCCCCGACTGCGCCGGAAAGGTGCTGGTGGGGGGCAGCTACATCAGCAACGCCACCCTGAGGAAGGCGGTGGCCGTCGGTGTGAAGGCCGTGGTGGTGGGCGGCTTCGACGACAAGGACCTGAAGGACCTCCTGGGCTACGACCTCGGGGTCGCCATCACCGGTCACGAGAAAAAGGGCATCACCCTGATCCTCACCGAGGGATTCGGAAGGATGACCATGGCCCGGGGAACCTTCGATCTGCTCAGGTCCCGGCAGGGCATGAAGGCCAGCGTCAACGGCGCGACCCAGATCCGGGCCGGGGTCATGCGTCCCGAGGTGGTGATTCCCCTGTCCGGCGACGAGGTCGCCCTGAAGGACGGCGGCCGCCAGGCGGGAGCCATGGACATAGGCAGCTTCGTCAGATGCATCCGGGCGCCCTACTTCGGCAGGCTGGGGAAGGTGGCTTCCCTGCCCCCGGAACTCAGGGTGGTTGACTCCGAAGCCAGGGTAAGGGTGCTGGAGGTGGAGTTCGAGGACGGCTCCAGGGTGGTGGTGCCCAGGGCCAACGTGGAACTGATAGAGAAGTAGGGCTGTGAGCGGGTGACCGGGCCGCCCCGGCCCGGGCGCCCGCCGTCGGAGGTGCGATTTCCAGCGGTGTTCCCTCCGATTCCGGTATCGCCCCGCGTGAAGCGGAACGGCGGTTGCGGCGGTCAAGGGTGATCCGTGAGAAACCCTCCACCCCGGTGGAACCCGGCTTCAGCCCCTGTTTCCGGTTTCGGGTTCGTCAAGGGTCATGCGGACGCTGGAGGCCAGAGCTTCGGATGTGAAGGGTTTCGAGATGAAACGCATGCCCTTGTCCTGCAATCTCCGCTGGAAGGTGATGCCGGAGGCGTACCCGGACATGAACAGGCACCTCAGGTCCGGTATGATCCCTCTCAGGGTGCGGGCCAGTTTCATACCGTTCTGCTCGGGCATCACCACGTCGGTGACCAGCAGGCGCACCCGGCTCCCGTTCTCCCTGGCCAGCTCCACGGCCCGTCGGGGTGCGGATGCGTACAGAACCTCGTAGCCCAGGTTTTCCAGCATGATTCCGACCATTTCCAGTATGGACTGCTCATCCTCTACAAGGAGAATCGTCTCGTTTCCCCCAAGGGGTGCCGAAACGGTCTGCTCCGGGGGCCGGGGCTCCACCGGCTCGAGGCTCCTGGGCAGATAGACCTTGAAGGAAGTCCCCCGGCCCGGTTCGCTGGACACGGCTATGTAGCCGTTGCTCTGCTTCACGATCCCGTACACGGTGGCCAGCCCCAGGCCGGTTCCCCGGCCCGGCCGCCTGGTGGTGAAAAAGGGTTCGAAGATGTGGTTGAGGGTCTGCCGATCCATCCCCACTCCGTCATCGCTGATGGAGAGAAGCACGTGGTCCCCCGGCCTGGAGCCGGGGTGGGTCCGGCAGAAGTCGTGGTCGAGTACGGTGTTCTCCGTGGATATGGCTATTTCGCCCGCCCCCTGGATCGCCTGCCGGGCGTTTATGCACAGGTTGGTCATCATGCCGGCTATCTGGGACGGGTCCGCCAGCACCGGCCATACTTCGCTCCCCGGAGCCCACCGGAGCTTGATGTTCTCCCCGATGAGGCGCTTGAGCATGTTCATGGTTCCCTGCACGACCTCGTTCAGGTCCAGGACCCTTGGGGAGATCGGCTGCTTCCGGGCGAAGGCCAGCAGTTGCCGGGTGAGGTCTGCGGACCTTTCAGCGCCCCGGCGGATTTCAACCAGATCCTCCGCTGCGGGGTGGGAGGGGGGCAGCTTTTTCAGCGCCATCTCGGCGTACCCCATGATGACGCTGAGCATGTTGTTGAAATCGTGGGCCATCCCGCCGGCGAGTCTCCCCACGGACTCCATTTTGCCGGCCTGTGTCAACTGGGCCTGCAGGTTCTCGTGTTCTCTCTCCACCAGGGTCAGGTCCGTGACATCCCGGACCATCGCGAGGAACCGGTCATCGGCGCAGGTCACCACCCTGCTCTCGAAGAACCGGGGTTCACCAAGGAGCGTGGTCTCGTACCGGAACGGCGGCGCCTCCCTTCCGAGGGCCAGGCTCCGCATGCGCTCCATAATGGGGGAGGCGATGTATTCCGGGAGGACTTCCGTTATCCTTTTTCCGAGGAACAGGCCCGGGGGGAGCATGAGCTGATCGGGGCTGGAGGCGTGGTAGTCCAGAAAAACACCCTCCGCGTCAAGCAGGAACATGATGTCCGGCACTGCGTTGAGAAGGGCTCGATTTCTGGCTTCGCTCTCCCTCAGCCTGTCGTCGGCGATCCTGCCGGCGGTGACATCCAGAAAGGAAGACTGATACCCGAGGCACCGGCCGGCCTCGTCGGCCACCACGGAGATCTGACCCTGGGCGGTGAAGACGGTTCCGTCCCTGCGTTTCGCCTGGAAAAGGCCGGTCCAGCTTCCGGCGGTTCTCATGGTTTCGATGAAACCCTTCGTGTCCCGGGGTTCCGCCAGAAGTCTGGCAAAATGCCTTCCGACGACCTCGTCCCTGGAGCCGTACCCCCATATCCTCAGGAAGGCGTTGTTCACCTCGGAGATCACTCCCCTGGTGTCGGAGATGCTGTTGGCGGTTATGGACGAGTGGAAGACGTAATTCTTGACCCGCAGGGAGTCCTCGACGCTCTTCCGTTCGGTTATGTCCACGTTGATGCCCTGGTACCCCCTGAGGGAGCCGCCGGGGCCCGATACGGGTATGCCGTTGATGGTGATCCATATCCGACGCCCGGAGGGTGTGACGGCCTGGCTGATGTGGTTTACCAGGGCTTCCCTTTTACCGAAAACCGTCATGCACCATTCCCTGAACTCCTCCCGCCCCTCCTTGGGGTGCAGGTCGTAGAGGTGCATCTTCCCGACCAGCTCTTTCGGGGTGTACTCCAGAACGGTTTTGCAGTTCTCGCTTACGGCGGTGATAAGGCCGTTTTCGTCGGTCTTCCAGAAGATGGCTTTTGTGAAGGACGCGAGCTTGCCAAGGAGTTCCTCGGTTTCCAGGAGCCGTCCGTGCTCCTCCCAGAGAAACCGCAGGCGCTTTTCGAGAGAGGTGATCTTCGATCTCAGGGCGGCGGACTCGCCCGGGTTTTCCGTTTTCCCCCTCCCTCCCCGTAGATGCTTCCGCTCCATTATTTCCGCCCGGGAGCCCGTCGTCAAGTTGACCGGGGACAGGGGGTTTCGGCGGTGCTCTACGGCATCGGCGAAGGTCCGCCGCAGCCGGAGGCGGTGTTCCGGGCATTATCCTTCCCGCTTTTCACCGCATTCCTCCCTCGCTATCTTCCCCTGTCCAACACCGGCTTGAAAGGGGTGAACCGGGGAAATGAAAGCAGCTCTGCATATCTTTCTGATCCCGCTGCTGTGCGCCGCCGCGGCCGCGGAGTGTAGCTTCGTTCTGACCACCGACGCGGAAGACATGCCCGACGACGATGGGGGCAGAATCCGTCTGGAGTGGACGGTGGATCCGACCGTGGAGCCTCCCGATTCCCTGGTGCTGGAGAGGGCGGCGCCGGACGGAACGTGGGAGGCGCTGGCGTCGGTCGCCCCCATTGACGGCCGCTACAGCGACGACGGGCTGGAGAACGGCCGGACCTACACCTACCGACTGGTGCCCTACAGTCTGGGGGTGCCCGGGGAGCCCGGCCCCGAGGCGGAAGCGGTCCCCGAAGTGAAATGGCTTCACTCCGGCAGGATCGGAATGCTGGTGATAACCGTGGTCCTCAGTGTGATCATCCTGGGCTACATCGAAGCCGGGAAGCGGGGCAAGAACCTGTACGTCCGGAGGATAGCCGGCCTGAACGCCGTGGAGGACGCGGTGGGCCGGGCCACCGAGATGGGCAGGCCCGTGCTGTACATTCCGGGCATCATGGACATGGACGACATTCAGACCATAGCCAGCATGGTGATCCTGGGCAGGGTGGCCCGGAAGGCCGCCGAGTACGGCGCCTCCCTGCTGGTGCCCACCTGCCGGAGCGTGGTGATGAGCGTGTCGCAGGAGGTGGTCAAGGAGGCCTACCTTCAGACCGGTAGGCCCGACGCCTTCCGCCGGGAAAACATCACTTACCTCACCGACGACCAGTTCGGGTACGCGGCGGGGGTGGACGGGCTGATGGTCCGGCAGAGGCCCGCCGCCATATTCCTCCTGGGGACGTTCTACGCGGAGAGCCTGATCCTGGCCGAAACGGGCAAGAGCGTGGGCGCCATCCAGATCGCCGGAACCGCCATGGTCAGCCAGATCCCCTTCTTCATCGCGGCCTGCGACTACACCCTCATAGGCGAGGAACTCTACGCCGCCAGCGCCTACCTCTCCCGGGAGCCCAAGCTCCTTGGAAGCCTCAAGGGGCAGGACGCGGCAAAACTCATGATCATGGTGATTCTGGTTCTTGGGGTTCTCGGGGCCTCCATCGGTCAGTGGTGGGAGCCGGCCGGCAGGGTGGCCGAGTTCCTCCGCAACCTCACCCACGTGGAATAGGAGGGATGGAATGAGGCTGTTTCTGCCGCTGCTTGTGACCTTCCTCTGCGGTATTCTGATGATCCTGCACTTCTTTGTTCCTCACCGGCCCATATCCACTCTGGGGGACGGGCTTACCGAGTGGTACATGATCGTGGCCTCCGCGGCCATCTTCCTGGGCAGCGCGAACCTGATCCAGGTCCACGTCCACCGGATCAGCACCAAGGCCCGTAACTGGCAGTACAGCCCGGTGGTTCTGGGGGGTTTCGCCGCCATGATGGTTGCCGGGCTGGTATGGGGGCTCGAGGAGAACAGGCCCTTCGACTACATGTTCCAGAACATGGTGGTGCCCATGGGGGCCACCATGTTCAGCCTTCTGGCCTTCTTCGTGGCCAGCGCCGCCTTCCGGGCCTTCAGGGCAAGCAACTGGCGGGCCACCCTTCTTCTGACCAGTGCCTTCATCGTCATGCTTGGCAGGGTGCCCCTGGGCGGGCTCATCTGGAAGCGCATTCCCGAGATAAGCGAGTGGATGATGCAGGTACCCAACATGGCGGGTCAGCGGGCGGTAATGATAGGGGCGGCCCTGGGCGTTGTGTCCACCTCCCTGAGGATGATCTTCGGCATCGAGCGAAGCTACCTGGGGGGTACCGACTGATGAGGAAGCTGCTGGAAAAGCTCGACAAAGTGGACCGGAGGATCATCTACCTCCTGATGGCCCTGTCGGTGTTCCTCCCCCTGGCCCTTCGTCTGAACTACCCGATTCCGGTGGGGTCCGGTCCGAGCCGCGACCTCTTCGACACGATTGATTCCCTTCCGGCGGGTTCGGTGGTGCTCATGAGCTACGATTACGACCCCTCCACGATGCCCGAACTCCAACCCATGGCGGTGGCCCTTACCCAGCACCTCTTCAGCCGGGGGCACAGGATACTGGCCATGGCCTTCTGGCCTCAGGGCGCCAGCCTCAGCCAGGAGGCCCTCACCGCGGTGGGGGACAGCCTTGGGGCGGTGCAGTACCGGGACTGGGTGAACCTGGGTTACACCGTAGGGGCCGGGGTGTCCATCGTGAGGATGGGCAGTTCCATCCGGGCGGTCTACCCCCAGGACCGGGACGGAACGCCCTGTGACTCTATACCCATGCTGCGGCATGTTCAGAACCTCCGGGACATTGACCTGGTGATATGCCTCTCCGCCGGCGACCCCGGCATCCACGCATGGGTCATGATGGCCCACGACCGGTTCGGAGTGCCCGTAGGAGGAGGGTGCACGGCGGTGAGCGCCCCGGAGTTCTACACCTACCTTGGTACCGGCCAGATGGTGGGTCTTCTGGGGGGGCTGAAGGGGGCCGCCGATTACGAGACCATGGTGCGCGAGGGTCGGGAGAACACCCCTGCGGGGCTGGCAACCCCGGGTATGGCGGCCCAGTCCATCGCCCACCTGGTGATCATGGGGTTCATAGTCATAGGGAACATCACGTACCTGATCCTTCACAGGCGCGGAAGGGGGGAGGCGCGATGAACTGGGAAGTCATCGGTATCTGGCTGGGTGCGGTGCTCACCCTGATGCTTTACAGCTTCCTCTACCGCGACAACCCCTTCTACAAGTTCGCCGAGCACCTGTTCGTGGGGATGAGCGCCGCCTACTGGGTTATCTACAGTATATACAACGTCCTCAAGCCCAACTTCTGGGACGAACTCACCGGGGCCGGCGACGGCACCCCTGATTACCTGATGATCATCCCCGGGGTCTTCGGTCTGTTCATGCTGGCCAGGCTGATCCCCAGGATAGCCGGGCTTTCCAGGCTTGCCTTGGCCATGATAGTGGGCACCGGGGCGGGGCTGAGCCTCGTGAGTACCCTCCAGACCAACTGCCTGAGCCAGATAGAGGGCACCATCGTTCCCCTCACGGGCTCAGGGACCATGGGCTTCATCAATAACCTCATAATAGTGGTGGGGGTGGTGTGCGGCCTGGTGTATTTCTTCTTCTCCAAACCCCACGATGGAATCACCGGAAAGGCGGCGGGAGCCGGCATCACGGTGCTGATGGTGGCCTTCGGCGCCAGTTTCGGCTACACCGTGATGGCCCGGGTGAGCCTTCTCATCGGCCAGGCCCAGTTCCTGCTGTTCGACTGGCTGCCCACCATGGGGATAAACCTTTGACGGAGCCTGAGGGTGCGGGGGCGCTCCGAAAACGCGGCGTCCCCGCGCACCGCGGCCTGGGCGGCTTCCCCATGGGGCGGGGAACCCGATGGGCCTCATCGGCTCCGCACCCCGGGGCCTCCCGGGGGCCGGGCTTCCGTGCGGCCTGAAGAGGCGTGAATGGTCGCCGTCCGCATCAAGGATCGGCTGTTCCGGGGCAACCGGCTCTGTAACGGGGGGCCGCTTCACTCTGTTCCGGGGCGCTTTCGTACGGGAGGAGCGGTTCCGGGGCCGGGGGGCACGGCTTGACACGGTTTTCCCGCCTTCATATTCTCGTTTCCGGAAGGATATGGGGTTTGTGCGGTAGTGCGGTCGTAAAGGCTTGCACGGTATTGAAATAAAGGAGCCGGGCGCGGCCCGGTCAGTTTGGCGTGAATGCCCTTCCCGAAGGCAGGAAGGAGCGATTTGGGTACCTTCGGAACGGGCGCGGGTATTTTCGGCAACTTTTAATTGAAAGGAGCTGCAACGGTGCCCAGAAGAAATAGTGCGGTTTTCGTCGCGTTGGTGCTGTTGATGGCCACTTCTGCAATGGCCGCCACGACCGGCAAGATAGCCGGCCGTGTCACCGACGCCTCCGGAACCCCGCTCATCGGGGCCACGGTCATGATTGTCGGTACCAGCTACGGCGCCATGACCGACCAGAACGGTGAGTACTTCATCATCAACCTCCAGCCCGGCAACTACGACGTTGTAGGTCGGATGGTCGGCATGGGCGACCAGACCATGCAGGGCGTGGAGGTCCTGGTGGACATGACCACCAGGGTTGACCTCACCCTCAACCCGGTCACCGTGGGAAGCACGGTCGTCACGGTCACGGACCAGCGCGGAATGATCACCATGGGTCAGTCCGTCACCGTATCCGTGGTGAGCAGGGATGAGATCAAGACCATGCCCGTGGCCGGCGTGTCCGACATAGTCGGCCAGCAGGCCGGTGTTTCCACCCAGGGCGGAACCATCCGGGTCCGGGGAGGCCGGAGCGGCGAAGTGGCCTACATAGTTGACGGCGTGGCCCAGATGGACCCCCAGAGCAACGTTTACGACGCCAGCATTCCCCTTTCCGCAGTGGCGGAGACCGCCATCATGACCGGCGGTTTCGGCGCCGAGTACGGCAACGCCCAGTCCGGCGTGATCAACGTGGTCACCCGGGAGGGGGGCCGCAACTACTCCGGCTCCCTCTCCGTGAACGGCAACAACTTCCAGGCCCTCGGCCTGGCCTCCGACTGGACCTGGGGCTACCCCGGCGCATGGTGGGCCGGCAGTAACTTCGAGGGAACCGAGTTCGCCGGGAACAAGCCGGGCATCTTCGCGGAAGCCAGGCTCAACGCCGAGGCTTCCCTGGGCGGACCCGAGCCCATCACCCAGCTCCTTCTTCCGGCGATGGGCCTCAATGTCGGCGGCGACGTCCGCATCTTCGGGAGCGTCGAGTGGCTGCAGACCGGCGGCGGCGAGGACGGGAACTACGGGCTCCGGAACTGGGGCTGGGCCGAAACGCTGGCCGGCAACGGCAAGCTGACGATCCGTCCCACCCCCCGGACAAAGATAAACCTGACCACCACCTTCAGGGACCAGACCGCGGGGTATTACCATGCCGGCAACCCCCAGTACGGCTGGGCTTACAACCGTTTCGAGCAGGACTACATTGACCCCACCACCGGAGACACCCTTCCGGGCACCTCTGTCCGGTACGGGCTTCCCACCCGTTTCTGGACCAACCTCAGCTACGGCATGGCCCTCACCCAGACGCTGAGCGACGCCAGCTTCCTGGAGTTCAAGCTCAACCAGTACCGGTTCGATTTCGAGTACAGGATCCGTGATCCGGAGGGCGGATGGCTGGGCGAGGACTGGACTCTGGAGGACTGGCTCGGCTACACCCCCTCCAGGGTGCAGGACTCCAGAGGGTACTACCGCTCCGGCGCCTCCAGGCTCGCCTGGGGTGAGACCTACAGCACCACCAGCACCGCCAGGGTTGACCTCACGAACCAGGTGAACCAGCAGCACCAGCTCAAGTTCGGCCTCGAGGGCAACTACTACGATGTTTACAACTACACCATCGACACCGCCAGCGGCGGCAACATCTATACCTCCTACTACCATCATTTCCCGCACCAGATAGCCGCCTACGTCCAGGACAAGATGGAGTTCCGGGGCATGATAGTGAACGCCGGCGTGAGGTTCGACTACTTCGACCCCAACTTCGATCAGTACCCCGCCGACCTCACCGACCCGGTGAACCCCGAGGCGGCGCCCGGGGATCCGGACTACATCCGTAACCCGGTGAGTGTCAGCGCCAAGTATCACCTCAGCCCCAGGGTGGGCTTCAGCCACCCCATAACCGAGCGTGACGTGCTCCACTTCACCTACGGCCACTACTTCCAGACCCCTCAGATGGCCAACCTCTACGACGGCTCCAACTTCGACCTCACCGGGGCCTACCCCATCATCGGCAACCCCGACCTGGCCCCCGAGGAGACGATCGCCTACGAGGTGGGCGTCAAGCACCAGTTCGACGACATCACCCTCATGGATGTCACCGGCTTCTACAAGGACATCACGGGCCTCACCGACATGCAGAAGAACTTCTTCACCGCGGTTGACGCCTACGACATCTACATCAACGCCGACTACGGAAGCGTCCGGGGGGCGGAGTTCTCGCTGATGCGCCGGCCCTCCAACTTCATCAGCTTCAACGCCAACTACACCTATTCCATCGCCCTGGGCAAGAGTTCCAGCGCCACCCAGAACTACACCTACAACTGGGCGGGCTGGGTGATCCCCCGGCGCGAGAGCCCCCTCAACTGGGATCAGCGGCACGCCCTCAACGCCAGTTTCGACTTCCGCATCCCCAGGGGCGAAGGCCCGCTGTGGGGCGGCAACCACTGGCTTGAGGGGCTGGGCTCCACCATCCAGTTCAGCTACGGCAGCGGCTATCCCTACACCGCCGCCAGCCAGGGCACTGCGGACCCCGAAATCAACGGCCGCCGCATGCCCTGGACGGAATCCACCGACCTCAAGGTGAACAAGACCTGGTGGATAGGCGCCACCTCCGTTGACCTGAGCGTATGGGTTCTCAACCTCTTCGACCGCACCAACGTCTCCAGGATCATAGACACCGGATGGTACGACGCGGACCAGGACGGGGACGGCAGTCCGGACCACAACCCCAGGGGCTCCTACGGAACCCCGGACGCCTACGCCACCCGGCGGCAGTTGCGGTTCGGCCTCGAATTCGAGTGGTAACAGCTACATGGGCGGGCCCCGACCGGGCCCGCCCGCAACCCGGGAGTGATTACATATGCGAAGCATCCTGATGGTCCTCCTGATGCTGGCGCCCCTGGCCCTGGCACAGGTGACGGAGGGAGAGCCGGCACCGGTGGAGACAGCCACCGAAGAGATCGAAGCCGCACCGGTGGAGGAGCCCGCCCCCGTGGAGGAGCCCGCCCCCGCGGCACCGGCCCCCGCCGCAGCGGAAGAGGGTGAGGAGGAGGTCCCCAGGCAGCAGAGCGCCAGCATGGACCTCAAGGACCTCTTCATCGCCGGCGGCATATTCATGTGGCCCCTGCTTCTCTCACTGATCGTGGGCGTCGCCGTGGCCATCGAGAGGTTCATCACCTACGGGCGGGCCCAGCAGAATGTCCCCAAACTCCTTGAGCAGCTTGGCGGCTACATCCGGAAGGGCGATCTCAAGGGCGCCGAAAACCTCTGCGACAGGACCAGCGGGCCGGTGGCGGCGGTTCTCAGGGCCGGTCTGCTCCGCCGGGACAAGGGCCTGGAAGACGTGGAAAAGGCCATCGAAAGCGCGGGCAGCATCGAGATGGCGTACCTGGAGAAGGGGCTTGTCGTTCTGGCCTCCGTCTCCAGCATTGCCCCGATGCTCGGGTTCCTTGGAACCGTTTCGGGCATGATCCGGGCCTTCGGTGAGATCGCCGCGGCCAAGAACGTCGAGGCGAGCCTGGTGGCAGGCGGTATTCAGGAGGCCCTGATCACCACCGCCGCCGGTCTCATCATCGCGATTCCGATTCAGATGGCCAACAACTACTTCATCGCCAGAATCGGAAGGTTCATCACCGACATGGAGGAAGCCAGCATATTCCTCGTTGACCAGCTGGCCGATATGGAGCACCTCAAGCAGCTGTAGGTTAAGGAGAACGCATGCGCAAGGAAAAACCCCGGGCAACAGGACGCATCCCGGATGCATCCATGTCCGATATTGCGTTCCTGCTGCTGATCTTCTTCCTTGTCACCACCACCTTCGAGGTACAGAAGGGCATCAGCTACAAGCTGCCTAAGAAGGCCGACGAAAAGACTGCGGAGGTGGTGATAGACGAGAGCAACAGGCTGGTGATGACCATCAAGCAGTGGGGTCAGAACGAGTACGTTGCCCTCATAGACCAGGCTCCCCCCGGAGGCCCCCTTCAGAGGGCCAGGGCCGGGGAGGACGTCAGTCTGGATGATTCCGGCTTGCAGGACGGGATCATGAGCCTGGCGTCGGACAGGGTTGAGAACCTTTCCGCCACGTCCAGGCGGCTCCTCGTGAACCTCGAGGTGGCCAAGGGCGTTTCCCAGGGGACCTACTCCAGCCTGAGCGCCGCGGTGGCGGCGGAGAACCTCACCCTGGTACTCCGGGAGGGGGTTCTCAGAGAGCGGATGGGGACGAACGTTCCCACCGCCTCCGATCCGCTCTTCGGCGAGGTGGCCTTCGGCGATACTCTGGTTCTGGCGGACGCCCGTCAGGGCGACATCGCATCGGCGGTCCGGGAGAGCGAACTGGTGGTCATCCTCAAGTTCTTCCCCGATTGTGATTACAACGGAATGATCCGGGCGCTGGACACCCTCCGGCGCAACGGGGTCAGCCGCACGGGAATCACGATTCAGGAAAGACTGGGGGGTGCATGATGAAACTCAGGAAAAGGATGCAGGTTTCCGGAGAAATCTTCACAGCAACCATGGCGGACATCGTTTTCCTGCTCCTGGTGTTCTTCATGGCGACCACCATATTCAAGTCGGAGGGGGGGCTCAGGATAAGGTTTCCCCAGGCCCATCCCGAGGTTATGAGCGAACTCGGCAAGCAGAACCTCACCGTGGCGGTGTGGCTCAAGCAGATGACCCCCGGCGAGGCGGGCAGCCCGGTTGTGGCCCGTATAGGTGACTTCGACCTCCCCCTGAATCAGGTTGCCGAGCAGGTCAAGGGGCTCAGCGACAAGTTCTGGAGGGAACAGAACAAGCGTCTGGACGTCATCATCCTGAACGCCGACGCCAGGGTTCCCATGAGCGATATACTGAGCCTCTTCAACGCCCTGAGGTTCGAGGAACTCTACAGCATTCAGTTCAATGCCCAAGAGTTCAGAACCGGGATGTGAAGGGAGGGGTGATGCTTACGAAAGCCAACGCCGCCCTTCGGGACAGGTCTTCCCTGAGGTTCGAAACGGGTATCGCCATCGGTCTGGCGCTCCTCGTACTGCTGTTCGAACTGATTCCCGCGAGCCAGCTCGGACGGCTCTCCACCCGCACCACCGACAGCGAGATGGAGGCGGTCGAGGCGGACCTCGCCTTCGATGATACGGTGGAGGAGCAGGAGGAGCAGGTCCAGGAAGAGCGTGAGGAACTTCAGCAGGAAGCCCTGGAAATGGTCCAGGAAATCGAGGTTACGCTTTCCCTCAGCGAAGACACCCTCGGGCTGTCCCTGGTGTCCACCTTCGAGCAGACCGAGGAGCTGACCCAGCAGTCAAGCGACGACGAGATCGGCCCCCCAAGGTTCATGCCGGTGGAGGATTTCCCGGTGTGTACCTACAAGCCCATGCCGGACTATCCGGAAATGGCGAAACAGGCCGAAATCGAGGGAACCGTGACCGTCTGGCTCTACATCAAGGCCGATGGAACGGTGGCCGACGTGCAGCTCTACAACTCCAGCGGCGTGGGCAGTCTGGACCAGGCGGCCATGAGCGCCGCATGGAACACCCGGTGGACCCCGGCCCGGAACAACGGCATTCCCGTGGGAGTCTGGACGTCGATCACCTACAACTTCGTCCTCACGGATTAGGGCGGGAGGACGGGAAATGCGTCGCCTGAAAGAGATAATGCGGTATCAGAAAGCCAAATACACGAATGAATGGCCGGGGGAACCCCCGGCCGGGACTGGAACTGGAGGTGACTGAGGGTATGAGGAACACAAGGTTCGGCAGGATCCCGGTACTGCTCCTGCTGCTGACGTTCGCCGTCCCCTGTTTCGCCGCGGAAATCCGCGAGGCGGTACGTCCGGACGGCGGCACCGATGACCGTCCGCCCATGGTATGGATGCTTCACAACCTCTCCAAAACATGGTCGGCCTTCCTGAACGTGGGGGTGTTCGGCGACCCCTGGGTGAACTACCCCTCCATGGAATGGCCCGGCGGCCAGGGGAACAGTTACCTCTGGTGCGGCGACTTCTGGTCGTGCCTCTTTGAACCCGGTGTGGCATCCCACGCAAGCTGTTCGGACTACGGTGACTGGGAACTCAGGCCGTCGGAGGGCTTTCCGGCGGTCAAGCTCGTTCCCGGCCCCATAGCCCTGGAACAGACCGGGTACGGCTACGACGACTGGTCTTCCTACAACACCGGCGCTCCTTACGGAATGCGGGTGTACACCAACAACTACGGCTGGGGGACCCCGGGCTTCAACGAATTCATCGCCCAGCACATGCTCGTGACCTTCCATTCCGAGTACAACACCATTGGCGTCAACTCCCTGGACGGCCTCCTGATAGCGGTCAGGGGCGACTGCGACGTGGCCACCGCGGACCCTGTCGAAAACAACATAGATGACCTGGTGTACTACGACGGCCACGCCATCTGGTGCAACGATCCCGACCACACCTTCGAGTACGTCTTCCAGGACGGCACCACCGCCAGCGCCCAGGACGTTTACACCTACATGCAGAACCCCGACAGCCCTCTTGATGAGGACGATCCCAGCAACGTGTTCTACCACTACAACTACGCCGAGGCCGACGGCCTTCCCGATAACGACGTTGACGGCGACGGCGTCTCGGACCATTTCACCATTCTCTTCAAGTACGTTCCCCCGGACAGCACTCCCATCTTCACCGTGATGCCCGAGAACGGTCTGGAGAGGTTCGCCGACGGGATGCCCGAGAACTACTGGATCCACACAGTGGGCGACACCGCCTACGCGGTGGTTCCCAGGAACATGAGCTACATGTGGGACAGCGATCACCCCGGCTCGTCCACGGACGACACAGGCGAGCAGGATCTGAATCCTCCCTGTGTGGGCTTCGTGGGCTGGAGGCTTCTGGACCTCTGGGTCAAGAAGGCTGACGGCACCATTGAGCGGCCCATTGACGTGGAAGGCGTTCCCATCCCCATCAGCCACGCCTGGTGGAACTGGGAGAGCGACCCCGGGCAGGACTTCGAGCGCTACAACTACATGTGGGGTGTGTTCCCGGACGTAAACGGCCAGTTCAGCGGCCCCGCGTACATGGCGGACTGGGTGGGCAACCCCGCGACACCCGAGGCCAGGATCCCCGAGAACCCCGGGCCCTTCCCCTTCGTTTACGACAACCCCATGGGCATCAACTACCCGGTGTTCGACTACCGCTTCCTGATCTCCGCGGGCCCCGTCAACATCGAGACCGGTGACAGTCTCAACGTGGTGGGCGGCTGGATAGTGGGGCAGGGTCTCGCCGGTCTCCGGGAGGCGGCCGACAACCTGCTGGACGCCTACTACCGGGGCGGCGGCTGGGGCGTTCCCCAACTCCCCCCCACCCCCATTCTCTTCTATGAGGCCCAGGACAGGGCGGTTCACCTGGAGTGGGGCGCCAACGCCGAGAGCTACAGCCCCTTCGGTGGCTACAACGTTTACAGGGGCGTCTTCTCCCCCAGCAACTGGGAGCTGGTGGCCAGCGTTTCGGGAACCGGCACCCACTGCTACACCGACACTACCGTGACCAACGGCTTCCCATACTTCTACGTGGTGTGCGCCTACGACGGCGAGACCATGGTAGAGAGCACCCGCTCCAACTACAAGCAGACCGTGGAAGGCACCCCCGTGGCGGTTGTGCCGAGCTGGGGCGCGGACGCCAACTGGACCGAGAATGTCTCGGTGGTTCCCAACCCCTACCGGGGCAGCGCCTCCTGGGAGGCCATCTACTTCAACAAGATCGCCTTCATCAACCTTCCGGCCATGTGCAACATTCACATCTACACCCTGGACGGAGACCATGTGGTAACCCTCGAACACCGGGACTACAGCGGGGAGAACGGAACCGAATACTGGGACCTCGTTTCAAAGAACGAGCAGGACGCGGTGACGGGTCTCTACGTGTACCGTGTGGAAACCGAGGATGACTTTGTAGTCGGCAAGTTTGCCATCATCAAGTAGGGAAAGGAGGATAACCATGAAGCTCACTGGAACGATTCTGGCAGCGGCGGTGGTTGCCTTCCTGCTGATCCCTGCCGATGCGGAAGCCTCATCCTTCGCCAAGGTCGGGACCGCCGGCGCCAATTTCCTTCAGATAGGGGTGGGCGCCAGGGGTGTCGCCATGGGCGGCGCCTTCATCGCCACCGCGGACGACCCCAGCGCCGCCTACTGGAACCCCGCCGCCCTGGTGAGGGTTCCCGGCACCCAGGTGCAGTTCTCCGGGACCCAGCTTTACGCCGACATCCTCTACGGCAACGGCATCGTCACCCATGAGCAGCCCGGGATAGGCAGCTTCGCACTCCAGTTCGGCCTGCTCTCCAGCGGCGACATGGATGTCACCACCGTGGAGCAGCCCGGCGGAACCGGAGAGACCTTCACCTGCACGGACATGGTGGCGGGGCTCACCTTTTCCCGGATGCTCACCGACCGGTTCAGCACCGGTCTCTCGGTGAAGTACGTGAGGGAAGCGTGGGACGACGTGTCCGCCGGGGGAATCGCAGTTGACCTGGGAACCCTGTACGACACCGGGTTCAAAACCCTCCGGATCGGCATGACCATTCAGCATTTCGGGCCCGAACTGACCCCCAGCGGGGAGTACACGACCTACTTCAGCGGGAGTGACTCCCTCCACACCTACAACCCCTATTCCATGCCCATGACCTTCAAGCTGGGCATGGCCATGGATGTGCTCCAGACCCCCAACCACCAGATCACCGTGGAGGTGGACGGCGTTCACCCGCCGGACAACCTGGAGCAGGTGAACATGGGCGCCGAATACTGGTACAACAACATGTTCGCCCTCCGGGGCGGATACCGGGTGAACACGGATGAGGAAGGGCTTTGCGCCGGGGCCGGTTTCCGGATTCCCGTGGGCGGGACCACCCTCTCCCTGGATTACGCATATCAGGACTTCAACCGCCTTGAAATGGTCCATCGGGCCAGTCTGGGCGTGGCGTTCTGATACGGACCCATTACTCCGGGGGGGGCGGCCCCCCCGGACGGGAAGGTGAAGTCAGTTGACGTTTTCCCTGGCGGCGGCGGTTCTGACGGGTTTCACGGTAAGCTGGACCACCGTTCCCGCCGGCCCCCGGCGGGCCGGCTCGGCGGTGGTGACGGTCACTATCGAGCGTGGTGACCTGCTGACCGTGTACGAGTCCGGCGCCGGTACGGCGGAATACGAACTCAGCGCGTCCGTAGGCGGCCGCTTCCAAAGGGTCGGCGGCACCGTCCCCGAGGAGGGCTTCCCGGTGGTGGAGGAACTGGTTTTCCAGGAGCTTCCCGCCGGTACGCACGGTCTGGAAGTGGTTCTCATGGATCAGGAAACCGGTGAGCGCTCTGTTTGGGGGGCGGACCTGGCGATAGACAGCACCTCTGAGGACGTGTGGTCCTCCGGAGGGCTTCGCCTGTCCCCCGGGGGCACCGTCCGGGCCTCCGGAGACATGGAAATCCTCTGGGACGTTTACCCGCCCGCCGGGACCGAATCGCTGCAGGCCGCCTACGCGGTGCTCGACCAGGACCTGAACGTCGTCAGGGAGGGGTGGATGGAGCCTGCCGGGCGGGAGGAGGGGGTATTCTCCTTCACCGGCCGCGTGTCCCTCGGGGGGCTCGAAGGGGGGCTCTACCGGGTGAACACCGCGGTGACGGGAGAGGGTACCGGAGTACTGGCCTCCTCTTCCGGCGCCGTGAGGCTGCTCTCGTCCTGGGATCTCTGGGGAGAGGATCCGGAGGAAACCCTCACCCTGATCCGCCCCATAGCCTCCTCCCGGGAGGTCTCCGACCTCCGGGGCGCGCCGGGGCCCGGTCAGAGGCAGGCGGTGATGAGCGAGTTCTGGCTTCGGAGGGACCCCAACCCCGTCACCAGGGAGAACGAATACCTCGACGCCTACCGCGGAAGGCTGGACTACATCGAACGGGTCTTCGCCGTCGGCGCCACAAGGGGCATCCTCACGGACATGGGCATCGCCTGGGCCAAACTCGGGGAACCCGATGTGGTGGATGACCACCCCTTCCAGGTGGGGGGCCGCCCCTACCAGGTGTGGACCTACTTCAACCCCGGGCTCACCCTGACCTTCGTTGACCGTCACGGCTACGGGCTGTACGAGTTCAACGGAGACTGGCAGGACTTGAATCGGGCCCTGAGCCTCTGGGAGGAACGGCATGTCCGGTAGGCATGCGGCGGTCGTCCTGGCGGCGGTCTGGGCCGGTTACGCCGGGCAGTTGGCCACTCCGGGGAGGGGGGATGTGCGCTTCTCCATAGACACGGCCCTCTTCCGGTACGGCGACGATGCCTCTCTGATGCTGGAGGTTTACCAGGAGGTTCCCCTGGACAACATCTCACGGGACGAGGAGGGCATGTCCGGCTTCACCACGGTAGCGGTTCTCACCGGCGCGGACGGCGATACCCTGGCCTGCGAGGCCTGGCGGTCGGAAACCCGATGGGCCTCCGGCCGGAGCGCCGTGAACTCCATCATACTTCCGGTGAGTCCGGGGGAACGGGTGCTGACCGTCTCGGTGAGCGACGACCTCAACGGCCTCCTGGGCACCGCCGTGAGAAGCATCAACGTGGAGGAACCGGGCCATTTCAGTGAACTGGAGCTGGCCAGAACCGTGATGCCCGCCCCGCCGGGCAGCGAAAACACCCTGCTCAAGGGGAGTCTTATCGTGTTTCCGGCGGCTTCCAACACCTTCAGTGTTCCCGGGGAGACCAGGGTGTACACCTACCATGAGGTTTACGACCTTGGGGGCGCCACCCTCAGAAGGCAGTCCGGAATCACCGGGCCCGACGGCAGGGTCGTGTTCGCCAGGCCGTTCCAGGAGTTCCTGATTCCCGAGGGGGCCGGCTCGGTCAGCCTGGTGGACAGCCTCGACCTGCTGCCGGCCAGGGTGTCCGGGCTCTACAACCTCTTCGTCCTTTACACCACCCCCGGGGGGGACACCCTGGGCCTGGTGACCAAGCCCATGCTGGTGGAAACGGCCGTGGGCGAGACGATGCCTCCGGCGGTGTGGGAGGACAGCCTGCCGATGCCGGAGTTCCTGGAACAGTTCGGGCTTCTGCTCACCGGCGCCCAGGCGGACCTGTACGGCAGGCTGGACGAGCCCGGAAAGGCCGCCTACTACCGGCAATTCTGGAGCGGTTCTCCGGAGGAGCTGGCGGTTTTCGAGGGCAGGTGCCGGGATGCCGGCAGGTTCGCGTACATGGGCAGGGAGGGGTGGCGCACGGACAGGGGCCGGGTGCTCATACGGCACGGAGAGCCGGAGGAAGTGGAACGGGTTCCCTTCACCACCGCCATGGCCCCGTACGAGGTATGGAGTTACTACGAGGGAGTCCGGGCCACCTTCGTCTTCGCGGACATGAACATCAACGGTGACTTCCGCCAGGTGTACTCCACGGTTCCGGGAGAGGTCTCCTTCCCCAACTGGCGGGAGATGATCCGAACCATGAGCACCGGCGAGGGTGCGGAATCCGGAGGCATCGAGAGTGGCTGGTAGCCGTTACCCAGGAAAGGATGGCTTTCATCTCTGTAGCGGGCCTTTCGGAGAGCCCGCGGGGAATAGACACCACAGTGCGGCAAACACCGCGATCAGTAAAGAGGAGGTTAGCATGAGAACCACTTCAGGAAGGGGCAGCGGGGCGGCCATCGCTCTTCTGGCCGCAATCCTGATGCCGCTTCTCGGTTTCAGCACGGTGAACGCCCAGGGGGTCGGCGACAAGGTCAACCTTCTGGTGCCGGACCTGATGGACTTCCCCGAGGCGCCAGCCCTCCGGCAGTTCACAGTGATGGCCGAGACGCCCCATGCCCTGTGGCTGGTGCAGGACACATGCTGGGTGGATATCAGGGGAAGGGCGGTAACCGAACTCGACTCCCTTCTCAACAGCGAAGAGTGCAATCCGACGAAATGGGGCTGGGGCGTGGGAATCATGCCCGACATGATGAGTGCCGCCGAGTTCCAGAACCTCACCCAGGTTTTTGAGAACACCGTCTGGGGCACCGTCACCGGCACCTGGGGGGAACCGGTGCTCAGCAATCCGGATCAGGGCAAGGTCTGGATAGTCATCGCCGCCATCCCCACCAAGTTCAACGCCGGGCCCGGCAGTGTCATACCGAGGAACCAGGCCTACTACGTGAACACCGCGGACCTCATGGGCGAGGAGGGCGGTTTCAATGCCCACGACATCTTCTACATCAACGCCCACGCCTTCGCCACCAACCCGGGCTATCTTCCCTTCGCGGAAAGCGCCAGGCAGTGGAACCTGGCCAACGGCCTCGCGGCCCTGAGCCGCTACAGCCGCAATATCACCGAGGAGGCCTGGCTTGTCCGGGGCATGGCCGAGGTGGCCCAGTACGCGTGCTTCGGGTTCACCGAAACCGGGGGCAACAAGTACGGTCACGCCATCGCCCTGGCGGAGTTCGAGAAGACTCCCTACCTGGAACTCATCAACTCCACCGCCGGGCCCGGCGGTTCGGACTACGCCGCTTCCCGGGGGCAGAGTTTCCTGTTCTTCATGTACCTGCGCCAGCGGGCCGGCGACGGCGTCATCAGCGCCATAGCCCAGGGTGACTCCACGGGCATGATGAACGTGGCGCTGGCCCTGAACCCCTCCGCCGACCCGGAGACCGCCGTTCAGAACGAGGTGGTGCCCCTGTACTGGGACTGGCTGATCTGCAACCTGGCCCACAAGTACCTCAGTGACTACGGCGGCGGCATCTACAGGTACGACTTCCTGATAGACACCCCTCTCGAGGGCTTCGCCCACCTGAACATGTCCGCCGCCTTCAGCCTCAAGTTCAAGGAGGGTGACTACCCGATAGACCCCGGCAAGATCGCCGAGCCCGCGTTCTCCATGCAGGGCCCCATATGGTGTGCGCAGTACTGCCGTTTCCGCGATCTGACCGGCGACGAGGGGCCTGTGCTCTTCAACGGCCAGTACTCCGACGGCTCCGGCGGCGGGAGCGCGGTGAACGGACGCTGGGAGGGGAAACTCGTAGCCGTGTACGAGGAAGGTTCAGGCGAGTTCGCGTCCATCACGGACCTGAATCTGAACAGCTTCTTCAACGGCCAGTTCGACCTGGGAGGCAACACCAGCTACCTCATCGTCACCAACAACAACCCCGGCGGCGCCCCGAACCTGCGTTACTACGTCAGCCAGGACTACGATGGCCCGACCCTGGAGGCGGCGATCCATCAGAACCAGATCTCCGACAACTACGCCCATGTCTATGCGGTGCTGCTGGACCGGGACACCAGGGAGATGGAAGGCTTCGACTGGGTGGGCCCTGTTCTGAAGATCGTCCGGGACGACGAGACCAGGTTGGTGAAGATGGAGCCCTTCTACGGCAGCCTCATGTGGAGGGGCGCAGTCAGCCTCGCAACGGACGGCAACTACTCCCTCAACTTCTCCGGCTGGGACAGCAGCGGCATAGCGGCCTCCAGGAGCGTCGAAATGGCCGTGGGCACCATGGGCGGAGCGCTCACCCTGGAAGTCCGGGGGATAAGGCTCGATGTGCCCGAGGGCGGAGCGGCCCCCGGCTCCCGGGTGGTCCTGGGCGAGACCGGCATGCTCGGGCTCTCCCTGGGCTCCGGCTCCAGTCTGGCTGAGGCCTCCGGCATGCTCACCGGCGTTCTGGCGGGCCCCGTCAGCATCCCCGGCGTGCAGGGAACCATCTCCTTCCCCGCCGAGGACTCCGACGCCTCGGTGTTCCGCTGGAACGGCGAGGGCTGGGACAGGCTGGACAGCTTCTTCCAGGGCGGCAGGATATCCGCCCAGGTTGTCCAGGGCGGGATCTACGTTCTGGGTCAGGCGCCCGGAATCAGCAGTCCGTCGCTTCCGGCGCAGGTCGAGCTGCAGGGGAACAACCCGAACCCCTTCACCGCCCAGACCGTGATCAGATTCGCCACCCCTGTCCAGGGTCACGTGTCCATGAAGGTCTTCGATCTGAGTGGAAGGCTTGTGAGAACCCTGGCCAACGAGGATATGGCTCCGGCTAACCACAGTGTGACCTGGGACGGCACCGACGACAACGGCCGGCCCCTGGGCGCGGGAGTTTACTTCTGCCGTCTGGAGGCTCAGGGCCGGGTGCTCACCCAGAAAATCATGATGGTCGAGTAGAAAGGAGGGTGATAATGAAGCACAAGGTTGCACTGCTCGCGGGTCTCGCCCTCATTCTGCTGGCGGGTTGCGGTGACAAACTCCCCACGGACATTCCAGACGTGGTGGGCTACAGCGGCCTGGTCGCCCAGGGCTGGGAAGCCTACGACCGGAACGACTACACCACAGCCATGGATTACTTCCAGCAGGCCATAGATGTGGACGTAACCCGGCCCGAGGCCTACCTGGGCGCCGGATACGCCTCGATCCACCTCAGCGACTACTGGGTCATCGGCGGCGACTACTTCTTCATGGCGAGCCAGCTTGACGGCGGAAAGTGGCCCATCGCCTCCGGTGAGACCTCCATTGACCAGGACCCGGGATGGACCGTCTTCGAGTGCGTTTTCCCGGTGCTCAGCGATGAGACGATGTCGGTGATTGAGGCCTACGGGGAAACCTGGTACGACTGGCCCGTGGACGGCGATGTAACTCCCATAGACAACTACATCATCGGGGCGTTCCTCTACGGAGCCCCCCCCTTCAACGCGGCGCACAACGACCCCCAGAGCCCCAAGTACGGCAACGTCCCCTTCAAGTACCGCTGGGAGTCGGACATACCGGGGTTCTTCCTGATGACTTCCGCGGTGAACGACTGGTCCACCAACGCCATCGGGGTTGACTCCCTGGCGGTGGAGAACGGCAACGTGGTGGCGTACCTGAACGTTCCCTACCGTCTGGTAAGCGTCAGCGGCACCAACTACAGAACCTGGATCATGGCGGAGCACACGATCAAGTTCGACTATGCCACCTACGACATGCCTTCCGGGGCCACCGCCATCACCCGGGACGCCATAGCGGGCTACGCGGCGCTCCAGATGGTCAGGGGTCTTTCCGGCGACATGCTCACCGGAGTGGCGGCCGCTATCGGTCTGTACGACGGTGGAGACTACTCCTTCGAGCACTCCGGCACCAACCGGAACAACGTGCTGGGCATGGGCGCCGCCATGTCCTTCCTCAACCAGGATTTCCGGTTCACCCTCTATGTTGTGAGGCACGGCGGGTTCGGGATGGGCATAAACGTCGCCGACCCCGATTTCCTGGTGGAGCTGGCGCAGACCATTCAGACCATGCTGAACGACTGACGGAACCTCACATCCGAAAAAGCGGGGGCGCTTCGGCGCCCCCGCCCCTTTTCCGTCGGATCTCGGCGGGCTTCAGGGAGAAATCTCGATCCCGTCAATGCTGAAGATATCGAACCCCTCCAGCCGGTCGCTGGAGAAGGCGATCCAGCGGCTGTCGGGGTTCCAGGCGGGGAAAAGGTCCGCCGCCGGATCGTTCGTGATTCTTATCACCGTATCCGACCCCACGCGGCCGGCGGCGAGTTCGTAGTTGCCCCACCGGTCCGTGGAGAAGACGAACCAGTCACGGTAAGGGCTCCAGGATGGATGCACGCAGTTCCCGCCGGAGGCCGCCGGCCCCGCTCCGGTGCCGTCCGGGGCCGTGACCCAGACACTCCAGCGGGATTCGGCCGACTCCCGGTACTGGAAGAGTATCAGGTCACCTTCGGGGCTGTAGGAGGGGCGCACACAGTCACCCTCCGGCAGCGGGACCTCCACCGGGACGAGGGAATCGCCCTCCGCCGGCGAGACGAAGAGCCTGTATCCCGGGGAACCGTGGGGCTTCATGGAAAAAACCAGGCTGTCCCCCGGGGGATTCCAGGAGGGGAAAGCCAGGGGAAGCCCCGGGGAGTAGAGAAGCGTGACCTTGGTGCCGTTTCCGGGTATGGTGCGGATCTGGCCCGCACCGGACGTGTCCGTAGCGGCATAGACGATAAGCCCCCTTGCGGCGTTCCAGCAGCCGGTCGGCCCCGTGGACTCGTCCGCGGGGCTGAAGGTCCGCCGGGAGGGGGTGCCGATTCCATCGAAGCCGTAGATGCTGGGAGAACCGTCAGCGGCCGAGGTGAACAGCAGC